>JADZBU010000127.1 GCA_020851955.1 Chromatiaceae bacterium | reverse complement strand
CTTAGCTTGGTGGGGCCGGTTCCTTGGGCCATGGCCCGGGCCGCCATCGGCATCCCATTGATAATTCGCAGTTCTTGTCTCAATGGTGACTCAAGGGTCAAGAAGTGCCCTAACTTGCTGACAGGCTGGAGGAAAAACGAGATTGTCGCTTGACGAGGGGGGCGCCGTTGCCTAGTATGAGGATGAAAGTGGAATGAAGTGGATTAAAAGGGAGTAATTTCGCCATAACGGGGGGCGGCTGTGTTTCGCGGGGTTTCAACCCTTAGTCTTGATCCCAAGGGCCGGCTGGCCATGCCCGCTCGTTATCGCGAGCAACTCCAGAGTTGTTGCGCCGCGCATCTGGTGGTCACGATCGACCCCGATCGTTGCCTCCTGATCTACCCGGAACCCAACTGGAAGGAGATCGAGCGCAAGCTGGAGAAGCTGCCCTCCTTTAATCCCACCGCGCGTAAATTACAGCGACTCTACATCGGCCATGCCCATGACGTGGACATGGATGCCCAGGGCCGGCTGCAATTGCCGACCGAGTTACGCCAGTTCGCGAATCTGGACAAGCGGGTGGCCCTGGTCGGGCAGAGTAATAAGTTTGAACTGTGGGACGAGGACACCTGGGTGGCGCGCCGTGATCAATGGTTGAACGAAGAGGACCTGGCCCAACTCGAGTCCTCACCCGAATTCGCGTCCCTTTCCATTTAATCCCTTTCTAAATCTTATGGCCATTCATGGGCATAGGCCCGTCTTGCTGGAGGAAAGCTTGGAGGCTCTGGCGATTCGTCCCGATGGGATCTATCTCGACGGCACTTTTGGCCGGGGCGGGCATGCGCGTGCCCTGCTGGCCAGGCTGGGGGGCGCCGGACGCCTGCTCGTCCTGGATCGGGACCCTGAAGCGGTCGCCGTCGCGCGCGCCCTGGCGGACCAGGACCCGCGCCTGGTGGTCGAGCAGGCCCCCTTCTCCGCGGCGGCGGCGGTGGCGCGGCGTCAGGGTGTGCTGGGCGCCATCGATGGTCTCCTGCTGGACATCGGCGTCTCCTCGCCCCAGTTGGACGAGGCCGGGCGCGGCTTCAGTTTTGCCGCCGCGGGCCCCCTGGATATGCGCATGGACAACAGCGCCGGCGAGACGGCCGCCCAGTGGCTGGCGCGGGCCAAGGAGGCGGAGATCGCCCAGGTTCTGCATGAATTTGGCGAGGAACGTTTCAGCCGCCGCATCGCCCGCGCCCTGGTCGCCGCCCGGGCCGAGGCCCCCATCCTGACCACCGAGCGCCTGGCGAGCCTGGTAGCCGCCGCCGCCCCGACCCGCGAGCCGGGCAAGCACCCGGCGACCCGGACCTTCCAGGCCATCCGCATCCAGATCAACCGCGAACTCGAGGAACTGCGGCTCTGCCTGGCCGGGGCCCGGGAGTTGCTGGCCTTGGGCGGTCGCCTGGTGGTCATCAGCTTTCACTCCCTGGAGGACCGTATCGTCAAGCGCTTCATGCGCGACGAGGCCAGGGGCCAACAATTTCCTCGGGGCGTACCGGTCCGGGCCCAGGAGACCCAGTCCTGGCTGCGCCCGATCGGTAAGGCGGTCCATGCCTCCCCGGCCGAGGTCGCGGCCAATCCGCGGGCGCGCAGTGCCGTGATGCGGGTGGCGGAGCGTCTGGCATGACCATGCGGGATCTGCTTGTGGTTGCCCTGCTCGGCCTGGCCGTCGTGGCCTCCGGAGTCGGGGTTGTTTACGCCAAATATCAAACACGAATCGAATTCATTGCGTTGCAGTCGCTCACCAAGGAAGTCCAGGGACTGGAGGAGGAGTGGGGCGTGCTGCGGCTCGAGGAGGCGGCGCTGGGGACCCACCCACGGGTGGAGACGGCGGCGCGGACGCGGCTGGATATGTTTATGCCGCGAGGGGTGGATGTCAGGACCATTGGGGGATTGGGTCATGTTCGGCACTGATTTGGCGAGGCGCAAACGCGACGGGAGCGCCAAGGGCCTCGCCTTTAATTTCAACCGGCGCAGCCTGGTGCTGCTGGGGTTTCTGGGGGCCTTACTGGTGGCGGTGGTGGTGAGTGCCTTCCAGCGCCAGGTCCTGGAGCGGGAATTCCTGCGCGAGGAGGGCGAGGCCCGCTATCTCCGTGACTGGGAGATACCGGCGCGGCGCGGCATGATCCTGGACCGCAACGGCGAGCCCCTGGCGGTGAGTTCTCCCGTCGCCAGCGTCTGGACCGACCCCCGCAAGATGAAGGACTACCCCGAGGCCATGGGGGAGTTGGCGGATGCCATGGGAATCGCCAGGAAGGACCTGAAGCAGCGGGTCGCGGACCGCCAGACCAAGGGCTTCATCTACCTCAAGCGGCGCATCGATCCCGATCAGGCTCAGGATGTGGAGCGGATCAAGGCGCAGTACCAGATTCACGAACTCGGCATGGAGACCGAGTACAAGCGCTTCTATCCGGGCGGGGAGATCTTCGGCCACATCATCGGCTTCACCGACGTGGACGATAAGGGCATCGAGGGCATGGAACTGGCCTTCAATGGCTGGCTGGGCGCCGAGCCCGGCCTGCGGCGGGTCATCAAGGACGGACGCCAGCAACTGGTCGCCGAGGTGGAGCGGGTCCGCCCGCCGCGCCATGGCAAGGATCTGGAGCTGAGCATCGACCGCCGCTTGCAATACCTTGCCTACCGGGAGTTGATGCGCACGGTGCGGGAGCACAAGGCCAAGTCCGCCTCGGCGGTGGTCCTGGATGTCCGGACCGGGGAGGTGCTGGCCATGGTCAACCAGCCGGCCTACAACCCCAATGGCGATAGAGATGGTGATCTGAGTACCCGCCGCAACCGCGCCGTGACCGATGTCATGGAGCCGGGCTCCACCATCAAGCCCTTCGTCGTCGCCGCCGCCCTGGAACAGGGCCTGGTGACGCCGACCACGCCCATCGACACCAGTCCCGGCTCCCTCGCGGTGGGCAGCAATACCGTCAAGGACATCCACAATTACGGGCGCCTGGACACCACCTCCGTCATCACCAAGTCCAGCAATGTTGGCGTGGTCAAGATGGCGCTGCGGATGAAGCGCGAGAGCCTCTGGAACCTGTACGACAAGGTGGGCTTTGGCAAGGCTACCGGAATTCAGTTCCCCGGCGAGGAGACCGGCCGCTTCCGCAACTACAAGCGCTGGTCCGATTTCGAGTACGCCACCCAGGCCTTTGGGTACGGGCTCTCGGTCACGCCCCTGCAACTGGCCCGGGCCTATTCGGTGTTGGCCGCCGATGGTGTGCTGCGGCCGATGAGCCTGCTCAAGGTGGACCAGGCCCCGGCGGGTGAGCAGGTGTTGAGCGTCAAGACGGCGCAACAGGTCCGCGCCATGATGGAGACGGTGGTCTCCCCGAAGGGCACCGCCAAGCAGGCCATGATCGAGGGCTATGGCGTCGCCGGTAAGACGGGCACGGCCAAGAAGTCCTCCGGCCGGCGGGGTTATGCCGCCGGGCGTTATCAGGCCGTCTTCGCCGGCATGGCCCCGGCCAAAGATCCGCGCTTCGTCCTGGTGGTCATGGTCGATGAACCGAGCGCCGGCAAGTACTATGGCGGCCTGGTGGCGGCCCCAGCCTTCGCCCGTATCATGCAGGGCGCCCTGCGCCTCTTCAATGTGCCGCCGGACCATCCGGAGGTGAAGATGCTGATGGCCAGCACGGATACGGCTCGATGACGGCGCGCCAGGGCCGAGGCCTAGGCCCGCGACCCCTGTGGCGTTTGAGCGACCTGCTCGCGGGCTTTGCCGGGGCGGACCTGGCGGCGGACGAGGCTGTGGCTATCTCCGGTCTGGCCCAGGACAGCCGCCGTATCCAGCCGGGCTGGCTCTTTCTCGCCTGTTCGGGTGATCGGGGACATGGGCTTGACTTCGCCGCCGAGGCCCGGGCGCGGGGCGCGGCCGCTATCGCCGCCGAGCCACGGGGTTCCTGGGACGCGGTGACCCTGTCCGGCCTCGGCGTCGACCTGGGCCTGCCGGTCATCCCCGTGCCGGATCTGCGCCACCAGGCGAGCCGCTTGGCCGGCCGCTTCCTGGGCGAACCGAGCGCCCACCTTCAGGTGCTGGGCGTCACTGGCACCCCCGGCAAGACCAGCGTCACCCACTACCTGGCCCAGGCCCTGGCCGGGGAGATGGCCTGTGGTCTGATCGGCGCCCTGGGGGTCGGCTTTCCCGACGATCTGGTGCCCACCAGCCAGGAGACCCTGGACCCGGTGAGTCTCCAGGAGACGCTGGCCTGGCTGCGCGAGCGCGGGGCCCGGGCCGTGGCCATGGAGGTTTCCTCGCAGGCCCTGGACCAGGGCCGGGCGGCGGGCGTGCAGTTTCGCCAGGCCATTTTCACACAGTTGAGCAGGGATCATCTCGAGGATCACGGCGACCTGGCCAGCCACGGCTTGGCCAAGCGCGGCCTCTTCCAGGTCCCCGGACTCGAATGGGCCATCCTCAATCTCGACGATGCCCTGAGCCCCCGTATTCTGGAGGAGTTGGCGGCGGGCGTGAAGGTTGGCGGCTATAGCCTGAATCCCGCGTTGGAAGTCCCCAAGGCCTGCGCGGTCTGGGCCCGTCTGCGCGCCCTCGCTCCCATCCCCGGAGGTATGCGGCTGGAACTGGAGACCAGCGCCGGCGCGGCGAGCCTGGAACTGGGGCTGATCGGTCGCCTCAATGCCGCTCATATCCTGGCCGTGCTGCTGGTGTTGCTGTCCCGGGGCCTGGATCTGGACCGGGCGCTGCGGGCCCTGGCCAAGGTGCGCGGCGTGCCCGGGCGCCTGGAGCCCTTTGGCGGCGCCGGTGTCCCTCTGGTGGTGGTGGACCATGCCCAGACCCCGGATACCCTGGAGGAGACTTTGCTCAACCTGCGCGCCCATGCCCGGGGCCGCCTGATCTGCGTCTTCGGCTGTGGCGGCGACCGGGACACCGGCAAGCGACCCCTCATGGGGGCCGTGGCCGAACGCCTGGCCGACCAGGTGCTCCTCACCGATGACAACCCGCGCCGGGAGGAGGGTCATGCCATCATCGACCAGATTCTGGGCGGCATGAAGCAGCCGACCCGGGCCGCCATCGAACGCCGGCGCGGTCTGGCCATCCGGCGCGCCATCGCCACCGCCGGTCGGGATGACGTGGTGCTGGTGGCTGGCAAGGGCCACGAGACCCACCAGGACCTCGGCGACCGCCAGGTACATTTCAGCGACCGCGCCCAGGTCCAGCAGGCCCTCGTCGAGCGGATGGGGACTCGTTACCTGGAGGCCGCGGCGTGACGGCCTCTTCCCTGCCCTGGACCCTGGACCAGGCCGTCGCCCGGGTGGGTGGCCGGCGGCTGGGTGCCGATGCAGCGTTTCGTGGCGTGGGTATCGACAGCCGCCAGGACCTGGGCGGCCGCCTCTTCGTGGCCTTGCCGGGCGATCGCCGCGATGGCCATGACTTCGCCGCCAGCGCCCGCGACCAGGGCGCCGCCGCCCTCCTGGTCCAACGACCCCTGGCCATCGATCTGCCCCAGTGGCAGGTCGCGGACACCCGCCTGGCCCTCGGCCAACTGGCCGCCGCTCATCGTGATCGCTTCGCCGGCCGCGTCGTTGCCCTGACTGGCAGCAACGGCAAGACCACCACCAAGGAGATGATCGCCGCCATCCTCGGCCAGGCGGGCCGGGTACGGGCGACGCGGGGTAACCTGAACAACGACATCGGTCTGCCCCTGACCCTGCTGGAGGCGGGAGAGGAGGATTTTCTGGTTCTGGAGATGGGGGCCAACCATCCGGGGGAGATTGCCTATCTGACCGGCATCGCCCGGCCCGAGGTCGCGGCCATCACCAACGCCGGCCGCGCCCATCTGGAGGGTTTCGGCAGCCTGGCGGGGGTGGCCCGGGCCAAGGGCGAGATCGTCGCGGGTCTGCGCCAGGATGGCGTCTTTATCTTCCCCGCCGATTCGCCCTGGTCCGGCTTGTGGCGGGAACTGGCCGGCGCCCGCGCCTGCCTCACCTGCGGCGCGGCGGGCGCGGCGGATCTGAGCGTGGATCCGACATCGGTGGCGACGCGCTGGGACGCGGCGGGTTTCCGCACCACCTTTCAGGTGACGGCCGCCGGCCAGGTACTGAACCTGGCATTGGCCTTGGCCGGTACCCACAACGTGCGTAATGCCCTGGTGGCCGTGGCGATGGCCCACGCCCTGGCGATAGCTCCCGAGGCCATCGCGGCGGGGCTGGCCGCCATGCGGCCGGTCCCTGGCCGCCTCTTTCCCCGCCGGGTTTCCGGGGGGGCGCGTCTGATCGACGACAGCTACAATGCCAACCCGGACTCGGTGGAGGCGGCCATCGCCGTCCTCATGTCCCTGCCTGGACGTCATCTGCTGGTTCTGGGGGATCTTGGCGAACTGGGGCCCGAGGCGCCCGAACTCCATCATCGCCTGGGTCGGGCGGCCCGGGCGGCCGGAGTCGAGTTTCTCTACACGGTTGGCATCCTGAGTGCCGAGGCGGCGGCCGGTTTTGGCCCGGGGGCCCGGCATTTTCCGGATCAGGCGGAACTCATCGCCACCCTGCGCCAGGACCTGGACAGTGACGATCTGGTGCTCATCAAGGGTTCGCGACGCGCGGCCCTGGACCGGGTCGCGGATGCCCTCTGCGCCCAGGCGGAGGTCTGACGCATGTTGCTCTACCTGATCGACTGGCTCACCTCCTTCAATAGCGGTTTCGGCGTATTCCGCTATTTGACCCTGCGCGCCATCCTGGGGGTGCTGACGGCCCTGGCCATCTCCTTTATCCTGGGCCCGGCCATGATCCGCCGTCTCCGCCAATACAAGATTGGCCAGACGGTGCGCGATGATGGCCCCCAGTCCCACCTCTCCAAGGCCGGGACCCCCACCATGGGCGGCGCCCTCATGCTGGTAGCGGTGGGGATCTCCACCCTGCTGTGGTCAAACCTGACCAATGTCTATGTCTGGGTGGTGCTGCTGGTGACCCTGGCCTTCGGCGCCATCGGCCTGGTGGATGACTACAAGAAGCTGGTACTGCGCAACCCCCGCGGCCTGGCGGCGCGCCATAAGTATTTCTGGCAATCGGTGGTGGGGCTGATCGCCGCCGTCTGGCTCTTTTGGATCGCCAAGACGCCGGCGGAGACGGCCCTGCTGATCCCCTATCTCAAGGATGTCTCCCTGCAACTCGGGCCCTGGTACATCCTGCTGACCTATCTGGTCATCGTCGGGTCGAGCAACGCGGTCAACCTGACGGATGGTCTGGACGGGCTGGCGGTCATGCCGGTGGTGCTGGTGACGGGGGCCCTGGGCATCTTCGTCTATGCCTCGGGTCACGTTAAGTTCGCGGAATACCTGCTGATCCCCAGCGTTCCCGGCGTGGGCGAGGTGGTGGTCTTTTGCTCGGCGCTGGTCGGGGCTGGCCTGGGGTTCCTCTGGTTCAACACCTACCCGGCCCAGGTCTTCATGGGCGATGTGGGGGCCCTGGCCCTGGGCGCGGCCCTCGGGGTGGTGGCCGTGGTCGTCCGGCAGGAACTGGTGCTGCTCATCATGGGCGGCATCTTCGTCGCCGAGACCCTGTCCGTCATGCTCCAGGTCGCCTCCTTCAAGATGACGGGTAAGCGCATCTTTCGCATGGCGCCGCTGCATCATCACTTCGAACTCAAGGGTTGGCCAGAGCCACGGGTCATCGTGCGCTTCTGGATCCTGAGCGTCATCCTGGTCCTGGTGGGGCTCGCAAGCCTCAAGATCCGCTGATGAAAAGCTTCCTCCACCCCCAAGGCGACTCCCCGGCACACCCGACCCACCCCAAGACCCTGGTCCTGGGTCTCGGCAAGACAGGCCTGTCCTGCGCCCGCTATCTCCGTGCCCAGGGCGTACCCGTGGCGGTGACCGACACCCGGTCCAAGCCCCCAGGGCTGGAGGCGGCGCGAGAAGAGATGCCGGACCTGCCCCTCTTCCTGGGGGACTTCGACGCGGCGGCCCTGGCGGCGGCCGAACGCCTGGTCATCAGTCCGGGCATTCCCGTGAGCGACCAACGCCTGGCGGTCGCCCTGGGGCGTGGTTTGGAGGTGGTGGGCGACATCGAGCTCTTTGCCCGCGCCGCCAAGGCCCCCATCGTCGCCATCACCGGCTCCAACGGCAAGAGCACGGTCACGACCCTGGTCGGCGAGATGGCGCGGGCGAGTGGGCTGAGGACGGCGGTGGGTGGCAACCTGGGGGAGCCCGCCCTGGATCTGCTGGATCCCCGGGTCGAGCTTTATGTCCTGGAAGTCTCCAGCTTCCAGTTGGAGACGACCTGGTCCCTGCGCCCGCGGGTGGCCACGGTCCTGAACATCTCCGCCGATCATATGGATCGCTATCCGAGCCTGGAGGCCTATGCGGCCACCAAGGCCAGCCTTCTGCGCGGCGCCGAAGTGGCCCTGCTCAATCGCGATGACCCTCGGGTCGCGGCCATGGCGGGCTTGGGGGGGCGGGATATCGGCTTTAGCCTGGGTGTACCCCGGTCGGCGGCGGATTATGGGCTGCTGGAGCGCGAAGGCGCGACCTGGCTCGCGCGGGGTGATGAGCCCCTGATGCGGACGGATGACCTGCCCCTGGCTGGCGGCCACAATCTGGCCAATGCCCTGGCGGCCCTGGCCCTCGCCGAGGTGGCCGGCCTGCCCCTGGCGCCCTGCCTGGGGGCGCTGCGCGCCTTCCGGGGCCTGGCCCATCGGACCGTCCTGGTGGCGGAGTGGCGGGGCGTGCGCTGGTTCGACGATTCCAAGGGCACCAATCCGGGGGCCACGGTGGCGGCCCTGCGGGGCCTGATCGACCCGGCCGGGCCAGGCCGGGCCGTGCTCATCGCCGGTGGCGACGGCAAGGGGGCCGACTTTGGCGAACTGGCGGAGACGATCGGGCACACCGCCCGGGCCGTCATCCTGATCGGCCGCGATGGTCCCCGGATCGACGGCGCCATCGCGGGCCGGGTCCCCACCCAACTGGCCCGGGATATGGATGAGGCGGTGCGGCTGGCGGCATTGGTCGCCCTGCCCGGCGACGCGGTGTTGCTGTCACCGGCCTGCGCCAGTTTCGACATGTTCGACAATTACGAACATCGCGGCCGCGTCTTCGTGGCGGCGGTGAAGGGGCTCGGGGTATGAGCGAGGCCTTGGAAAACGGCAAGCCCCTGTCCCGCCGGCAACCGGCGCCACGCCTGCCCGAGATGGATTGGACCCTGCTGATCGCCGCGGCGGCCCTGATCGGGTTGGGGTTCGTCATGGTGGCCTCGGCCTCCATGCCCATCGCCGACCGCCAGTTCCATGACCCCTTCCACTTCATCTGGCGTCACGCGGCGGCCCTGGCACTGGCCCTGGCAGCCGCCCTAGGGGTCCTGGCGGTGCCCATCCGCTTTTGGGAGCGACACGGCACCCTGCTGTTTTTCCTGGGCATCCTCCTGCTGGTGATGGTGCTCATCCCGGGCCTGGGACGCAACGTCAATGGCGCTACCCGTTGGATACCCCTGGGGCCTTTCAATCTCCAGAGCTCCGAGTTCATGAAGTTCTTCGCCGTCATCTTCATCGCCGGCTACCTGGTGCGACGGCGCGAGGAGGTCGAGACCCGCTTCATGGGCTTTGTCAAACCCATGGTGCTGATCGCCATCGCCGCCACTCTCATCATGGCGGAGCCGGACTTTGGCACCACGGTGGTGCTGATGGCCACCGTCATGGCCATGCTCTTTCTGGGGGGGGTCAATATCGCCTACTTTGGCGCCCTGGTCGGCCTCGTGGTCCTGGCGGGGGTGGCCCTGGTGATCACCTCGCCCTACCGGATGCAGCGGGTCATCTCTTATCGGGATCCCTGGGCGGACCCCTTCGATACCGGCTTCCAGTTGAGCCAGGCCCTGATCGCCTTCGGGCGGGGGGAATGGGCCGGGGTTGGGCTGGGCAACGGCATCCAAAAACAGTTTTATCTCCCCGAGGCGCACACCGACTTCATTATCGCCGTCGTCGGCGAGGAGTTGGGGCTGGCGGGGGTGCTGCTGGTCCTGGTCGCCTTTGGCTTTATCGTCTGGCGCGCCTTTCGCATCGGCTTTCGCGCCCGGCGCGCGGGACGGCATTTCGAGGCCTATCTGGCCCAGGGTTTTGGGTTGGGCCTGGGTCTCCAGGGCCTCATCAATATCGGGGTCAACGTCGGCCTGCTGCCGACCAAAGGCTTGACCCTGCCCTTCATGAGCTATGGCAGCAACAGCCTCATCGTCGCCAGCATGATCATCGCCGTCCTGCTGCGCATCGACCTGGAGGGGAGGCAGGATCCGGGTGTCGAAACCCGGGCGGGAAGGGTGTCATGGGTGCGCGCCTAGCCGTCATGGCCGGCGGGACCGGCGGCCATGTCTTCCCGGCCCTGGCGGTTGCCGAGCTGTTGCGGGACCAGGGCCAGGAGGTCTTCTGGATCGGGACCCGCCAGAAGATGGAGGCGCGGCTGGTGCCCGAGCATGGCTTTGAGATCGAGTGGATCGGCATCGAGGGCCTGCGGGGCAAGGGCGGGCTCGCCCTGGTGACCGCCCCTTGGAAGTTGACGGTGGCCATGGCCCAGGCGGCCAGCATCCTGCGCCGCCGGCGTCCGGACCTGGTACTGGGCATGGGGGGCTTCGCCTCGGGACCCGGCGGCCTCGTGGCCCGCATTTTGGGTATTCCCCTTGTCATTCATGAACAAAATCAGATCCCGGGATTAACTAACCAGTGGCTGTCCCGGATTGCCCGGCGCGTCTTCCAAGCCTTTCCCGACAGCTTTCCCGCGAGCCGTGGCGCCGAGACCTGCGGCAATCCGGTGCGTCCCGAGATCAGCGCCCTGGCGACCCCGGGAGAGCGCCTGGGACCGCGCCAGGGCAGGACCCGGCTGCTGGTGGTCGGGGGTTCCCTGGGTGCCCAGGCCCTGAACGAGCAGGTCGCCGCCGCCGTGGCACTCATGCCGCCGGAGGCCCGCCCCCTGATCCGCCACCAGGCCGGGGAACGGACCCTGGCGGTCGCTCGTCAGGCCTACGCCAGCGCCGGGGTCGCGGCCGAGGTGACGCCCTTCATCCGCGACATGGCGGAGGCCTATGGCTGGGCGGATCTGGTAATATGTCGCGCCGGCGCCCTCACGGTGTCGGAACTGGCCGCTGCGGGGCTGGGCGCGATTCTGGTGCCCTACCCCTCGGCGGTGGACGATCATCAGACCGCTAACGCCGCCTACCTGGCGGGTCCTGGCGGGGCCGAGATTCTGCCCCAATCCCAATTAAACGCCGCAAGACTCGGCGCCATCCTGACCCGGCTCCTCGGTGATCGCGCCCGTCTCCTGGCCATGGCGGAGGCGGCCCGCGCCCAGGCCATGCCGGATGCCGCCAGACGGATCGCCGCGGCCTGCCTCGCCGAGATTGCCTCATGAATAACCCCCCTCTTCCCTTGCCCGGGCATCATGCCGGCCGCATGGGCCGTATCCGTCGCCTCCACTTCATTGGTATCGGCGGCGCGGGCATGAGCGGTATCGCCGAGATCATGCTGGACTTGGGCTACGAGGTATCCGGGTCCGACAAGCGGGCCAACGCGGCCACCCAACGGCTGGAGAAGCTGGGCGCCCGGGTCTTCATCGGCCACGCGGCGGACCGGGTCCAGGGGGTGGATGCCGTCGTCGTCTCCAGCGCCATCGACGAGGCCAATCCCGAGATCATCGCCGCCCGCGCGGCCCGCGCCCCCCTGGTGCGGCGCGCCGAGATGCTGGCGGAACTCATGCGCTTCTACCATGGCGTGGCGGTCGCCGGGACCCACGGCAAGACCACCACCACCAGCCTGGTGGCGAGCGTCCTGGCGGAGGGCGGCCTGGACCCCACCTTTATCATCGGCGGCCTCCTGAACAGCGCCGGCGCCAACGCCCGGCTGGGTCGCCATCACTACCTGGTGGCGGAGGCCGACGAGAGCGACGCCTCCTTCCTTTATCTGCAGCCCATGCTGTCAGTCATCACCAACATCGACGCCGACCACATGGTGACCTATGGCAACGACTTTGGCCGGCTGCGCAATACCTTCATGGAGTTTCTGCACCATCTGCCCTTCTACGGGCTGGCGGTGCTCTGTATCGACGACAAGGAGGTGCGCGACCTGGTACCCGAGGTCCCGCGCCCCGTCCGGACCTATGGCACCCGGCCGGAGGCGGACGTGCGGGCCGATCAGATCCGGCAGGAAGGGCTGCGGATGTTTTTCGAGGTCCAGCATGCGGGCGGCGGTTTCCCGGTGGAGCTCAACCTCCCGGGCCGCCACAATGTCCTCAATGCCCTGGCGGCGATCGCCGTGGGTCTGGAACTGGGGGTGCCGGTGGCGGCCATCCGCCGCGCCCTGGCGGGTTTCCAGGGCATCGGCCGGCGCTTCGTGGTGAGCCAGGTCCAGGATGCCGCCGGTCGTGGCTTGATCCTCATCGACGACTATGGCCATCACCCCCGCGAGGTGGCGGCGACCCTGGAGGCGGCGCGGCAGGGCTGGCCCGGCCGGCGGCTGGTATTGGTCTTCCAGCCCCACCGTTACAGCCGCACCCAGGAGCAGTTCGATGACTTCGTGCAGGTCCTGTCCGGCGTGGACCGCCTGGTGCTCTGCGAGGTCTATCCCGCCGGCGAGGCTCCTATCCCGGGGGCCGATGGCCGTGCCCTCAGTCGCGCGATCCGCGCCCGTGCCCAGGTCGATCCCGTCTTCTGCCGGCAGCTTGACGAGGTACCCGGGGTCCTGGGCCATCTCCTGGAGGACGGCGATCTGGTGCTGCTCTCCGGGGCGGGCGACATTGGCGGGCTGGCGGCGCGCCTGCCCGGCATGCTGCGGCAGGGAACTGGGGACGATGGCCGGAATTAGGGCGCGGGACCGCGCGCTTGCCGGGGGAGGCGACCGATGAGTGGCGCCGCTTGCCTCCCCCGCGGCGAGCTCCGCCTGGACGAGCCCCTGGCGCGCCATACCAGTTGGCGGGTGGGCGGACCGGCCAAGCGCTTCTATCGCCCGGCGGACGCGGCGGATCTGGTCGCTTTTTTGGCTGCCCTGGGCCCCGAGGAGCCGCTCCTCTGGCTGGGTTTGGGGAGCAACCTCCTGGTCAGTGACGCGGGCTTTGCCGGCACCGTCATCCAGACGCAGGGCCGCCTGAGCACCCTGGAGCGGCTGGGCGACCTGGGGCTGAGGGCGGAATGCGGTGTCTCCTGTGCCAGCGCCGCGCGCTTCGCCGCCCGCGCCGGCCTGGCCGGGATCGAGTTCCTGGCCGGCATCCCGGGCACCCTGGGCGGGGCCCTGGCCATGAATGCCGGGGCCCACGGCGGCGAGACCTGGGAACGGGTGCGCAAGGTCCTGACGGTGGACCGCACCGGTCGGGTCCGGGAGCGGCTCCCGGCGGACTTCCGGATTGACTATCGCCAGGTCGAGGGGCCGGCGGAGGAGTGGTTTATCGCGGTTGAATTTGACCTGGAGGCCGGCGAGCCCGCGGCCTGTCAGGCCCGCATTCGCGACCTCCTGGAGCGACGCAACCAGTCCCAGCCCATCGGCCAGCCGAGTTGCGGGTCCGTCTTTCGCAATCCTCCCGGGGATTACGCCGCGCGTCTGATCGAGGCCGCGGGTCTGAAGGGTGAGTGCGAGGGCGGTGCCCAGGTATCGACCCGGCACGCGAATTTCATCATCAACACCGGCGGCGCCAGTGCCCGTGACATCCTGCGGCTGATCGAGCGGGTGCGGGCGCGGGTGGTCAGCCACAGCGGCGTGACGCTGCGGACCGAGGTCCACTTCATTGGAGGAGAGACGGCATGAATCCGGACGTGGCCCATTTCGGCAAGGTGGCCCTGCTTCTGGGGGGCACCTCGGCGGAGCGCGAGATCTCGCTCAGGAGCGGTCAGGCCGTACTCGCCGCCCTGCGGCGCCGGGGGGTGGATGTAGAGCCCCTGGACCCGGATGCCAGCGTTCTGGAGCGGCTGCGGCTGGGGGGTTACGACCGCGCCTTCATCATGCTGCATGGCCGGGGTGGCGAGGATGGTCAAATTCAGGGTGCCCTGGAGACCCTGGGCCTGTCTTACACGGGTTCGGGCGTTCTGGGCTCGGCCCTGGGCATGGACAAATATCGCTGCAAGCTGGCCTGGCAGGGCGCGGGCCTGCCGACGGCGGACTTCGTACCGCTCCGGGAGGCTGGTGACCTGCCGCGCGCGGCGGCCCTGGGCTTTCCCCTCATGATCAAACCGGCCCACGAGGGCTCCAGTATTGGCATGGCGCGGGTGGAGGATGAGGGACAACTGGCCGCGGCTTGGGGCGAGGCGGCGCGTTACGACCGTCTGGTGATCGCCGAGCGTTGGCTCTCCGGGCCCGAATTTACCTGCGCCATCCTCGGCGACGAGGCCCTGCCCATGATCCGGCTGGAGACGCCCCGGGCCTTTTACGACTATGAGGCCAAATATTTCGCCGATGACACCCGCTACCTCTGTCCCTGCGGGCTGCCCCCGGAGGAGGAGGGGCGTCTGCAAGCCTTGGCCCGTTCGGCCTTCGAGACCGTCGGCGCCCGGGGCTGGGGCCGAGTGGACCTGATGCTGGATGGGGAGGGGGCGCCCAAGCTGTTGGAGATCAACACCGTGCCGGGCATGACCGATCATAGCCTGGTGCCCATGGCGGCCAAGGCCCGAGGGATCGACTTTGATGAACTGGTCTGGCGCATCCTGGAGACGAGCCTTGAATAGGCCGGTCCCCCTCATGGTTCAGCCTCTGTCTCCTCCTCCACCGGTACCCAGGCAGGATCCCAAGGTGGCCTGGCGGCTGTTCAAGGGCTTCTCTGGCCTGATGTTGATCGCCATCCTGGTGGGCGGCGCCCAGTGGCTGCTGCGCCTGGAGTCCGACTATCTGCCGGTGCGGGTAGTCAGTATCGAGGGCGAGGTGCGGCAAATGACCTTGCAGCAGATCCAGGATCGGGTCGGCCAGACGCTGGATGCGGGTATTCTCACCCAGGACCTGGCCGCCATTCAGGCAGCGATCAAGGAACTGCCCTGGGTGAGCAGCGCTGGGGTGCGCCGCGCCTGGCCGGACCGGCTGGTGATCTCGGTCCGGGAGCATAAGCCCCTGGCCCGGTGGGGCGATGATGGCCTGGTGACCGCCGAGGGCCGCGTTTTCCGGCCAGACCGACATGAAATACCCCATGGTCTGCCGCGTTTGTCGGGTCCCGATGATCAGGGGTCGCAGGTGGTCGCGCGTTTCCAGGCCTGGCAGCCCTTGCTCAAGGCCCAGGGTCTGGCCATCCTGGCCCTCGAGGATGATCCCCGGGGGGCCTGGACCCTGACCACGGATGCCGGTTTCAACCTCTTGCTGGGCAAGACGGAGGTCGATGCACGCCTGGAGCGCTTCCTGCGCGCCTATCCCCACATCCTGGCGGCGGGGCGGCCGGCGCGCGTGGATATGCGATATAGTAATGGTCTCGCCGTAAGCTGGTCCGGCGCCAGGATTGCCCAAGAGCCTGATGCGGGCGCCGGCTGGTTCGTCCAGACGGGCCCCCCTGGCAAGCCCGCGGGTCCCGCCCCCGGTCACACCCCCTTTCCCCCCCTTGGACCGCCGGTCGAGATCCGACGGTCGTCCCGGAGTTAGCCCAGATGGCGCGACGCGGCGATAAAAATTTACTAGTGGGGCTTGATATTGGCACCTCCAAGATCGCCTGCCTCGTGGGCGAGGAGCGGGAGGATGGCCTGATCGAGATCGTGGGGGTAGGTACCCACCCCTCGCGGGGCCTCAAGCGTGGCGTGGTGGTGGATATCGAATCCACGGTGCAGTCCATCCAGCGGGCCGTGGAGGAGGCGGAGCTGATGGCCGGCTGCGAGATCCACTCGGTCCACGCGGGTATCGCCGGCAGTCATATCCGCAGCCTGAGCTCCCATGGCATCACGGCCATCAAGGACCGGGAGGTGAGCCAGGCCGACATGGATCGGGTCATCGACGCCGCCCGGGCGGTCGCGATTCCGGCGGACCAGCGGATTCTCCATGTCCTGCCCCAGGAATTCATCATCGACGGCCAGGAGGGCATCCGCGAGCCCATCGGCATGTGCGGTGTCCGCCTGGAGGCGCGGGTGCATCTGGTCACGGGTGCCGTCAGCGCCGCGCAGAACATCGTCAAGTGCATCCGCCGCTGCGGCCTGGAGGTGGATGATCTGGTGCTGGAGCAGCTCGGTTCCAGCTATGCGGTGCTGGGGGAAGACGAGAAGGAGTTGGGCGTCTGCCTCATCGATATCGGCGGGGGGACCACGGACCTGGCGATTTTCACCGAGGGTGCCATTCAGCACACGGCGGTCATTCCCATCGCCGGGGATCAGGTGACCAATGACATTGCCGTGGCCCTGCGCACCCCGACCCAGTATGCGGAGCGTATCAAGGTTCGCCATGCCTGCGCCCTGGCGCATCTCGCGGGAGGGGGCGAAATGATCGAGGTGCCCAGTATCGGCGAGCGCCCCCCGCGCCGTCTGTCGCGTCAGACCCTGGCGGAGGTGGTGGAGCCGCGGTACGAGGAGTTGCTCAATCTGGCGCTGGCGGAGTTGCGCCGCACCGGCCTGGAGGCCAAGGTCGCCAGCGGGGTCGTCATGACCGGTGGCAGTTCCAAGATGGCGGGGCTCATGGACCTGGCGGAGGAGGTCTTCCATATGCCCGTCCGCCTGGGTCATCCCCAGAACGCCGTGGGCTTGGAGGAGGTGATGAATAATCCCATCCACGCCACGGGGGTCGGCCTGCTCCTCTATGCCCGGCAAAACCGCTTCGCCTTCCGTTCCCTGCCGAAAGAGAGTCAGGGGCTCAAAGGGGTACTGGCGCGGATGAGGAATTGGTTCCAGGGGAATTTCTGAGTTTTTTCACGGCCTTCCGGGGTCGTGGCCGGCGTCGCCCTGGTCGGGGACGCCAAGATGCGGATCGCGGCCATCCGGTTGCAAGTCCTGGATGGTTCGAGGGCTAAATGTTTAGATATCAAATAATTGCAATAGGAGTCAATGAATGTTCGAGCTGATGGATACCCATACCCAGAACGCCGTCATCAAGGTCATCGGCGTTGGCGGCGGTGGCGGCAATGCCGTCAACCACATGATGGAGTCCTCCATTGAAGGCGTGGAATTTATCTGCGCCAACACGGATGCCCAGGCGCTGAAGCATTCCAGTGTCAAGACCATCCTGCAATTGGGCGCCGCCATTACCAAGGGACTGGGCGCCGGCGCCAGTCCCATCGTGGGCCGCCAGGCGGCCGAGGAGGATCGCGACCGGATTCGCGATGCCCTGGAAGGTGCCGACATGGTCTTCATCACCGCCGGCATGGGCGGTGGCACCGGCACGGGGGCCACGCCCGTGGTTGCCGAGGTGGCCAAGGAGCTGGGCATCCTGACGGTGGCAGTAGTGACCAAGCCCTTCCCCTTCGAGGGCGGCAAGCGCATGAAGATCGCCGAGGAGGGTATCGAGGCCCTCGCGAGCCGGGTCGATTCCCTCATCACCATCCCCAACGAGAAACTGCTGGCGGTGCTGGGCAAGGAAATGAGCCTGCTCAATGCCTTCAAGGCCGCCAACGACGTTCTGCTCAATGCGACCCGGGGCGTGGCCGAGCTCATCACCCGTCACGGCCTCATCAACGTGGACTTTGCCGACGTCAAGACCGTCATGTCCGAGATGGGCGAAGCGATGATGGGCATGGGCGCGGCGACGGGGGTGAACCGGGCCCGCGAGGCGGCGGAGGCGGCCATCAACAGCCCCCTCCTGGGCGATATCGATCTCTCGGGCGCCAAGGGTATCCTGGTCAACATCACCGCCGGCATGGATCTCACCATCGGTGAGTTCGACGAGGTGGGTAACACGGTCCGTGACTTTGCCGACGAGGATGCCACCGTGGTGGTGGGCACCGTCATCGACCCCGACCTGGACGACGAGATGAGGGTCACCGTGGTCGCCACCGGCCTGGGGGGCAATCGGGGCCGCGGGAGTTCCCCGGCGCGCGCCGAAAGACCCGGGCTGCACGTGGTGGCCAACGATCGCACCGCGCCCAAGGCCTCCAGCTACGCGGACCCCTTCGGCCGTAAATCCAAGTCCACCGCCGCCGATACGCAGCCCGACCTGGATTATCTGGACATCCCCGCCTTCCTGCGTCGCCAGGCGGACTGAGACCCTTCCGCCGGGATGGGTCTGCCTGGGTCGGGCAGGTCCAACCTGGTGGAGCGCAAGCGACCCGCCGCCGGTGGTCCAGGGGCCACCGGCGGTTCCTGTTTTGGCTTCTCTCCCCCCCTTGGCGTCTTCGTCGGCGCTGCCCTTCGACAGGAAAATCAATACGATTTTCTTGCAACAAAACCCGGCTCGGGATAATAATGCGGGAAAACCCTTAGGGGTTGGAGCGCGGTTTTTCGCTGTGAGCGGAAAAAGGGCGCCATCCCAATAAATTAGGCCAAACGGGGATCGACCCGGGCCGTATCCGGTTCAGCAACGGGCACCAAGAGGAGAGGGGCGATGATCAGGCAGCGTACGCTCAAAAATGTCATCCGCGCCACGG
>JADZBU010000126.1 GCA_020851955.1 Chromatiaceae bacterium | reverse complement strand
GTCCAGAACACGGCCCTATCCCTGTTGTGCCTGGCCCTGGTCTTTAAGGCCCGGGACGCCGGGCGGCCCCTGCTCATGGGGCTGGCCGCCGCCCTCTTGCTCTATAAGCCGCAATTCGGGGTGCTGATCGGCTGCTTTCTGCTCGGGCGGGGTCGGCGGGACGAGCTGCTTGGCTGGGGGCTGGGCGCCCTGCTGCTCTACCTGCTCGGCATCCTGGTGCTGGGTCCGGCCTGGCCGCTCCCCTGGCTCCAGGCGGCGACCCACTTCGGGGATCTCAACTTCACCAGCAATGGCCACAACATGATCTCCCTGGCGGGGTTGCTCCATTGGGGCGGCGAGGTCGTGCTGGGGTCCGGCGCTCGGGTGCTGCCCTGGGCCTACCTGCTGTCCGCCGGCCTGCTGCTCCTCGGGGTGGCCTATGTGCGCCGGGACGAGCGGCGCTGGGCGCTCGTCCCCGCCCTAGTGCTGCTGCTTTCCCCGCAGACGCTCTTTTATGATGTCGCCATCGCCCTCTTTTTCCTGCTCCAGGACCTGCGCCCGGGTCATCCCCGGGACTTCCTGCTGCTGGCGGCCATCTGGCTGTACGGCCTCCTGGCCTTGATGCTGCGCGATCTGGTCACCTTTCCGCTGTTCAGCCCCTTGCTCCTGGCGATCTTGGGGTGGCATGTCCAGAGCCTGCGCGCGCGGGGGCCAGCACCGGATTCGGGTCGGGGTGGGTGAGGGGTCCTACTTGCCCTTGAGCCTGCGCACCCGCTCGGCGTTCTCGCTGGCGGTGGGATAGTACTCGGGGGACAGGCGCTGGGCCTCGTCGAAGAAGGATTGGGCATCGGCCAGGCGGCCGGCGACCATGGCGATGTAGCCCACGTCGTTGTAGGCCTTGGGCACGTCCTGGACCTTGCCGAAGGCGGCGAGGGCCTCTTCGTATTTGCCCTGGCGGCTGTAAACCAGGCCCAGATTGCGCCAGGCCAGGGCGTACTTGGGGTTGCTGTCCAGGGCGGCGCGGAATTCGCGGATGGCCGCCGCGTTGTTGCCGGCCAGATAGTGGGAATAGCCCAGATTGTTGCGCAGGGTCGGCGAGCGCGGGGCCAGGGCCAGGCCATCCAGATAGTGGCCCTGGGCGCGGGCATGGTCACGATCGATATCGGCGAGGACGCCCAGGGCGTTATGGGCGCCGGCCAGCTTGGGGTCCAGACGCAGGGCGCCGCGCAACTGGGTCTCGGCCTCGGCGTAGTGGCGCTGGCGGGTCAGCAGGATGCCGAGTCCGGTCTTGGCGGTGGCGTGGCGGGGGTCGGTGGCCAGAGCCTGGCGGTAGGCCATCTCGGCCAGGTCATCCTTGCCGCGGGCGGCATGGATGGCGCCAATCTTGTAGAAGGCCTCGGCGTTGTCGCCCTCCTTGCGCAGGGCGCGAATGTATTCGAAGAGGGCGCGGTCGCTGTCTCCGCCCGCCAGGGCCGCGTCGCCCTTGGCCAGGGCCTCGGTGGCGGAGCCGACCGGGAACTCGGTGGCGTAAGCGACATCCGACTGGGCGCCGAGGAGGGCGGCGTAGTCCCCGCCGCTGGTCGTCTTGGTCGGCTGCTGGGCGCAACCGCCCAGAAGGACGAGCATCAGGAGGGCCAGCGCCCCGCGACCGGCCGGTTGGCGGCGGCGTGAGGGGCGGAGCAGGGGCGCGGCGCTCAAGCGGTCACCTCTAAAAATTGCCCATGAGTTTCAGCACGATGGGGGCGATGGTGATCACCAGGATAGCCGGCAGCATGCAGACTGCGATGGGGATCAGCATCTTGACCCCGACCTTGGCGGCCTCCTCCTGGGCCCGTTGCAGCCGCGTCTCCCGCATCTCGTCGGAGTAGGAACGCAGGGTCGAGGTGATGCTGGTGCCAAAACGGATGGCCTGGTCGAGGGTGCTGACCAGGGAGCGCATCTCCGGCAGGCCGGTGCGATCGACCATCTGCCTCAGGGCATAACCCGTATCCATGCCCACGCTCATCTGCAGCATGGCCAGTTTGAACTCCTGGGCCAGGTCGACATGCTGCACCTCGATCTCCAGGGCGACGCGCTGGATGGCGGCATTGAGGCCCAGACCGGCCTCGGAGCAGACCACGAGCAGGTCCAGGGCATCCGGCAGGGCCTGGCGGATCGCGCCCTGCCGGCGCTTCAATTGCTGGTTGACCCACATCTCGGGACCCATGAGCCCCACGACCAGGGCCAGGGAGATGTAGATCATGGCGATATTCGGGGGCAGGGGGCTCGTGATCAGGATGACCAGCGCCGCCAGCACCAGCAGCACCCCCATGCCCGCGATCTTGGAACCCAGAAAGAGCCGCAGGGCGTGCGGCGAACGATACCCCGCCTGGATGAGTTTGGCGGCCATGCGTTCGCGCTTGGTGGCATCCTTGGGCGTCAGCCCCCGCCCCAGCCGTTCCACCAGCCGTTGTGCCCGGTCGAGCTGATCCGCTTTCGGCTCGCTAGGGCCATCATTCTTGACCAGGGTCCGGATGCGTCCCTTGAGGGGATTCGACAGGGTCGGAAAGATGCTGAGGAGCAGAAAGGAGACGATGAAGGTCAGCAGCCCCAGGCCGCCGACAAACAGCCAGGCCACGGCGGCGGGATCGGCCAGGAGGTCGTTCAGCCAGGCGTGCCACTCCGCGAGCCATGCCATCACCAGGCCCCGCCTAGACCGAGAGCCGGGTCATGCGCTGAATCCAGAGGACGCCGACAATCAGCAGGCCAATGGTCCAGTAGAGCAGGGTCCGCCCCGTCTCGGTATCCGTCAGGGGGCTGAGAAAGCCCGGCGACATGCCCTCCATGCCCGCCGCCATCAGCAGGGGCAGGAGGCCCACGATCTTGGCGGAGGCGCGATTCGAGGCCGTCAGGGTCTTCATCTCCCGTTCGAAGCGGAAGCGTTGGCGGATGAGGCGTTCCAGCCGGTCCACGGATTCCGCCAGATTGCCTCCCGTCTCGCGCTGAATCAGGATCGAGGTGGACAGGGCCATGACCGAGACACTGGGCACCCGATCCTGCATGGACATGAGCGCCGCCCGCAGGTCGCCCCCATAGTTGATCTCGGTGAAGACGGTACCCAGCTCCTTGCCCACGGGCCCTTCCAGTTCCTGGGAGACGATCTGCAGGGCCTGACTGAAGGGCAAACCGGCCCGCAGGGTGCGGGCCAGCATGGCCAGGCCATCGGGCAGTTGCTCCTCGAACTTGGCCAGGTGCTGGCGTTTGCGGCGCCCCAGCCAGGCGAAGGGAAGGACCCCGACGCCCAGGGCGGCGGCCACCACGACCCCGGCGGAGGCGATGAAGAAGGGCCCCAGGATGAGGACGGCCAGGGCCGCGCCCAGGCTGCCCAACAGGAGGCGATAGGCGGGCATCGCCACCCCCGCCTGTTGCAGCAGGCGGATGAGGGGCTTGAGGGCCGGCTGGGATTCCAGCCAGCGCTCCCGCCGCGACAGGCGATCGAGGTAGCTGTAGCGGGCCAGGGTAATCTGGTCGCCCGCCTGGGCCGTTTTGGTCAGGGCATCGATGCGGGCCCGCAACAGGCGCCGGCTGCGGCGGTCATTGCCGACCATGGGCGAGGCAAAGGCCAGCACCAGAATGGCGACGGTGACAAAGATGGCGATGACGATCAGCGTCTTATCGGTCATGGGACGGGCCTAGCGCAGCAGTTCCTGGGTCGGGCGGAAGATCTCCACGTCCAGATCGATGCCCCGGCGCCGCAACCGCTCGTGGAACTTGGGCACCAGGCCGGTCGGGGTATAAAAGCCGACGACGTTGCCTTCGGTGTCGATGCCGCGCCGCTCGAAGCGGAAGATCTGGGCGGTGGTGATGACATCCCCCTCCATGCCCTGCACCTCGTCGATGCTCACCACCCGCCGCCGGCCGTCTTCCTGACGCTCCAGTTGCAGCAGCAGATCCAGGGCCGAGGCGATCTGATGGCGCACCGCGGAGATGGGCAGATTGAGGCCGGCCATGGCCACCATGCTCTCCAGCCGCATCAGGGTATCCCGGGGGGAGTTGGCGTGGATGGTGGCCAGGGAGCCGTCGTGGCCCGTGTTCATGGCCTGGAGCATGTCCATGGCCTCGCTGCCGCGGATCTCGCCGAGGACGATGCGATCCGGGCGCATGCGCAGGCAGTTGCGCATCAGGTCACGCTGGTTGACCTCGCCCTTGCCCTCGACGTTGGGCGGCCGGGTCTCCAGCCGCACCACGTGGGGCTGCTGCAACTGGAGTTCCGCCGAGTCCTCGATGGTGACGATGCGCTCGTCCGGCGGGATCTCGCCGGACAGGACGTTGAGCATGGTGGTCTTGCCCGAGCCGGTGCCGCCGGCGATGAGGATATTGAGGCGGATACGCACCGCCGCGGCCAGCATCTGGCTCATGGGCCGGGTCAGGGCGTTGACCTCGATGAGCCGCTGCATATTCAGCCGGTCGGCGGGGAAGCGGCGGATGGAGAGGCTGGCGCCGTCGATGGCCAGGGGCGGGATGATGGCATTGACGCGGGAACCATCCGGCAGGCGGGCGTCCACCATGGGCGAGGCCTCGTCGATGCGGCGCCCCACCCGGGAGACGATGCGTTCGATGATGGTCATGAGATGGCGGTTGCCGTCAAAGAAGACCGGCGCCTGCTCCAGCTTGCCCCGGCGCTCGATATAGACCTTGTTGGGGCCATTGACCAGGATGTCGGAGATGCTGGGGTCCCGCAGGAGGGCCTCGAGGGGCCCCAGCCCCAGGATCTCGTCCTGGATATCGTGGATGATGCGCTGGCGCGTCGCCTGGGGATGGGCGGAGATGGCCTGGGACATGAAGCGTTCGCAGGTCTCGTGGATCTGGCGGCGCGCCTCGTTGTCGTCCATCCGTTGCAGCAGGCTCAGGTCCAGGCCCTTGACCACCTGCTCGAAGATTTGCCGCTTCCAGTCCATCTCGGTCTGGGTCAGGCCGCCGGTGAGACCCGCCCCACCGCCCATGGTCCGGGCCCAGGTTTCCCCAACGGCCTTGGCGGGTTCGGCGGGGTTGCCGAGCTGCATGGGTTTGCGTATCAGTGCCATGGTGATCCCTGTGAGTCCTATGTGGCTCTTGCTAAGTGATTAGGGTCGGGTGGCGGTGGTTGGGGGTGTCGACAGCAGGGATGCTGTCGCCAAGCCTACAGGGACGCATTCACGGCGTCCCCCAACCGCCGCCACCCGACCCTGATCACCTGGCCCCGACCACCTAGAACACACACGGATCACCATGGCACTGATACGCAAACCCATGCAGCTCGGCAACCCCGCCGAACCCGCCAAGGCCGTGGGGGAAACCTGGGCCCGGACCATGGGCGGCGGGGCAGGCCTCACCGGCGGCCTGACCCAGACCGAGATGGACTGGAAGCGGCAAATCTTCGAGCAGGTGGTCAAGGGCCTCGACCTGAGCCTGCTGCAGCGGATGGACGACAACGAGGCGCGCCGCCAGATCCACGAGACCTGCGAACGCTTCATGTCGCAGGCCATCTCCGCCCATCCCCAGGCGACGCGCCAGCGCATCATCCACGATATCCAGGACGAGATCCTGGGGCTCGGCCCCCTAGAGGCCCTCCTGCGGGACCCCAGCATCTCCGACATCCTGGTCAATGGCCCCAACAAGGTCTATATCGAGCGCCGGGGCAAGCTGGAGCAGGCGCCGGTCTTCTTTGACGGCAACCGCCATC
>JADZBU010000125.1 GCA_020851955.1 Chromatiaceae bacterium | reverse complement strand
GCCGATGATAGTGTGGGGCCTCCCCATGTGAAAGTAGGTCACCGCCAGGACCTTTTCCTAAAACCCCGCCTTTAGCCAAAGACGGGGTTTTTCTTTGCCCGGGAGTTAGCCGCGCGCCCGGGGGCGCACCACGGGCGAGGCCGGGGAACCTCACCGGCATTAAGCACGCGGCGCGGGAGCGGTGAGTGGAATCTTTATGAAGACGAAATTAGCTTGGTTGTCTTTAGGCGCCTTGGCCATCGGTATGATTGGCTATTCTCTTTACCGGGTCTGGCCAATCCTTTTCCCACAAGTCGTTGCCATCGCCCCCTTGGTTACTAGTTGTGACCTTCGCCAGGGTCCCTGCACGGGTAGCTTGCCGGAGGGCGGCAAAGTCCGTTTTGAGATCGAACCGCGCTCGCTACCTCTCCTCCAGCCCCTGGCCTTGAGCGTTCGTATCGAAGGTCTTGGGGCCCGTGCCGTTGAGGTTGATTTCGCGGGCACGGACATGAATATGGGCTATAACCGGGTCCAGCTCGAGGCGGAGGCTTCTGGCGACTGGCAAGGTCAGGTGATCCTCCCCACTTGTGTGCGCAACCGCATGAATTGGGAAGCAAAGGTCTTTCTCACCACGGATCTTGGTCTTATGGCCGTGCCATTTCGCTTCGCCACCTTCAGTTCACCCCCCGAAGGATGACGGAAAAAGCCTCGCCCCGCTGCTTCCGGTAAAATTCATCTCACCGGCCATCATTGGGTTCGGCTTTATCGGCCAGCCAATTGACGGCACCCGCTTACCTGTCGGAGACCACCATGCCCCGTTATCGCTCCCGCACCACAACCGAAGGTCGTAACATGGCTGGCGCTCGCGCCCTGTGGCGCGCCACGGGCATGACCGATGCGGACTTTCAAAAACCTATCATTGCCGTCGCCAATTCCTTCACCCAATTCGTCCCCGGGCATGTCCATCTCAAGGACATGGGGCAGTTGGTAGCCCGTGAAATCGAGCGGGCAGGTGGCGTGGCGAAGGAGTTCAATACCATCGCCATCGATGATGGCATCGCGATGGGGCATGGCGGCATGCTCTATTCCCTACCGTCCCGTGACCTCATCGCTGACTCAGTGGAATTTATGGTCAATGCCCACTGCGCCGATGCCCTGGTCTGCATCTCCAATTGCGACAAGATCACCCCCGGCATGTTGATGGCCGCGATGCGCCTCAACATTCCTGTCGTCTTCGTTTCTGGCGGGCCCATGGAGGCGGGCAAGGTCATCCGCCAGGGGACCGAGATCCATCTCGACCTGGTGGACGCCATGGTGGTGGCGGCCAACCCGAGTGAGAGCGACGCCCAGGTCCAGGAATACGAGCGTTCCGCCTGCCCCACCTGTGGCTCCTGCTCCGGCATGTTTACCGCCAACTCGATGAATTGTCTAACAGAGGCTCTGGGGCTGAGCCTTCCCGGCAATGGGACCCTGGTGGCGACGCACGCCGATCGCGAGGCCCTCTTTCTCGAAGCGGGGCGCTTGGTGGTTGACCTCGCCCGCCGTTGGTACGAACAGGATGATGCCAGCGTTCTGCCCCGGTCCATTGCTAACTTCCAGGCCTTCGAGAATGCCATGAGCCTGGATATTGCCATGGGCGGTTCCACCAATACCGTGTTGCATCTACTGGCCGCCGCCCATGAAGCCGGGGTGGATTTCACCATGAGCGATATCGACCGACTCAGTCGCCAGGTTCCCAACCTGTGCAAGGTCGCCCCCTCGACCCCGAAGTACCACGTGGAAGATGTCCATCGTGCCGGGGGCATCATGGCCATACTGGGGGAGATGGATCGAGCGGGGCTTCTCCATCGCGAAGTGCCGACCGTTCATGCCACAAGCCTCGGCGAGGCATTGGCCCGCTGGGACATCGGTGGCCCGGGGAGCGAGGAGGCGAGGTCCCGCTTTCTGGCCGCGCCCGGTGGGATCCCGACTCAAGTCGCCTTCAGCCAGAAGGCCCGCTGGCCGAGCCCGGATCTGGATCGCGCCCAGGGTTGCATCCGCGATCTTGAGCATGCCTATAGCCTCGACGGGGGTCTGGCGGTACTGTTTGGCAATCTCGCGGAGCAGGGCTGTATCGTCAAGACGGCGGGCGTGGATGCCTCAATCCTGACCTTTACCGGGCCAGCCCGCATCTTCGAAAGCCAGGAAGATGCGGTCGAAGCCATTCTGGCCGACCAGGTCCGGGAGGGTGATGTGGTTCTGATCCGCTACGAAGGCCCCATGGGTGGCCCCGGCATGCAGGAAATGCTCTATCCGACCAGCTATCTCAAATCCAAGGGGCTTGGCAAGGCTTGTGCCCTCATTACGGATGGGCGCTTTTCCGGTGGCACCTCGGGCCTGTCCATCGGTCATGTGTCCCCGGAGGCCGCCGGGGGTGGGACCATTGGCCTGGTGGCGGAGGGCGACCTCATTGCCATCGATATTCCCAATCGACGCATCGATCTGCGGGTCTCGGACGAGGAGCTGGCGCAAAGGCGCCAGGCGATGGAGGCCAAAGGGGCCTTGGCCTGGCATCCTGTTTCGCGCCAGCGTCAGGTCTCTCAGGCCTTGCAAGCCTATGCCGCCATGACCACCAGCGCCGCTCAGGGGGCCGTTCGGGATCTTTCCCGGCTGAAGTGAGGCGGGGGTCTCCTAAGACCAAGACCATCTGAAATTGTGGGCCATCCGGAGGCGAGCCGTGCAGGCCACCTCCGGCGTGTCATCCTAGACTTTCGGGATTTGCGCCAGGACCTCGCTGGGGAGGCTGAGCTTGGCGGCGCGTTCGATGAAGAAATTTGCCAGGGCTCGCTGATCCTGTTCAAAGGCGCTCTGGTCCTCCCAGGTCGAGGCCGGATCCAGCATCGTGGCGGGCACGCCCGGGCAAGTGGTCGGTACCTCGAAGCCAAAGACCGGGTTTGTCCTGAAGGCGGCCTGATTCAACTCACCATTCTGAATGGCCCGGATGATGGCTCGGGTCACCGGGATATCGATCCGCTTACCGACCCCGTATTTGCCGCCGGTCCACCCCGTGTTCACCAACCAGACGGGCACCTGATGCTGGCGTAACTTCTCCATGAAGAGGTTGATATAGGTGGCATGGGGTCGCGGGAAGAAGGGCTCGCCATAGAGGGCGCTGAAGACCGGTTCCGGCTCCTTGACCCCCCGTTCGGTCCCCGCCACCTTGGCGGTGTAGCCCAGGCTATAGTGAAAGGCCGCCTGCTCGGGGGATAGCCGCGCCACGGGCGGCAGCACCCCAAAGGCATCGGCGGTGAGGAAGATGATGCAATCCGGGTGTCCCGCCTTGCCGGAGAAGATGGCGTTCGGAATGGCCTCCAGGGAAAAGGAGGCGCGGCCATTTTCCGTGTAGCCGCCATCGTCGTAGTCAATGTGCCGGGTGAGAGGGTCCCAGGCGACGTTTTCCACCGTCGTGCCATGGCGCTCGGTGGCCGCGTAAATCAGCGGCTCATCCTGTGCGGAAAGGCGAATGGTTTTGGCATAGCAACCCCCCTCGAAGTTATGCACCCCGTCGTCGCCCCAGCCGTGCTCGTCATCCCCCAAGAAGAGGCGTTCCGGGTCCATCGAGACGGTTGTTTTCCCCGTCCCTGAAAGCCCAAAAAAGACCGTGACGGCCCCTTGTTGCCCCACGTTGACGGAGGCATGCATGGGTAAGACGCCCTGATCCGGCATCAGGTAGTTGAGGACGGTGAAAATGGATTTCTTGATCTCGCCGGCGTAACCCGTGCCGCCTATCAGGATTAGCTTGCGCGCAAAACTAATCAGAATGAAGTCATTGGACTTAAGGCCCAACTCCTGGGCCGTGGGTTCGTCCAGACCCAGATTGGGTAGCCCGATGACGTTCCATTCCGGCTCGAACCGGGTCAATTCCTCGTCCGAAGGCAGGATGAACATGTTGCGCACGAACAGCGACTGCCAGGCGGCGGTACCAATAAAGCGCACCGGTATGCGATAACGCTCGTCGGCGCCCGCGTAAACATCCTGCACATAGACGCTGTAGGCGCGGACGTACTGGCGCACCCGCTCAAAAACCCCATCAAAGGACGCCTCGCTGATGGGCTGGTTGATGTTGTTCCACGAGACGCTGTTATGGGATGTGGCGTCGTCCACGATGAAACGATCCTTGGGCGAGCGGCCGGTATGTCCGGTCCTGACCGCGAAGGCCAGGTGGTGGAGCAGGTGCCCCTCGCGATTCTTCACCGCCTCCTCGACCAACCTGGGGGTTGGCCAACGAAAGCAGACCACATCCGGGTTGATGCCCAGATAACTCAAGTCCACATTACCCATGGAAATCTCCCGTCTAGGATTCAGGTTTATTAAATGGAAGTTCGCCGGGCATGACGCCGGCTAGCGCCGGGGTTGGGGCGAACTTGGAAAAATACGCAATTCACACGCCATCCGATGAGTTGTCGTGGCGCCCATGGACCGATGAACTGCAACCGGGTCTGGCGCGATGAGTTGCAAGGGTTGACATGATTGGGAATTCACGGCGCTGGGTAACAGGGTAACCGCTACCTTGACGGCCGCGGAGGGACCACAAAGACCGGGTAACCAAGCCCAAGACCCGGCTATTGGGGGTGCTAAGCATCCGCCAGGAATCTCAGGGCAGGAGCACAGTAGCCGCCGGGTTCCAGTCCGGAGCCCGGTGCTCGGCGACCACCGTGGTGAAAATCCCGCCCCGCACGTTGAACTCGGCGGTCAGGCGCATGAAACGGGGGAGGGTGGCCCCAACCAGGTCCGCAAGCATCAGATTGGTGACGGCCTCATGAAAGGCGCCCTGGTCGCGGTAGGACCAGACATAAAGCTTCAAGGACTTCAGTTCCACGCACAGGCGGTCCGGGACGTATTCCAGGGTCAGTTCCGCAAAGTCGGGCTGCCCCGTCTTGGGGCAGAGGCAGGTGAACTCGGGCACCCGGATGCGAATGGTGTAGTCGCGTTCCGGGGCGGGATTCGGGAAGGTTTCCAGTTCTCGGCTGGGGGCGCTCGGCATGTCAGGCTCATGATGGTGCGAAACTCAAGGGGCCATTTTAGCAGACCCATCCCCCCGCCAAGCCAGCCAATCGGTTGGGGAAATACTTTGCCACCCATTCCGTACGCGGTCGCGCGGTTTTGCCCTGCCACCCTGGGTCCTGTATCTTGCGCCGATGCGTTTGGAGAAGATCAAACTTGCCGGTTTCAAATCCTTCGTGGACCCCACCACGGTGCTCTTCCCGAGCAACCTGTCCGGGATCGTGGGGCCGAACGGCTGCGGCAAATCGAACGTCATCGACGCCGTGCGCTGGGTCATGGGCGAAAGCTCCGCCAAGATGCTGCGCGGCGAGTCCATGGCCGACGTCATCTTCAACGGCTCCACCAGCCGCCAGCCAGTCGGCCAGGCCACCATCGAGCTTCTCTTCGATAACGCGGATGGCGGTGCCGGGGGCGAATACGCCCAGTACGCCCAGATCTCGGTCAAGCGCCAGGTCAGCCGCGACGGCCAGTCCAACTACTTCCTCAACGGCGCCCGCTGCCGGCGTCGGGACATCCAGGATCTCTTCCTCGGTACCGGTTTGGGCCCCCGCAGTTACGCCATCATCGAGCAAGGCATGATCTCGCGCCTCATCGAAGCGCGTCCCGAGGACCTGCGGCTCTTCCTGGAAGAGGCCGCCGGCATCTCCAAGTACAAGGAGCGCCGCCGCGAGACCGAGACCCGCATCCGTAACACCCGCGAGAACCTGGACCGGCTCACGGATCTGCGCGAGGAGGTCGCCAAGCAACTCCTGCACCTGGAACGGCAAGCCGCCACCGCCGAGAAATACCAGCGCCTCAAGGCGGAGGAGCGCCAGCTCGACGCCGAGCTCAAGGCCCTGCGCTGGCGGGCCCTGGACCAGGATTTGCGCCAGCGCGACCAGATTCTGGGCCAGCAGGAGCTGGCCCTGGAGGCCGATCTGGCCCGCCAGCGCCAGCTGGAAGCGGATATCGAGGCCCAGCGCGCCGCTTTTGCCGAGGCCTCGGACCACTTCAATCAGGTCCAGGGCCGGTACTATGCCGTGGGCGCCGAGATCGCCCGGCTGGAGCAGGGCATTCAGTTCGCCCGCGAGCACCGCCGCCGCCAGGAAGTCGAGCTGGCCCGCCTGGACGGGGACAGCGCCGCAGCCGCCCGCCTGCTGGACCGTGACCTGGCGGCTCTGACGGAGCTGGATCAACGGCTGGCCCAGGACGAGCCGGCCCTCCTGGCGGCGGAAGACGACCGCGAGGCCGCCCTGGCCGGCGTCGAGGCGGCGGAGACGGCCCTCAAGACCTGGGATGCCCAGTGGGACGACCTCAATCGCGCGGCGGCGGGCCCGGCCCAGCAGGCCCAGTTGGAGCGGGCCCGCATCAATCATCTGGAACAGCGCCTGGGTCAGGATCAGTCCCGGCTGTCGCGCCTGGACGAGGAACTGGGCCGCCTCGCCACCGCGGAACTCGAAGAACAGATCACGGCCCTGGAAGGGCGCGAGGCCGACCTGAACGCCACCCTGGCGACCTGCGCCGGGGACCGCGACCGGCTGGCGACCGCCTGGGGCGCCCAAGAGGCCGCCCGGCGCGACCTGACCGCCCAACTGGACCAGGCCCGCACCCAGCTCCAGGCGGCCCGGGGCCGCCACTCCTCCCTCGCCGCCCTCCAGGAGGCGGCGCTGGCCGACGGCGATGGCGCCACCACCACCTGGCTGGCCGCCCAGGGCCTGGCCCAGGCGCCCCGGCTGCTCGATGAACTCCAGGTCGCGCCCGGCTGGGAGTTGGCGGTGGAGGCCATCCTGGGCCCGCACCTCAAGGCCATCTGCACCCCGGATCTGGCCCGCCATGCCGCCGGACTGGCCGCCACCCCCGCGGCCCTGGCCCTCTTCGACACCCAGGCCCCGGCCGGCCCGGCGCCGGCCCCCGGCAGCCTCCTCGACCAGGTCACCTGTCCCTGGCCCCTGCCAGGGCTCCTGGGGCGCGCGCGGCCGGTCGCCACCCTCGCCCAGGCCCTGACGGAACGTCCCGGGCTGCCGGCAGGCCACAGCCTGGTCACCCCGGCGGGGATCGAGGTCGGCCCCAACTGGCTGCGCACCCCGGCCCAGGACCAGCCCCTCGGCGGCGTCCTGGCCCGGGGCGAGGCGCTCAAGGTTCTGGAGGGCCAGATCGGCGACCTGGACGAACAGGTGCGGACCCTGGCCGCGGCCCAAGAGGCGGCGCGGGACCAGCGCCGAGTTCTGGAGAGCGAGCGCGAGGCCCTGGCCGGCCGCGAGGCGGACCTCAACCGGGCCATCGCCCAGCTACGGGCCGACCTCACCGGCCGCCGCGCCCGCCTGGAGCACCGCCACGAGCGGCGCCAGGCCCTGACGACGGAGGGGCGGGAGCTGCGGGAGGCCCTGGACGCGGCCCTGGAGGACATGGGCGAGTCCCGCGAGCGGCTCCATGCTGCCCTGGAGGCCGTCGAGGGTCACACCGAACAACGCGCGGCCCTGGCCGATCATCGCGAGGGCCTGCGTGCAGCCGTCGCCCTGGCCCGGGGTCGGGAGCGCGACGGGCGCGAGCGGGAGCATCGCCTGCGGGTCGGCATCGAAGCCGGCCGCGCCAGTCGCGAGGCCACGGCCCGGGGTCTGGAGCGCGCCCGCGCCCAGGGTGACCAGCTCCTGGCCCGCGCCGCCGAGGTGCGCGCGGCCCTGGCGGACCAGGTCGCGCCCCTGGCGGAGCAGGAGGAACAGCTCGGGACACAACTCGGTCTGCGCCTGGCGGCGGAGGCGGCCCTGAGCGCGGCCCGCGAACGCCTGGAGGCCCTGGACCAAGGGGTGCGGGGACTGGAACAGGAACGCCATCGCGTCGAGGAAGCCATCCGCGTCGCGCGCGCCACCCTGGACGGTCTGCGGCTGGAGCGCCAGGAGCGCCTGGTGCTGCGCCGCACCCTGGAGGAACAGCTCCAGGCCCTGGCCCTCGCCCCCCGGGAGCTGCTGGCCGCCCTGGCGGACCCCGCCGCGACGGCGGCGGACTGGCAAGGGCGCCTGGAGCAGGTGACCCAACGTATCGCCCGCCTGGGCAACATCAACCTGGCCGCCATCGACGAATACCAGGCCCAGTCCGAGCGCAAGCATTATCTCGACGCCCAGCACGACGACATCTTCCGCTCCCTGGAGACCCTGGAGACGGTGATCCGCCGCATCGACCGCGAGACCCGGGGCCGCTTCAAGGACACCTTCGACCAGGTCAACCAGGGTCTGCAGCAACTCTTCCCCCGCCTCTTCGGCGGCGGGCATGCCTATCTGGAACTGACCGGCGAGGATCTGCTGGAAACCGGCGTCTCCGTCATGGCGCGCCCCCCGGGCAAGCGCAATGCCAGCATCCACCTCCTGTCCGGCGGCGAAAAGGCGCTCACCGCCGTCGCCCTGGTCTTTGCCATCTTCCAGCTCAACCCGGCGCCCTTCTGCATGCTCGACGAGGTGGACGCCCCCCTGGACGACGCCAATGTCGGGCGCTTCTGCGAGCTGGTGCGCTCCCTGTCCGACCAGGTACAGTTCATCTTCATCAGCCACAACAAGGTCACCATGGAGATCGCCGATCACCTCATGGGCGTCACCATGCACGAGCCGGGCGTCTCCCGCCTGGTCGCCGTGGACGTGGAGGAAGCGGCCCGCCTGGCGGCCAGTTCCTGAGACTCTGACCATGCCCCGCACCCCCAAGACAGACGGCCCCCCCGCCCCGGGCCGCTCCAAGAGCAGCCGCCGCTGGCTCGATCGCCACTTCAGCGACGAATACGTCAAGCGCGCCCAACAGGCGGGCTATCGCTCCCGCGCCGTCTTCAAGCTGCTGGAGATCCAGGAGAAGGATCGCCTCCTGGCCCCGGGCCTGCGCGTCGCCGACCTGGGCGCCGCCCCGGGCGGCTGGAGTCAGATCGCCGCCCGCCTGGTTGGCGACAAGGGCCACCTGGTGGCCCTGGACCTCTTGCCGATGGACCCCCTGCCGGGGGTGACCTGCATCCAGGGTGATTTCCGCGAGGAGGCCGTCCTGGCCCAGTTGCGAGAGGCCCTGGGTGGCGAGCCCCTGGACCTGGTTCTCTCCGACATGGCGCCCAACATTAGCGGCACGGCGGCGGATCAGCCGCGCCTCATGTATCTGTGCGAACTGGCTCTGGATTTCGCCGTCCAACAGCTCAAGCCCGGCGGTGCCCTGGTCATCAAGGTCTTCCAGGGCGAGGGCTTTGATGAGTTTCTCAAGACCCTGCGCCGCCATTTTCGCCAGGTCGCCAGCCGCAAGCCCAAGTCGTCGCGCCGCGAGAGCCGGGAACTTTATTTGGTGGCCCGGGGGTTCGTCCCCACGGCCTTTGTTTCGGGTTAGGTTGGCCCCATATTTTCCAGGTATGATGCGGTATCGCCGCATATTTTTTGCCTCAGGCGAGGCGCGAGAGGGTAGCAGCCGTGAATGATATGGCGAAAAATCTCCTGCTCTGGGTGGTCATCGCGATCGTCCTCATGTCCGTGTTTAACAACTTCACGGCCACCAAGGCGGTGCCTAAGTCCATGCCCTATTCCTCCTTTATCGATCTGGTGCGCCAGGGCGATGTCAAGGCGGTGACCATCAGCGGGCGCACCATCGACGGCGTCAAGGAGTCCGGCGAGCGCTTCTCCAGCTTTGCCCCGGATGACGACGGCCTGGTGGGCGAGTTGCTCAAGAACAATGTCGCCATCAGTGCCCAGCCCCCGGAGAAGCCGGGCGTCTTGATGTCCCTCTTTATCAACTGGTTCCCGCTCCTCATTCTGGTTGGGCTTTGGATCTTCTTCATGCGCCAGATGCAGGGGGGCATGGGTGGGCGTGGGGCTATGTCCTTCGGCAAGAGTCGGGCGCGCATGTTGTCCGAGGACCAGGTCAAGGTCACCTTTCAGGATGTGGCCGGGGCCGACGAGGCCAAGGAAGAAGTCACCGAGATCGTGGATTTCCTCCGTGATCCCAGCAAGTTCCAGAAGCTCGGCGGCAAAATCCCCAAGGGGGTCCTGATGGTGGGCCCGCCGGGCACCGGCAAGACCCTGCTGGCCCGCGCCATCGCCGGCGAGGCCAAGGTGCCATTCTTCACCATCTCGGGTTCCGACTTCGTGGAGATGTTCGTTGGCGTCGGCGCCTCGCGGGTGCGCGACATGTTCGAGCAGGCCAAGAAGCACGCCCCCTGCATCATCTTCATCGACGAGATCGACGCCGTGGGCCGCCATCGCG
>JADZBU010000124.1 GCA_020851955.1 Chromatiaceae bacterium | reverse complement strand
GTCCAGCCGGCCGGGTTGGGGGCCAGAATGGTCCGCCAGGCCTTGGTGTTGCGCTGGAAGGCGGCGATGAGATCGCCGCGTACCCCCAGGCTCGCGGCCTCCTTGCGGAGCGAGCCCATCAGACTGAGAGCGGCCAGATTGCGGATGCTGAAGTGGATGAGGGCGGCGATGCCGAGCAAGACGGCCAGGAATACCAGGTCCAGGGAGAGGCTGACGAGGGTCGAAACCCAGCCCGGCTGGGCGGCGGGCTCGCTCCAGTAGCCGATTTGCAGGGTGCCGGCCAAGGAGAGGATGGCCAGGGCGCCGAGGGCGATGCCGTCGCCCCAGAGGGTGCGCTGGCGCCAGCGGCGCAGGGCGCGGGTGAGGAAGGGCGCGGCCTTGTCACCGATGTCCTTGGCGGTCTTGTCCAGGGCGCCGACAATGCGGTAGGCGCGCTCGATCTCGACCTCCTGCATACGGCCGTGGATTTCCCCCAGGTCCAGGTCACGCTTGGCCTCGAAGCGCTTGCGTTTGGCCTCGTCCTTGATGGGGGTGGCGGCGTCGGGGTTATATATGGTGTAGAAGCGACCGGCGGTCAGGCCTTCCTCGCCCAGGGCCCGCTGCCAGGCGGCTACCACGTCCTCGGGATTGTCTTCCCGGGCCGCGGTATCGATCTGATTGAGGATGTAGAGGAATTTGCTCGAGTCCGACCGGCCGATGGTATCGGCGACCAGGTGCTTCAGGGTGTCGCGCATGGCACCCGGTTCCGGGTGGCGAGCGTCGAAGAACACCAGAACCAGGTCGGAAAGATCGATGATGTGATCGGTGATACGTAGGGTCGCGGTGCGCTGGGCATCGGCGTCAAAGCCCGGGGAGTCGATGAGGATCTTGCCGCGCAGGGCCTCGCTGGGGCAGGTCTTGAGCTGGAGATAGGTATCGATGCGCTTGCCCTCGCCGGCGGCCGCCACATCGATGTCCTTGGAGATCTGATAGAGCGGGAAGCGGGGGTCCGAGTCTAGGGCGATGCCCGGTAGGGCGTGGGCCGTGGTCTCCCGGCTGTAGCAGATGACGGTGAAGCGGTCATCGACGGCCTGGTTGCCGCTGCGCTGAACCTTATAGCCAAGAAAATGGTTGATGAAGGTGGACTTGCCCGCCGAGAAGGTCCCCAGCACCGAGATGAGGGGCCACCAGGGAATCTGGGTCGCGTAGGACTGGTCCGGGTTCAGCAGCCCCATGGCGTGGGCCACCTTGTCCAGGGCCCGGAAACTCTGGACCGTGCTCAGTAGAACGGGATTTTCCTGGGCGAGGTGGGATTCGAGATTTTTGAGTTGTTGCTCGACGGCGTCCGAAGGGGGCATGAGGTGATTGCCTCTTGGGTATAAAAAGTTTAAGGATGTTAAACCTAACGGGGTTAGGGATGCCAATCGGTAAGGGGCCATCGGCATGGGTCGTCGGGAATTCCTGTTTAGACGTCTGATTTAACTGTAATAATGATTTCAGGGTATTGAAGCCGATCCAAGTTTCCGTCATAATGGTTCTTGTCGCCCTCTACTTGTAAGCATAAAGTAGGCTGTCCCATGAGCGCGCGGCAAGTCCCGGTGGCGGGGTGGCCGCTAAGTCTGCTCGATAAGGTTTCGATGTTCGCCACCGCGGCGAACCATCACTTGCTGGACCAGCGGTTAAGGTTAAATATAGCATGGCTAAGCTTATGGTTAATCCAATGATGCGGGGACTCTGCGTGGCGACCTGGATGGCGGCGTCATCCCTGGTGGTGGCCGCTCCGCCCCTGGCTTACCCTCCGCAGCAGGGTTTCGGTGAGTTCGTGGTCCGCCAGTCGGAGGGTGCCCCCACCCTCTCGATTGGCGGCACCGTGGTCCCCTACAAGGAAGTCACCCTGGCCGCCCAAATGCCGGGCCGGGTCAGCTACCTGGCCGGTATCGAAGGCGATAAGTTCAAAAAGGGCGATCTGCTGGTCGCCATCGACGACCAGGAACTGCTGGCTAAGCGCCGGGCCCTCCTGGCGCAGATGGCCTCCGCCGACGCTCAGTGGCGCAATGCCGGCATCCAGTTCAATCGCGAGATTTATTCCCCGCGCTCCAAGACGCCCCCGGGTGGCATGGCGGTCCCGAACCTCTTCGACCAGATGTTTACCCGGCCCATGGAGGGCTTCATGGGCGAGCGCTCCGAGGGTGCCGAGCTCTCGGCGGATATTCATGCCTCCGGGACCCAGGTCGAGCAGGCGCGCAGCGCCCTCATGTCCTTACAGGCCGATTTGCAGGCCCTGGATTCCAAGCTGCGCGACGCCCGCAGCATTGCGCCCTTTGATGGCGTCATCGTCAAGAAATCCGTGGAGGTCGGCGATACCACCCAGCCGGGCCAGCCCCTGCTGACCTTCGCGGACGTGGAATATCTTCAGGTTGATATCGATGTCCCCTCCCGCCTGCGTGCCGGGCTGAAGGAGGGCTTGATGATCACCGCCGAACTGGACGTCAATCATCAGCAGGTGCCGGTGCGCGTGGCCCAGATTTTCCCCATGGCGGACGCCCAACGGCACACGGTCAAGGTCAAGTTGGACCTGCCCCAAGGGGTGGCCGAGCCAGGTTTGTATGTGCGGGTCCTGGTCCCGGACTTCGGGGCCCCGGAGCGCGGCAATCCCCTGATACCCGCCACGGCCATCCGCTATAACGGCAGCCTGCCTGGGGTCTATGTTCTGGATGAGCAGGGTCGCCCCAATTTGCGCCTGGTTCGTCTCGGCGAGCGGCAACCCGATGGCATGGTGAATGTCCTCAGTGGGCTGCGGCCTGGCGAGCGCATTCTTGGCGACCCGCCTCCGGGCGTGGCCGCCGGCTGGTCGGGGGGCACCGCGGCCCCGCCCCGTTGACCCCTTAGCCGAATACCCCACAAGAACATAATGCGCCGGTTCCAATCCGGCGCTTGCCTTTCCTCCGGGGGGCATCCCGCCCAACCTGCCTTGGGCACCTCCCGGTCAGCTCTCAATGGTGTGCAAGGCCATGAATCACGACGAGACCCTGAGTCAATCCGCGGGCACTCCCAGGTTTACGGACGAGAGTCTCGGCATTGCCGGGCGCACGGCGCGGTTCTTCCTCCGTTCCCCGCTGTCACCGCTCTTTTATGTCGCCATGCTCATGATGGGCCTGCTCGGCCTGGTCATGACGCCGCGGCAGGAAGACCCTCAGATCTCGGTGCCCATGATCGACATCATGGTGCAATACCCCGGAGCCTCGGCCCAGCAGGTCAGTAACCTCGCCATGCAGCCGCTGGAGCGGATCATGAGCGAGATACCGGGCGTCAAGCACGTTTACTCCGCGGCCCAGCGCAACGGCGGCATGGTCACCGTCCAATTCGATGTCGGCGAGGCCATGGGCCCGTCCCTGGTCAAGGTCAACGACAAGCTGGCATCCAATCAGGACAAGATCCCACCCGGGGTCATGCAGCCACTGGTCAAGAGCAAGGGCATCGATGATGTCCCCATCGTGACCCTCACCCTCTGGTCGATGGACTCGGACCGCGACGGCCTGCCGGACGTGGACGATGGCCAGCTGCGGTTGCTGGCCCAGGACGTGCTTCAGGCCATCAAGGAAGTTCAGGATACGTCCAGCGCCTTCGTCGTCGGTGGTCGCCGCGAGCAGGTCACGGTGGACGTCCAGCCCGAGCGCCTGGCCGGCTATGGGATCAGCCTGGATCAGGTGGCTCAGACCATCCAGACCGCCAATGCCGAGACCTTCGCCGGGGGTCTCGAGACCAGCGGCGCCCATTTCTCCGTCTCCACCGGTGCCTTCCTGAAGGGCATGGACGATATCAGCCGCCTGGTGGTGGGCACTCATCAGGGTCAGCCCATCTATGTCCGTGACGTGGCGCGGGTCTCCCAGGGTCCGGAGGACGCGCGGCATCTGGTCGCCTACTACACGGGTCCGGCCGCCCCCGAGGGCGTCAAGGCCGATGGCGTGCCGGCGGTGACCATCGCCGTCGCCAAGAAGGAACTAACCAACGGCGTGAGCGTGGCCAATGCCATCCTCGCCCGGGTGGAGGAACTCAAGGGCGAGCGCATCCCCTACAATGTCGAAGTCAGTGTCACCCGCAATTACGGCGCCTCGGCGGACGACAAGGTCAGCGAGCTCATCTTCAAGCTCTTCATCGCCACCGGCTGGGTCTTCCTCCTGGTGTGGGGGGCCTTCCGCGCCCTGCGCCCGGCTATCGTGGTCATGCTGGTCATTCCCGTCGTCCTGCTCATGACCATCTTCGTGGCCTGGATCTGGAATTACACCATCGACCGGGTGAGCCTCTTCGCCCTCATCTTCTCCATCGGTATCCTGGTGGATGATGCCATCGTGGTGGTGGAAAATATCTACCGCCGCTGGCTGGAGGAGGGCCACACCGGTGACGATATCGCCGTCGAGGCCGTGGCGGAGGTGGGCAACCCCACCATCCTCGCCACCTTCCCCGTCATTGCCGCCCTGCTGCCCATGGGCTTCGTCTCCGGCATGATGGGCCCCTACATGGAGCCGATCCCGGCCCTGGGCTCGGCGGCCATGTTTATCTCCCTCTTTGCCGCCTTCGTCTTCACGCCCTACCTGGCCATCTCCAAGTGGCTGCGGCCCTCCATGGCCTATCTGGAGAAGGCCGAGAAGCGCGAGCACAAGGAGGCGGAGAAGATCGAAAAGCTCTTCCGCCGCATCC
>JADZBU010000123.1 GCA_020851955.1 Chromatiaceae bacterium | reverse complement strand
TTGGAGTACACCACCCCGTTCAGGGACAGCACCGCCACCTCCGAGGTGCCGCCGCCGATATCGACGACCATGGAACCTCGCGCCTCTTCCACCGGCAGTCCGGCGCCGATGGCCGCCGCCATGGGCTCCTCGATCAGGAAGACCTCCCGCGCCCCGGCCCCGGCCGCCGATTCCTTGATGGCGCGGCGCTCCACCTGGGTCGAGCCGCAGGGGACGCAGACCAGCACCCGCGGGCTGGGCCGCATGAAGCGCGACTCGTGGACCTTGTGGATAAAGTACTGGAGCATCTTCTCGGTGACGGTGAAGTCGGCGATGACGCCGTCCTTCATGGGCCGGATGGCGGTGATGTTCTGGGGGGTGCGCCCGAGCATCTGCTTGGCCTCCTCGCCCACCGCCACCACCGTCTTGGGGCCGCCGGCCTGGTCCTGACGGATGGCCACCACCGAGGGCTCGTTGAGGACGATGCCCTGGCCGCGGACATAGATGAGCGTGTTGGCCGTCCCGAGGTCGATCGAAAGATCGTTCGAGAACATCCCTCGAATGCGTCGAAAAAACATCGAACTCTTACCTTGGGATTGAAGATGGGAAGACGCGATCCCGCCACGCGCGCCGGCGTAAGGGGTCGAACCGCTCCGTGGCAGCGCCCGGGCCGGGCTAATCTAACAACGCCATCGCCTCCGGGCAAGGCGGATCGCGCCTGGATCGCGCCAAAGAGGACGGCCGGGCCCCGGCTATGGTATTTTTCCCGCCTCACTCACGCAGCCGGAGCCCGCCCCATGACCCTCGACCGATCCGATGTGGAGAAGATCGCCCACCTGGCGCGCATTCAGATCTCCGAGGCGGAAAAGGACAAATATGTTCATGATCTCAATGGGATTCTCGCCCTGGCGGAGGACATGAACGCCGTGGATACCCAGGGGATCAGCCCCATGGCGCACCCCTTGCGCATGGTTCAGCGGCTGCGCCCCGACCAGGCCACGGAGCCGGACCGGCGCGAACTCTTTCAGGGCATAGCGCCCGCCGTCGACAACGGCCTCTATCTGGTGCCCAAGGTCATCGAGTAGCGGGTCCCGCCGGACCTCCTGAATTTCCCCCGTTTCACCCTTTGCCGTCCCAAGGACAAGCCTCCATGCATAAGATGACCATCGCCGAACTGGATCGCGGGCTGCGCCAGGGCGCCTTCACCAGCGTGGAACTGACCCGCCACTTTCTGGCGCGCATCGACCGCTACAATCCCCGCCTGAACGCCTACATCACGATCGACGCCGACCGGGCCCTGGAGGCGGCGGAGCGGGCGGATTCCCAGCGTCGCAGCGGCGAGGTCGGGCCCCTGGCCGGCATTCCCATCGCCCACAAGGACATCTTTTGCACCTATGGCCTCAAGACCAGTTGCGGCTCGCGGATGCTGGACAGCTTCGTCGCGCCCTACAGCGCCACGGTGGTGGAGCGGCTGGCACAGGCCGGGGTGGTAATGCTGGGCAAGACCAACATGGACGAATTCGCCATGGGTTCGTCCAACGAGACGAGCTGGTACGGCCCGGTCAAAAACCCCTGGGACGAGATGCGGGTGCCGGGCGGCTCCTCGGGCGGATCGGCGGCGGCGGTGGCGGCCTATCTGTGCGCGGCGGCGACGGGCACGGATACCGGCGGCTCCATCCGCCAGCCGGCGGCCCTCTGCGGCCTGACCGGACTCAAGCCGACCTACGGGCGCGTCTCGCGCTGGGGCATGATCGCCTTCGCCTCCAGCCTGGATCAGGCCGGCCCCATGAGCCGCACCGCCGAGGACGCGGCCCTGCTGCTCCAGGCCATGGCGGGTTTCGACCCCCGCGACTCCACCAGCTCCCAGGAAGCGGTGCCGGACTATCGCGCCGAGCTGAGCCGGGATCTGGCGGGCCTGCGCATCGGCCTGCCCAAGGAATATTTTGGCGCCGGGCTGGACGCCGGGGTGGCCGCCAGCGTGGAGGCGGCCATCGCCGAGTACCGCCGCCTGGGTGCCGAGATCCGCGAGATCAGCCTGCCTAACAGCCCCTTGTCGGTGCCGACCTACTATGTAGTGGCGCCGGCGGAATGCTCCTCCAATCTGGCCCGCTTCGATGGGGTGCGCTACGGGCATCGCTGCCAGGAGCCCCGGGATTTGCTCGACCTCTACCAGCGCAGCCGCGCCGAGGGCTTCGGGGCCGAGGTCAAGCGGCGCATCATGATCGGCACCTATGTGCTGTCCGCCGGCTATTACGACGCCTACTACCTCAAGGCTCAGCGGCTGCGTCACCTCATCAGCGACGACTTCCGCCGCGCCTTCGAGCAGGTGGATGTCATCCTGGGGCCCACCAGCCCCACCACCGCCTTCCCCCTGGGCGACAAGGCGGACGACCCGGTGGCCATGTATCTCAACGACATCTACACCATCGCCACCAACCTGGCGGGCCTGCCGGGCCTGTCGCTGCCCGTGGCCCAAGCGGGAGGCCTGCCCGTGGGCCTGCAACTCATCGGCGACTATTTCCAGGAAGGGCGGCTGCTCAATGTCGCTCACAAGTTGCAAGAGGTCACGGACTGGCATCGGGCCTCGCCGCCGGGCTTCGAATAGGCGGGGCGGGAAAAGCGCCAGGGCCAAGACGGCAACCGGGGGAGGACCAGCAGCATGCGCGGTCTCTGGCTGGAGGATCGGCAACTGCGCCTGCGAGAGGACCTGCCGATACCCGTCCCCGGCCCGGGCGAGGCCCTGGTGCGGGTACGGCTGGCCGGCATCTGCGCCACGGACCTGGAACTGAGGCAGGGCTATTATCCCTTCGCCGGCATCCCCGGCCACGAGTTCGTCGGCGAGATCACCGCCGCGCCGGACCAGCCCGGACGCCGCGGTGAACGGGTCGTCGGCGAGATCAACCTCCCCTGCGGCCACTGCGCCCCCTGCCGGGCCGGGCGGGGCAATCACTGCGAACGGCGCCGGGTGCTCGGCATCAAGGGCCAGGACGGCGCCTTCGCCGAATACCTGGTCCTGCCCCTCGCCAACCTGCATGCCGTCCCCGACACCCTCCCGGACGAGGTCGCCGTCTTCTGCGAGCCCCTGGCGGCGGCCCTGCGCATCCCGGAACAGCGGCCCATTCGCGCCGGTGAAGGCGTCCTGGTGGTGGGTGCTGGCCGTCTGGGGCAACTCATCGCCCTGAGCCTGACGGGTGGGGATTACGCACTCCAGGTGGTGGCGCGCCACCCCCGGCAGCGGGCCCTGCTGGAGGCGGCTGGCATCCCCTGGATCGGCGAGAAGGGGGTGACCCCGGGCGCCTGGGATCTGGTCATTGAGGCCAGCGGCACCCCGGCCGGCTTCGAGCTGGCCCGCCACGCCCTGCGGGCGGCGGGCACCCTGGTCCTCAAGAGCACCTACGCCCGCCGGGCCGAGATCGATCTGTCCCGGCTGGTGGTGGACGAGATTACCCTGATCGGCTCCCGCTGCGGGCCCTTCGCCACCGCCCTGGAGCGGCTGCGGCAAGGCCTGGACCCGCGCCCCCTGATCGAGGGACGCTATCCCCTGGCCCAGGCCATCACGGCCTTTGCCGCGGCGGCCCAGCCGGGGGCCTTGAAAATCCTGATCGCCCCACAACCCCCACCCCCATCCGGAGTATCGACGTGGAACTGACCGCAATTCATCAGGGGCCGGCGCTCGTCATCGCCCCCCAGGGCCGCCTGGACAGCACAACGGCCCCCGCCTTCGAGAAGCAACTCCTGGAACATCTGGCCGGTAAGTCCAACCTGATCCTGGATTTCAGCGGCCTGGACTTCATTTCCAGCGCGGGTCTGCGCGTTCTCCTCCTGGCCGCCAAACGGATTGGCAGGGACGATGGCCGTTTCCTCCTGTGCGAGGTCAGCCCGCCGGTGCACGAGGTCCTGGAGATCAGCGGCTTCCTGGGGATGATCGAGGTGGTCGGCAGCCGTGACGAGGCCCTGACGGAGATGTCCTCATGACGGCCCAAAACAGCCTCCTCTATATCTCGGCGCCGGTAAATGCCCTGGTGGAAGGCCTCTACCGGGAAGACACCACCATTGCCGACATCCTGGCCCGGGGCGATTTCGGCATCGGCACCTTCAACGACCTGGACGGCGAGATGGTGGTCCTGGACGGCGTGGTTTACCAACTCCGCTCCGACGGCATTGCCTACGCGGTAACCCCGGAGACGCGCACCCCCTTCGCCTGCGTCACCTTCTTCCGCCCCTACAGCGAGGAGGAGATCGACCAACCCCTGGACTACCCAGGGCTGCTGGCGCTCTTCGACCGCCTGCTGCCCTCGAAAAACATGCTCTACGCCCTGCGCCTGCAGGGGTTTTTCGACTATGTGCGCACTCGCTCCGTGCCGCGCCAGGATGCCTACCGGCCCCTGGTGGAGGTGGCGCGGGAACAACCCGAATTCGAATTCGAACGGATCGAGGGCACGCTAGTCGGCTACTGGACGCCCAACTTCATGCAGTCCGTCGCCGTCCCCGGCTATCACCTCCACTTCTTGACCGCGGACAAGCGGCACGGGGGCCACCTGCTGGAGTGCCGGCCGCGTCATATCCGCATCAGCCTGCAACACATCGCCCGCCTGGAACTGGGTCTCCCCCTCACCCTGGACTACCTCACGGCGGACCTGGGACGGGATACCTCCCAGGATCTGCGCGAGGCGGAGCACTGAGCCAGCCCCAGGTCCAGGGCTGACGCCGGCCACAGCAGTTCCAAATTTAAGACCATGATGTTAATAAGGGCTTTTTAAAGCTTGCTGGAGAGTCCCATGGCCACTGCCGCTGCGGCCGAGTTGCCGCTCCTGACGACGGGTGTCCTGATCGCCCAGATT
>JADZBU010000122.1 GCA_020851955.1 Chromatiaceae bacterium | reverse complement strand
GCCCATGACATCTCCCCGGCGGATACCCTGCTGCTGCGCCATCGCGGCGCCGTGGCCCTGGTGACCGAGTTTGGCGGCCCCCTGTCCCACACCGCCATCCTGGCCCGCAGCCTCAATATCCCCGCGGTCATGGGGGTGCGCAACGCCACCCGCTACCTGCATCAAGGCGAGACCCTGGTGGTGGATGGCGAGGCGGGAACCGTCATCGCCGGCGCCGACTACCGGATCCTCAATCACTATCGCCAGCGCCTCGTCGCCCTGAGCGCCCGGCGTAACCGGCTGCGGCGGCTGCTCCAGGATCCCTGCCAGACCCGGGACGGCCAGCCCGTTGAACTCCTCGCCAACCTGGAACTCCCCGACGACACCCAGCTCGCCCGCGCCAACGGCGCCGTGGGCGTGGGCCTCTACCGCACCGAGTTCCTCTACATGAACCGCGAGGGGCAGCCCGACGAGGAAGAACACCTGGCCGCCTATCGCCAGGTTATCCAGGGTCTGGGCGGCATCCCCATCACCATCCGCACCCTGGACCTGGGGGCGGACAAACAGGTGGATGGCTCGGCCTCGGCCCATTGCGCCGCCGCCTGCAACCCGGCCCTGGGACTCCGGGCCATCCGCCTCTGCCTCAAGGATCTGGACCTCTTCCGGCCCCAGTTGCGCGCCATCCTGCGCGCCTCCGCGGAGGGGCCGGTGCGGCTCATGCTGCCCATGCTCACCAATCTGGGGGAGGTGGACCATACCCGGGCTCTCCTCGCCCAAGCGCGCCGGGAGTTGACCCAGGAAGGCCTGCCGTTCGACCCCAGGATGCCCGTCGGGGGCATGATCGAGATCCCCGCCGCCGCCCTCTGCGCCGACGCCTTCGCCAACCGGCTGGATTTCCTCTCCATCGGTACCAACGATCTGATCCAGTACACCCTGGCCACCGATCGCATCGACGACACGGTCAACTACCTGTACGACCCCCTGCACCCGGCCGTCCTGCGCCTCATCCGGATGGTGATTGCGGCCGGCCGCCGCCAGGCCACCCCGGTGGCCATGTGCGGCGAGATGGCCGGCGATCGCCGCTTTACCCGCCTGCTCCTGGGCCTGGGCCTGCGTCAATTCAGCATGCAGCCGGGATCGCTGCTGGAGATCAAGGAGATTATCCTCGAGGCCGATATCGTCCGGCTCGAAGAGGCCGTCGACGACCTTTATAGCCGTCTGGATAACGAACCGGCGGAGGATCTGCTGGATGCCCTCAATCGCGGCGACTAGCCCGGCACGGGCGGCGCGAGACCGGGGGCGAGAACCTCAGAGGTCGAGACTGACCCAGACAGGACAATGATCGGAAGGCTTGTCCATGGCGCGGATATCATAGTCGATACCCACATCCACCAGACGACTGGCCAGGGAGGCGGTGACCAGGACGAGGTCGATGCGCAGGCCATGCTTGGGTTCCTGCTCGAAGCCACGGCTGCGGTAATCAAACCAACTGAAGCGATCAGCGATTTTGGGATATTTCAGGCGGTAGGCATCCACCAGGCCGAAACCCTGGAGGGTAGCGAGCCATTCCCGCTCCTCGGGCAGAAAACTGCACTTGCCTTCCCGTAGCCAGCGCTTGGCATTGTGCTCGCCGATGCCGATGTCCAGGTCCAGGGGCGCCACATTCATATCACCGAGAATGACCAGATGCTGATCCGGGGTGAAACACCCGCGGACATAGGCGGCCAGGTCCGCGTAAAACCGCTGCTTGGCGGGAAACTTGACCGGGTTGTCGCGACCCTCGCCCTGGGGGAAATAGGCGTTGATGACCGTGACCGCCTCGCCACCGGGCAGGGCATAGCGACCGGTGATGACGCGGCGCTGGGCATCCTCGGGGTCGTCAGGCAAGCCCTTGGTGATCGCCAGGGGTTCCGCCCTGCTGAGCAGGGCTACGCCGTAATGGGACTTCTGACCATGAAATTCCGCGTGATAGCCCAGGCCCGCCGTCATGTCGCGGGGAAAGGCCTCGTCATGCACCTTGGATTCCTGGAGGCCAATGACATCGGGGTCATGGCTGGCCCTGATCGCCTCCAATTGATGGGGCCGGGCACGGATGCCATTGATATTGAATGACACAATCTTGAACATGGTCAGTGTCTCGCGATCACGCGCCGCAGGGCGACCTGAGCCCGGTTGGACGGGGTGGCGAAACCGATGCCGACATTGCCCCCCGTCGGTCCCAGCAGGGCGGTATTGATGCCCACCACCTGACCGCTCAGGTCGATGAGGGGCCCGCCGGAATTGCCGGGATTGATGGAGGCGTCGGTCTGAATCAGGCCACCGACCCCGACGCCGCCCATGCCCTCGCGCCCCAGGGCGCTGATGATGCCGGAGGTGACCGTCTGGCCGATGCCGAAGGGATTGCCGATCGCCAGGACGAAATCACCCACCTCCAGCCGGTCCGAGTCGCCAAATTGCAGGGCCGAGAGCCCGGGCGGCACGGGCGTCAGCACCAGCACGGCGATATCGGCCGCAGCGTCGGTACCCAAGAGGCGAGCGGAGAAGCTGCGCCGGTCCTTGAGGGTGACCGTGATGCGGCTGGCGTCCTTGATGACATGGGCGTTGGTCAGCACGTACCCCTGGGCGGCATCGACGATCAACCCGGAACCCACGCTCTGCTGGCGTCCGCCTTCCACGGATTCCGGGAAGGGGATGTCCATGGTCTCCAGAAAGCGGCGAAAGTTGGGGTCGCTCAGAAAAGGATGATCGCGCTGGGGGATGGTGGTCTCCACGGCAACGTTCACCACCGCCGGCGTGACCTGACGCAGTAGAGGTGCCAGGGTCGGATTACCGCCCCGGTGGAAGGGCGCCTCCAGGGCATCCCGGCCGCCCCCTTCCGCCAGAGGGGCCGTGGGCATGGGGGCACAGGCGACCAGAGCCAGGAGGGCGGCGGCCAGGGCGAGCAGGCGATGGAAGGGCATCATGGCGTGAGTCCGGGGGTCAACACTGGGACCCTGGGCAGTAGCGGGAGACATCGGGGGCCCGCGCCAGGGTATCGGCGACCTCCAGACGCAGATTATAGGCTACCGGTTCGTTGATCATGAGACCGAAAGGCTCCCACCGGCCCGCGCGCCGCACGAAACCGGCATAAGTACTGACCCCTTTCAGGGTTCCCGTCTT
>JADZBU010000121.1 GCA_020851955.1 Chromatiaceae bacterium | reverse complement strand
GCGCGACGCCTATCTCCAGAAGCGGCGCCATGCCATTTACGATGGCAATCCGCCGTCGGACCCCGGCGAGCCGGACATCTGGGCCGAGGAGGACGCGGCCAAGGCTGCCTCGGCGAAAAAGCCCTGATGGCTAACAGGTGGCCAGTCCCTTGGCGTAGCTGACCTATAACCTGACGGCCTTCGATCAGCTGGGCGCCCTGCTGTTCCCCATGGCGACCAATCAGGCACGGCCGATCCGCGCCGAACCTAAGGAGGTTCCCGGGTGTGGCTACCTGGGGGCGTCGTCCGCACAGCATGTCTGGCTGATCTACCCCGCGGACCTGGACTTTATCCAGTCCCGCGACGCGGCTCCGACCCCCTCGCGGGCCGTGGCCATCGTCGCTGCGAGGCCCGGCAAGCCCCATCGGGTCTGCGCCGCCGCCCGCTTTGTCTCTCAACGGGCGCTGAATGAGGCCGGCCTGCCGGTGGCGTTCGCACCCTTTCGCTTTACCGCATCGAGAGAGAGGCCCCAATGAGCACCCTGCACCCGCACGTTGCCGCGCCGCCGTTGCCGTTACCGGCGGAGACCGAATTCAACGAGGCCGAGGTGCTGCGCCAGATGGTTGAAATCATCGTGCGCGAGGCCGACCCGGAGGCCATTATCCTGTTCGGCTCTCGGGCCCGCGGCGAGGCTGGCCCGGACTCCGATGTAGATCTCTTGATCATCGAGCGCGAGCCCTTCGGCCCGGGTCGCAGCCGTATCCAGGAGGCGGCGCGGCTGTATCAGGCGCTTCGCCACATGCCCGCCAGCAAGGACCTGCTCGTCTACAGCCGCGAGGAGTTCGATCGCTGGAAAGAGGCACTGAATCATGTGGTCGCGAACGCCGCCCGTGAGGGACGCCTGCTCTATGGCAACCCTTGATCACGCGCATTCACTGCTGCGGCTGGCCCAGCGCGATTGCGACGCTTTGGTTGGCATGCAAGCGTCCGCGCTGTTCGCGGACGCCATCTTTGGCTTTCACGCCCAGCAAGCGGTGGAGAAGGGGCTCAAGGCCTGGTTGACCGTGCGGGGACGGTCTTACCCCTTCACGCACGACCTGGCCGGACTCTTGATGCGGTTGCAAGACGTGGCGGCGGATGTGGAGCGTTTCTGGCCCCTCGAACGCTTCTCGGTTTACGGCATTCTGGCTCGCTACGAGGAAGGCGACCCGGACGCCGACGAACCCCTGGACCGGCCGGCCATCGTCGCCGAGGTGGCGGCCCTGTTGACGCATGTTTCCACCGTCCTCGATGCGGCAGGGGATTGAGCCTGCCATGTCACTGTGTTGGACCCGACCAACCGGGTGCGCGTCATCATCAAACAGGCGCTAGAGGAGGGGTGGGATTGTCCCTGCGCCTATGTGCTGTGTTCGCTATCCGCGAGCCATAACGCCGCGAGCTTTCGGTCGTCAATCCGGACGGGACCCGGGTGGCGTGCGACCTGGTGTTGATGAAGGAGGGGAAAACCCGGCTGCCGAGGAAGTTTCAGACCTGAGGTTTGCTTACTCCGCCAGCAGGCGCCAGCCGAGGGTCTCCCCCCCGCGCAGGGGCCTGACCTGGGTCTCGCCAAAGGTATAGCTGTCTGGCACTGGCCAGGCCTCGCGCCGGAGCCGGATCCTGTCCGGGTTGCGGGGCAGGCCGTACCAGTCAGCGCCATGAAAACTGGCGAAGCCCTCCAGCTTGTCCAGGGCCCCCGCCTGATCGAAGGCCTCCGCGTAGAGTTCGATGGCGGCGTGGGCGCTGTAAATCCCAGCGCAGCCGCAGGCGCTCTCCTTGGCCCCCACCGCGTGGGGGGCGCTGTCCGTCCCCAGAAAGAAGCGGGGATGGCCGCTGGTGGCCGCCGCCACCAGCGCCTGGCGGTGGTGTTCGCGCTTGAGGACGGGCAGACAGTAATAGTGGGGGTGGATGCCCCCGGCCAGGATGGCGTTACGGTTGTAGAGGAGGTGCTGGGGCGTGATGGTGGCGGCCAGGGTCGGCGGCCCCGCGCGGACCAGCTCCGCGGCTTCCGCCGTGGTGATATGTTCGAAGACGATCCGCAACCCGGGAAAATCCCGCAGCAGGGGCAGCAGGGAGGCCTCGATAAAGGCGCGTTCGCGATCGAAGACATCGATGTCCGCCGCCGTCGCCTCGCCATGGACCAGGAGGGGCATGCCGGCCTCCTCCATGGCTGCCAGGGCCGGGTAGATGCACTCCAGTCGGGTGACGCCGTTCTCGGCGTTGGTCGTTGCCCCGGCGGGGTAGAGCTTGGCCGCCATGACGGCGTCTGAGGCCTGGGCGCGCCGCATCTCCTCCGGCGTCGTGCCGTCCGTCAGATAGAGGGTCATGAGGGGGGTGAAATCCAGGCCCGCGGGCAGGGCCGCCTGGATGCGCCCCCGGTAGGCGATGGCCTGAGCCGTGGTGACCACCGGCGGCTTGAGATTGGGCATGACGATGGCGCGGGCGAAGCAGCGCGCCGTGTGCGGCAGTACCGAGGCCATCTCGGCCCCATCGCGCAGATGCAGGTGCCAATCGTCGGGACGGGTGAACTCAAGTTCCTGGGTCATGTTGGGCTTGCCGATGGGGTTGGGGCTCGACGACCGGTGGCTAGGAGGCCGGTGCCCAAGTCGTCACTTGTGAGTGAAGGCCGGCTCGGCGGGCGGTTTTCCTCTGCCGGTCCGGTCCACAAACAAGGAGGGGGCCTCTTGGCCGCCATGCTTGTTGGGGGGCAAACTCTCGGGCCCCCTCTCCCCAGCCCTCCCCCGCAAGGGGGGAGGAAGTAAGAGAATCAGTGGCTTGAGTTAGCGCACCCAAGCCCTGCGGCGGGGGGGTCTGAAGGCTTACCTTGGGCGAAAGCCAGGCTGGGGAATTAGTTCTTGACGGGTGCCGGAGTGGCGGGCGCCTGAGCCGGTGCCGGTGTGGTGGGGGCTTTTGCCGGAGCGGCGGGTGCCTTGACGGGGGCGGCGGGCGCCTGAGCCGGTGCGGCGGGGGCCTTGACGGGAGCAGCCGGTGCTGCCTGGGCCGGGGTAGCGGGTGCCTTAGCCGGAGCGGCCGCTGCCGGAGCGGCGGGGGCCTTAGCCGGAGCAGCCGGTGCCTGGGCCGGGGCGGCGGGTGCCTTAGCCGGAGCGGCCGCTGCCGGGGCGGCGGGGGCCTTGGCCGGGGCAGCCGGTGCCTGGGCCGGAGCGGCGGGGGCCTTGGCCGGGGCAGCCGGTGCCTGGGCCGGAGCGGCGGGGGCCTTGGCCGGGGCAACCGGTGCCTGAGTGGGGGCGGCGGCTGCTTCCTCGCCGGTCTTCCTCTCTCCCTTGGACTTGCAATAGGCGGCGACCTCCTTACCATCCTTACGGACATAGCCACTGACCCAGGAGCACCCTGGGTTGGCGCCACAGGCGGTCTGATCGAGGCCCTTGCACTCCGAGGCGGCCTGGACGGCGAGGCTGGGCAGGACTAGTAAGGCGCTCAGGGCGATGAAGGAAATGGGCTTGGTCATGGGGGTGTCTCCTTAGGTTTCTTGTGGGTGCTCGCGGGGTTATTCCCTCGCAACGGGGAGCATAAACGAGGGGCACCCCACCCTCAAGCTGGAATTTATGGGCTATCAAGCCATTAGGGTGGGCCTGAAACCTGGGCGAGCCTCAGATAGCCTTCATGCAGCGCATCGGTCCGGGCCAGGAGGTCCTCCAGGGTACCGCTATTGTCGATCAGGTCATCGGCGCCCTGGCGACGGGTCTCGCGCCGGGCCTGGCTGGCGAGAATGAGGCGGACCTCCGCCTCGGTCAGGCCGCTACGGGCCATAACCCTGACGATCTGCAGGGGTTCTGGCAGGTCCACCACCAGAATACGGTCGGCGACATCGGTCCAGCCGGTCTCGAACAGGAGCGGGATGGCGAGCACGGCATAGGGCGCCTGGACCTGGGTCAGTTCCTCGTTCATGCGGGCGCGGATCAGGGGGTGGAGGATGGCCTCGAGCCGGTGGCGGGCGCGGGCGTCGCTAAAGATCAGGCGCCGCATGACGGCCCGCTCCAGGCTGCCGTCGGCGGCGATGGGCCCGGGCCTAAAGGCGGCGGCGATGGCCGCCATGGCCGCGCCACCCGGGGCCGTGAGGGCGTGGGCGATGAGGTCGGTGTCGATGACGGCGGCGCCCCGTTTTGCCAGGCGCACCGCGACGGTGGTCTTGCCGCTGCCGATGCCACCGGTCAGGGCGACGACCAGCCGGGGGCGGCCCGAGGAGGTCATGGACTCACCCCAGCCCGCTCCACTGAAGGTAGGCGCCGTTGAGGCTGTCACCCCAGAGCAGGGCGAGCCAGCCGGCCGCGGCCAGGTAGGGGCCGAAGGGCAGGGGGGTGTGGCGATCCTGCCCCCGCCGCGCCAGCAGGGCCAGGCCGATGACGGCCCCGACCACGCTGGACAGGATCAGAATCATGGGTAGGGCCTGCCAGCCGAGCCAGGCCCCGAAGAGGGCGAAGAGCTTGAAATCACCGTAGCCCATGCCCTCGCGGCCGGTGATGAGTTTGAAGCCCTGGTAAATGGTCCAGAGGAAGAGATAGCCCAGGGCCGCGCCCAGGATGGCGTCCCGGGGGCTGGCGAAGCCGCCGGCAAGGCTGAGCAGCAGCCCCAGCCACAGCAGGGGCAAGGTGATGCTGTCCGGCAGGAGCTGGGTGTCGATATCGATGCCGGCGAGCACGATCAGGCCCCAGGTCAGGATCAGGGCCGCGCCGGCCTCCCAGGTCACCCCAAAATGCCAGACCACCAGGAGGGACAGCAGGGCGGTCCCTGCCTCGACCAGGGGATAGCGGGCGCCGATGGGCTGGGCGCAGGCCGAACAGCGGCCCCGCAGGAAGAGGTAGCTCAGGAGCGGAATATTCTCCCGCGCCCGCAGGGCATGTCCGCAGTGGGGGCAGCGCGAGCCGGGCAGGGCCAGGGACAGGCGCTCCGCCGCCGGGACCTCCTCGCCGGTCAGTTCGGCGCATTCCCGCCGCCAGGCCTGCTCCATCATGAGCGGCAGGCGGTGGATGACCACATTGAGAAAGCTCCCCACCGCCAAGGCAAAGAGGCCGACCGTGGCGTAGAGCAGGGCGGGGGTTTGGATCAGGAGTTCAAGGGCTGACATGGGATTGGCTCAGACCGCGGCGCCCATCTTGAAGATGGGCAGGTACATGGCGACCACCAGGCTGCCCACCAGGCCGCCGATGACGACCATGATCATGGGCTCCAGCAGGCTGCTGAGGGCATCGACGGCGTTATCCACCTCTTCCTCGTAAAAATCCGCCACCTTGCCCAGCATGTCGTCGAGGGAACCGGCCTCCTCGCCGATGGCCGTCATCTGGATGACCAGGTGGGGGAAGAGATTGGCCTGGCGCATGGATAACTGGAGCGACTGACCAGTGGCGACCTGCTCGCGCATTTGCAGGATGGCCTCGGAATAGATGACGCTGCCGGTCGCGCCGGCCACCGAGGTGAGCGCCTCCACCAGGGGTACGCCCGCGGCGAACATGGTGGCGAGGGTGCGGGCGAAGCGGGCGATGGCGGCCTTGTGCAGGATGGGGCCAATGATGGGAAATTTGAGCATGGTCCGGTCCAGCCCTTCCCGGAGCTTGGGCGAGCGCTTGAAGGCCTGGGCGATGGCATAGCCCGCGCCCCCCAGGGCCATGCCGATCAGCCACCACCATTCGACCATGAAGTCCGAAATACCGACCACCAGGAGGGTGAAGGCCGGCAGGTCGGCGCCGAAGCTGTCGAAGAGCGACTTAAACTGGGGGATCACGAAAATCATGATGACGGTGGTCACCACCAGGGCGACGATGATGACCGCGGCCGGGTAAAAGAGGGCCTTTTTGATCTTGCCCTTGATGCTTTCGGTCTTTTCCTTGTAGGTGGCGATCTTGTCCAGCATGGTATCCAGTACGCCGGCCTGCTCGCCGGCCTGGACCAGGTTGCAGAAGAGCTCGTCGAACTGGAGGGGGTGCTTGGCCAGGGCCAGGGTCAGGGCGGTGCCGCTCTGGATATCGTTCTTGACCGACAGGATGAGGTCCTGCATGGCCGGATTGTCATGGCCCCGGCCCACGATGTCGAAGGCCTGCACCAGGGGGACCCCGGCGGACATCATGGTGGCGAGCTGGCGGCTGAAGACGCTGATGTCCTTGCTGGTGATCTTCTTCTTGCCGCCTCCCAGGCCCTTGGAGGTCTTGCGGATCTTGGTGGGGTTGATGCCCTGGCGGCGCAGATCGGCGCGCACCGAGGCCTCGTCGGACCCCGGCGTCTCCCCCTTGACGCGCTGGCCCTTCCGGTCCATGCCCTGCCAGGCGAAGAGCAGATTTTTATCGGGATCGGGTTTCTTGGCGGGTAGGGCCATGGGCATTATTCCTTGGTCACGCGGTTGATTTCCTCCAGGGTGGTGACGCCGGCCTTGACCTTGCGCAGCCCGGATTGGCGCAGATCCAGGATGCCCTCGGCGCGGGCCTGGTCGCCCAGTTGGATGGCGTTGCCGCCCTCCATGATGAGGCGGCCCATGGCCTCGGAGATGGGCATGACCTGGTAGATGCCGACGCGGCCGCGATAGCCCTGGTAGCAATGCTCGCAGCCGACGGGCTTGTAAACCATCAGCCCCTCGTCGATCTCCTTCTGGCTGAAGCCCTCCACCAGCAGGGCCTGGCGGGGGATCTTGTCCGGCTTGCGGCAGTGCCGGCAGAGGCGGCGGACCAGGCGCTGGGCCATGATCAGCAGGACCGAGGAGGCGATATTGAAGGGGGCGACGCCCATGTTGGACAGGCGGGTCAGGGTCTGGGGGGCATCGTTGGTGTGCAGGGTCGAGAGCACCAGATGGCCCGTCTGGGCCGCCTTGACGGCGATCTCCGCCGTCTCCAGGTCGCGGATCTCGC
>JADZBU010000120.1 GCA_020851955.1 Chromatiaceae bacterium | reverse complement strand
GTATAAACGCCCGCATCGCTGGCTTCCTTGTAACTGACCCCGTACTGGTCGTGTTGCTTGGTGACCGTGACCGTCCCTTGGTAGGCCGTGCCATCGGGGTCCGTGCCGGTATAGGCATAGGTACCGATCGGGTTGATATCGTCGGCGGTGACGCTCATGGCGGTCACGAGGAGGGCAAAAGCGATCAAGAGTTGCTTCATGGTGTTCTCCGGGTTAGGTGGGAGTCTCAATCCGCATCCCACTTTGGGCAGGGGCGGATACTGGAGCGGCAAGGCCCTACCAAAAGGGGGTGCCTGGCGCTCACGAATCAGTCTAGCAACATAATTCAGCCTGGAATAGGCATGGGGCCAGGCTATAAAAAGGCCACGTTGCCCGGGATTGCGGTCCGGGTCTCTGGATCAAGCTGCCACGGCGATCTGGAGCCCTGAAGGTGTTGCCGGTGTTGCCGGTGTTGCCGGCGGACTCGTCCAGTCCCAATCTTATTCCCACCGCCTTGGCCCGGTTTGCGGCTTGCTTCCCCGGTAAGTAAATGAGAAGCTTTCTCGACTAGCGTTTAGGGTCCTGGCGGTAACCGGTGCAAGGCGCCGAGCTACTCGGTCCCTGGAGCCGCGGGCCGGGCATCCGCGCATCGTCACCAAGGGGGGCAAGGTCTTGACCGAAAGTCAGATTAAGCAGGCGGGGCTGAAGGTCACCCTGCCACGCATGAAGATCCTCGAGATCCTGGAGACCGGTGGCGAGGGCGAGGGCGCGCGCCACCTGCGGGCCGAGGATGTGTACCGCATCCTGCTGACTCGGGGCGAGGTGGTCGGTCTGGCCACGGTCTATCGGGTCCTCACCCAGTTCGAGGCCGCGGGCCTGGTCTCCCGTCACAACTTCGAGGGGGGGCATGCCTTCTTCGAACTCGAGCGCGGCACCCATCATGATCATCTGGTGTGCATCAAGTGCGGCAGGGTGGTGGAGTTCCTGGACGAAGCCATCGAGGAGCGCCAGCGAGCCATCGCGGCGGAGCATGGCTTCACCCTGGAGGACCACACCCTGAACATCCTTGGCCTGTGCCCCAACTGCCAGGCGGGACAACCCAGGCCGTCATGAACGGCAACTTGCCGTCCCGCCCCCCATCGTCACCTCCCAGGGTCCGCCCATGAGCCCGTCCGTCCCGACCTTCCCCCTCCTCGGCCCCACCTTGCGGGGCTCCCGCCGCCCCCGCGTGGCCATTGTCGGCCGCAACGGCAGCGGTAAGCACAGCATCTTCCACGCCGCCGCCAGCACCCGAACTCACCATGAACGCCTGGCCGGCATCGGCCCCGCCTATGAGGAATGCCTGGTCGAGGTGGGCGTCGATCAGATCTCCCTGGTCGCCCTGCCCGCCATCGAGGGCTTTCACGCCCCCGACGAAGACGAACGGGTGACGCTCAAGTATCTCCTGTGGGGCGATCGCTGGCCGGCCATCGCTCACCATGAGGCCCATCTGCCGGCGACGGCCTTTGCCGCGCCCGATGTGCTCTTGATGGTGATGGATGCCACGGCCCTGGAACGGGACCTGGAGCTTGCCCTGGAGCTGATGCCCCTGGGTCGGCCCATGGTCTTCGCCCTCAACCGCATGGACGAGGCGCGCGCCAAGCGCCGCTTCATCAATGTTCGCGCCCTGGCGGCCAAACTGGGCGGCCCCGTGGTGCCGACCGTGGCGCACATGGGCATAGGCCTGGCCGAACTCTTTACCACCCTGACCCGGGTGGCGCGGGAGACCCGCAAGGCCCCGCCAGTCCCCTGGGCGCATCCCCCCAGCCCCCATATCGTCGCCCAATGGGGGCCCATGGCCGAGATCGCCCGCGAGCCGGAGGTGGCGGCGGCCTTCGCCGTGCCCGAGGCCCTGCTAACGCTGCAACTGGCGGAAAACGAGGATTACTTCGCTCAGGAGTTGCGGGCCCATTTTCCCGACGCCCATGCCATCCTGGTCGCCGCCCGGGCCCAGGCCGACGCGGCCTTACCCCGCCCCCTGGCGGAAGAGATCCACGCCGACCGGCATCACCAGGCCGCCGTCCTCTTCGAGGCGGTGACCCGCCCCGGCCAGGAAGACGCGACGCCGCGCTGGCAACGCTGGGCGGACGACCTCTTTCTGCACCCCCACTGGGGCTTTGTCGGCACCCTGGTGATCTTTGCGATGGTGCTGTTTTTCGTGTTCGAGGTGAGCGCCTTTCTCGACGGACTCACGGTCGCGCGCCTCATCGCCTGGGCGGAGCCCTGGCAACCCACCGATCTGATGGGGGTCCTGGCGCGCGCCGTGCTGGATGGCGTCATCGGCCTGGCGGGCATCGTCATCCCCTACATGATCCCGCTGGTGATGCTGCTGGTGGTGCTGGAGGAGTCCGGCATCATGCACCGCGTCGCCTTTGTCGTGGATCGCGGCTTCCATCAACTGGGGCTGCATGGCGGCGTCGCCCTGCCGTTTTTGATGGGGCTGGGCTGCAATGTCCCGGCCCTGGCCGCCACCGCCGCCGTCACCCGGGGGCGCGACCGCACCGTGGCCTCGCTGCTGATCACCTTTCTGCCCTGTTCGGCGCGATCCGCCATCCTGCTGGCGGTGGGCGGCAAGTATCTGGGTGGCCTCGGGGTCTTCGCCCTCTTCATGCTCATCCCCGTCGTCGTCAGTCTGGTGGGCAAGCTCCTCCAGCGCCGCTATCCCGAGACCACGCCGGGCATCATCCAGGAGATCCCCGACTACGCCCTGCCAACCTTGCGTCAGGTGTTGGCCAGCACCTGGGATCGCAGCCGCGATATCGTCACCATCGTCCTGCCGCTGCTGGTGGCGGGCAGCGTGGTGCTGGCGCTGCTGGATCGCTATGGCGCCGATGCCTGGATCAACCTGACGCTGACGCCCATCACGAGCTGGTGGCTGGGTCTGCCCGTGGCGCTGGGGGTGCCGATCCTCTTTGGCGTCCTGCGCAAGGAGCTGTCCCTGCTGATGGTGTTTCAGGCCCTGGGCACCCAGGAGTTGTCCAGCGTGCTCGACACCACCCAGATCGTCACCTTCCTGGTTTTCCTGACCTTCTATGTGCCCTGCGTGTCCACCTTCGCCATGATGTTGAAGCTCCTGGGCCCGCGGGACGCCTACTACTCCGTTGCCCTCTCCATCGGCGTGGCCCTGGTGGTGGCGCTGGCGGTGCGCTGGCCGCTGGAGTTGGTGGGGTGGCTGGTCTAGCTAATCCAGGCAGATGGGCTGGCCGCGCAGGCCCTGGCGCACCATGGCCCGGCGCAGATAGGCGATCTGGGTCTGGAGGGACAGGCCCTTGGGGCAGACGTCGTGGCAGCCGAGCAGGCTCATGCAGCCGAAGACCCCCTGATCGTCACCGATGACCCCGTAGTAATCCGCCTCTTCGCGCCGATCCCGGGGGTCGAGGCGGAAGCGGGCGATCTTGTTGAGGCCGGCGGCGCCGACGAAGTCCTGGCGCATCTGGGCCGTGCCGCAGGCGGCGATACAGCAGCCACACTCGATACAGCGATCCAATTCGTAAATCCGCTCCGCCAGTTCGGGTTCCATGGGGGCCTCGATGGCATCCAGGTCCGGCTCGCCCTGGAGGTGGACCCAGGTTTCCAGCCGCTCGCTCAGGGCGCGCATCCACTTGCCCGTATTCACCGAGAGGTCGCCGATGAGCTCGAAGACCGGCAGGGGCAGGAGGGTGATCTCCGCCGGCAGGGCGGCGGTCAGGGTCCGGCAGGCCAGGCCCGGCAGGCCATTGATCACCATGGCGCAACTGCCGCAGACGCCGGCCCGGCAGACGAAGTCGAAGGCCAGGCTGGGGTCCTGCTCCTCGCGGATATGGTTGAGGGCGATGAAGAGGGTCATGCCCGGGGCCTCTTCCAGGTGGTAATCCTGGAGGCGGGGGACACTGGCCGGGTCGCCCGGGGTGTGACGGAAGATGTGGAAGCGGAGGGTGCGGCTCATGATTGGGGCTCCTGGGAGCGGCGGGCGGTCCCCGCGGCGGGGAGGGGGGCACTGGCGCCGGGGGCCTCGAGGTCCGGGGTCGCCGGGACCCGGGCATTGGGGCCGCGATAGCGCTCGGGCAGCAGATGGTGGAAGGGCATGAGTTGGTCCTGGAGGGCTTGGGCTGCTCCGGGCGCGGCGCTGGCCCGCAGGGCATCGACCTCGGCCTGGCGCCGGGCCGTGTCCGGGTGGTCCAGGATGTCGCGGGCGCCATAGCCGCGAAAGCCGGGCGGCAGTTCCAGGCCGCCGACCTCCAGGGCCTCGTAGTCCAGCTCGGGCTGGTTCCCGCCCGCGGGCCAGTGCAAGAGGGTGCGCTTGAGCCAGTCGCGGTCGTTGCGGCCGGGGAAATCCTCCCGATAATGGGCGCCCCGGCTCTCGGTCCGGGCCAGGGCACCCATCGCCGCCCCCAGGGCAACCTTGAGCATGCGTGGCAGCCGGTAGGCCAGGACCAGTTCCGGATTGGCGCCGGGATAGGGGTTCCGTACCCCCAGGTCGCCGGCCCGGACCAGTAGGGATTGCAACTCCGCCACGGCCGCCTCCAGGTCCGGACCTTTGCGGAATAGGCCCACCCGGTCCGTCATGACCCGCTCCATGGCCTGGCGGATGGCGATGGCGTTCTCGCGACCCGGTCGCGCCAGCAGGCGATCGATCCCGGCCTGCTCGCGGCGGAGGAAGTCCTGGGCCAGGGCGGTGGAGATCTTGACCTGGCCCTCGGGCGTGGCGCAGAAGTCGGCGACGTATTCGCCCACCAGCATCCCCGCCACCACCGTCTCCGCCACCGAATTGCCGCCCAGGCGGTTGAAGCCGTGCAGGTCCCAGCAGGCCACCTCGCCGCAGGCAAAGAGACCCCGCAGCCAGGGGCTCTGGCCCTGGTGATCGGT
>JADZBU010000119.1 GCA_020851955.1 Chromatiaceae bacterium | reverse complement strand
TGCTCATGCTGGGCCTCTTCGTCAGTCTCATCGCCCTGCAATCGGCGGTGGCCCTGCTGCGGGAGCGGCATTCCCAGCGGCTGCAACTGCGCTTCGTTGATCACTTGCGCGATACCCTCTTCGGGGCCCTGGCCGGGGCCCGCTGGAGTTTCCTGGCCCAGCATCACAGCAGCGACTTCCTGAGCGTCCTGACCACGGACGTCAGCCGGGTGGGCGTGGGTACCATTTTCCTTTTGCAGTTGGTTACCCAGTTGGCGATCTTCCCGGTGTATCTGGCCCTGGCCTTTGCCCTGTCGCCGCCTGTCACCGGCCTGGCCCTGGTGACGGGGGCCGCCCTCTGGTGGCTGCTGCGCAAGTCCCGGGATGCCGCCAAACAGAGCGGCCAGGTCCTGAGCCAGGCCAACCGTAACCTGGTCAACGAGGTTCAGGAGTTCCTCGGCGCCCTCAAGCTCATCAAGATCCATGGCGAGGAGGCCGGCTACCAACGCCAGTTCGCCCAGGTGGTCGCCCATCTGCGGGAGCAGCAGTTGGCCTTCAATCGGGTCCGGACCCGCTCGCAGATGGCCTTTCGCATCGGCGGGGCCCTGGCGCTGGCCACCCTGACCTATGCCGCCCTGGTCTGGGTCCAACTGCCGGCGGCCAGCCTCCTGGTGTTGATCGCCATCTTCGCCCGCATGCTGCCACAGGTTTCCAGCCTCCATCAGGGCTTGCAGCAACTCTGGCACATGACCCCGGCCTTCGAAAGCTGGCAAGCGTGGGTCCGCCGCTGCCGGTTGGAGCGGGATCGGGAGGCGGGTGGCGCGCCGGGCGATTCCGGCCCCGGCACCCTCCTGCTGGCGGAGGGGCTGCGCTTGCGGGAGGTGACCTATCGCCATCCCCAGGGCAGCCAGACTTTTGTCATTCCGGATCTCTTCATCCCGGCCCGCCGCACCACGGCCCTCATCGGCCCCACCGGTTCGGGCAAGACCACCCTCCTTGATCTCCTGAGCGGCCTGAACGCGCCCCTCTCGGGCACGATCCAGGTCGATGGCCGGCGCTTGCGGGCGGATGCCCACTGGCGGCGGCGCATCGCCTACATCCCCCAGGAGACCGCCATCCTCGACGGCACCCTCCGCGCCAATCTGACCTGGGGCGCGGTGACGGCCGAGGATGACCGGCTGCTGGCGGCCCTGGACAGCGCCGCCGCGGGTGCCTTCGTCCGGGCACTGCCCCAGGGCCTGGATACCTGGGTGGGCGAGCGCGGTGTTCGCCTCTCCGGTGGCGAGAAACAGCGCCTGGCCCTGGCCCGGGCCCTGTTGCGGGAGCCCGAGCTGCTGATCCTCGACGAGGCCACCAGCGCCCTGGACCGGGAGCATCAGCAGATCGTCCTGGAGGCCCTGCGCCGGCTGCACGGCCACATGACGGTGCTCATCGTCACTCACCGTTATGAGGAAATCCGCGATCTGCTGGATGGGGTGGTGCGGATCGAGGCGGGGCGGGTGGGGGGATGGGAGGGTGTGCGATGAGGGGGGGCGAGCAGGGCGCGGGGCGGGGGGAAGGCCGGCTCGCGCCGGTCGAAGTCGCTACAAGAGTTTGACCAGGGCCGCCATGGCGCCCACCTGGGCGAACATGAGGGGGATGAGCCACATCAGCAGGGTGTTGCGGCTGCGCTCGATGGCGGTCCTGACCTCGCCGCGCAGTTGTTCGATTTCTTTCCGCAGCCGTAACTCGGCCTCCCTGATATCGCGGCGCACCAAGCCTATTTGGGTTTTGAACTCGCTGCGGAACAGACCGAACTCTTTCAGGAGCTGCGATTCCGTCACGCGCGGGTCCTGCTGGACCACCAAGGCCGGCAGGTGAGGGTGGCGCTCGTCCAGGGCTTCATAAGTTTCGACGACGGTGCCCATGGGATTGATCCCTCCGGGGAAGGCCTGAAATATTGTTGGAATGATACCGCCCGACCGGCAACATCGCCATGGGCACCGCCAGCCCCGATTGCTGGCGATTGGGCCGCCGGGGCGCTAAGATTCCGGGCACTTATCGGCAATCCAAGTTAACGAGCATGTTTACAGGCATCATCCAGGCCATCGGCGCGGTCCACTCCATCGAATCCCGGGGCGGGGACGCCCGCCTGACCCTGGCCACCGGCAAGCTGTCCCTAGGCGAGGTGGTGCTGGGGGACAGCATCGCCGTCAATGGGGTCTGTCTCACCGCCGTCGCCCTCGATGGGGCGCGCTTCGCGGCGGATGTGTCCCGGGAGACCCTGTCCCTGACCACCCTCGGCGAGTTGCGGCCGGGCAGTCGGGTGAATCTCGAAAAGGCCCTGACCCTGGCCACGCCCCTGGGGGGGCACCTGGTCAGCGGCCATGTCGATGGGGTCGGCGAGGTGCTGGAGCGGCGCCAGGATGGGCGTTCCTGGCGTTTCCGGATTCAGGCCCCGGCGGGTCTGGCGCGCTACATCGCTCAGAAGGGCTCTATCTGCGTCGATGGCACCAGCCTGACGGTCAACGCCGTCCAGGGAGCCATTTTTGAACTGAACATCGTCCCCCACACCCTGACCGAGACCCTGTTCGGCGCTTACCAGACCGGGACCCGGGTCAACCTGGAGGTGGACTTGGTGGCCCGTTATCTGGAACGGCTGGTCCTGGGCGACCGAGCCGCGTCGCCAGCGGCCACGGCCATTACCCCCGCCTTTCTGGCCGAGCATGGCTTTCTGCGCTCCAACCCTTCAGACCCCTAACCCTCCCCAGCAAGGAGGGAGGGAACTGGAATATTGATAAAGTTACGCGATCTGCGTAGACTTTTGGCATGAAAGCCTTATTTCTTGAGCTACCGTCCTTCGCAAGATGCAGGCCAGACTATCTCAGTGACGACGGCTTTCGCAACCTACAGAACGATCTCATGGAAAATCCCGAGGCCGGTGATGTCATCCAAGGCACGGGTGGGCTCCGCAAGATCAGGTATGCCGATGCCAGGCGTACCAAGGGCAAAAGGGGCGGATTGCGGGTGATCTATTTCTGGTGGAGCCCGGGACGACAATTCTGGCTCTTTACCCTTTACGATAAGGGGGAGTGTGAAGATTTGACACCACAAGAACGACAAGCACTCAAAGCCATGTTGAAGTGGGAGTTGGAGGCAAGATCATGAAAAAGCGCGCCCTATTCGCCGAAATTGCGGAAGGTTTCGACGCCCTTGCCGCCGTGAGGTCCGGGAAGCGCACCCTTCGCACCCATGAGGCCGAGATGCTGCCTTTGCCTGAAATCACGGCCAGTGAGTTGCGCGCCTTACGCGAACGCCTGGATTTGTCACGACCGCTCTTCGCGCGCTATTTGCGGACCAACCCGCGCACCCTTGAGAATTGGGAGCAGGGCCGGGCCCGTCCGAATGCCCAAGCGGCCCTGCTGATCAAGCTCGTCGAGCGCTACCCGGATACGGTCGAGCGGCTGGCA
>JADZBU010000118.1 GCA_020851955.1 Chromatiaceae bacterium | reverse complement strand
GTTCCTCCGGGGGAATGGGGGCCAGAAAATCCTGCCACCAGTCCGGGAAGACCCACCGGGCGCCATCCTGATAGAACCAGGCGATCTCCTCCGGCCGGCAGAGAAAGACGCCGCGTACAATCAAGGCCGAGACCCGCTCGGGGTGGGTTTCGGCATAGGCCAGGGCGAGGGTCGAGCCCCAGGAGCCGCCAAAGACCAGCCAGGAGGGGATGCCCAGGCGCTCGCGAATGCGCTCCATGTCCGCGACCAGATGCCAGGTGCTGTTGTTGGCCAGTTCGGCGTGGGGCCGCGAGCGTCCCGCCCCGCGCTGGTCGAAGAGAATGATGCGGTAGCGATCTGGATCGAAGAAACGCCGATGGACCGGATCGCAACCCGCCCCGGGCCCGCCATGAAGGAAGACGGCGGGCAGGCCTTGGGGGTTGCCGCATTCCTCCAGGTAGATATCATGGCCCTCCACCGCCAACCGCTGGCTGGCGTAGGGCTCGATGGGGGGATATAGGTCCGGTGATGTCGGCATGGTTTTGGGCCCGGTAAGGATTGGGGCAAAGCATAAGGGGCCGGGTGGCGGCCCGCAAGGCATCGGCGCTGGCGAGGAACAGGCCCGAGGCCCGGCCCGGGATGCCAAAAGGGGGGTGGGCGAGTAGCATGAGCGCCTGAGTCCAGATCAGGCGGTGGAGGGCATCCGGGTATGGTGACCATGATAGGGCGATTGAGACGGGGGCGCCGGCTCCTGCCTGGCTGGCCAGGGGCGCTGCTGATGGTCTGGATGTCGGCGCCGGCCTGGGCGGCCACCGCCTTCACCCTCGAGCATCGGGAGACTCAATTCGATGTCTATCGTCTCGAAAAGGGCGAGGAGCAGGCCCTGCGCCTCTTCTGGAAGCGGCCCAATGGCACCCCCTACGCCAGCCTGTACGCCCTGCGCCAGGACCTGGAAGCGAGGGGGGAGCACCTGGAATTCGCGGTAAACGGCGGTATCTATTCGCGCGAAATGGCGCCTCTGGGCCTCTACATCCAGGATGGCGAGACCCTGGTCCCCCTGAATCGGGGTGGAGGAGGGGGCAACTTTTTCCTCAAGCCCAACGGCATTTTTTTTATCACCGACCAGGGTGCCCAGGTGGTGCCGGCGGATACCTATCAGCCCGCGGGCCGGGTGCTCCAGGCCATCCAGTCAGGGCCCATGCTGGTCATCAAGGGGGAACTCCATCCGCGCTTCATCCCCGACTACGAGAGCCGGTACGTGCGCAATGGGGTGGGTGTGGACCGCGCGGGGCGGGTGGTCTTTGCGATCTCCGACGGCGAGGTCAATTTCCATGACTTCGGCACCTTGTTCAGGGACCGCCTCGATTGCCCCAATGCCCTCTATCTCGATGGTCAGATCTCCGGCATGTATCTACCCGAGTTGCATCACTACGCCCTCTGGGCCTGGCGCCCCCTGGTCGCCATCATTGGACTCGTCCGGCCGGCGGGCAAATAAGGCAAGACTTGGGGCGGGGCGGACCAGGCCCCGCTTGGCCGTTGAGCAGGGGTGAGAGGGGCGGACTTGGAGAATTCGGTCAGGCTTGCCATACTGGGCTCATCCCTCATTAATCTTCAAACCGAGGCGCTGCCTGGTATGACCCTGTCCCCCCCTGGAAGCCCGCGCTGGATCCTGGTGTTAATTCTTCTGGTAGCCGCGCCCGCCTGGGCGCAGACGAAGGTGCCCATCGGCCCCGAGTTGGAGCGCCTGTCCGCGGCTCACGGTTTTACCGTGGTCGGCCTGGCGGTCACGGGCGAGGCCGTCGGCCGGGCCGGCACCGAGGATATTTACCCCCGGCTGCGCAAGCTGTTGGTGGATTTCGATCACATCATCGTGCAGGCCCCCGGTGGCGGGATTGAGCGTGTCATCATCCTGGGCGAGAAGACGGCCTATGTGCCGCCACCCCCGCCGGTCACCGCGGGGGCCGACACCGGGACGGGCCACATCGAACTCAAGACTTCGCGTCGGGGGACCCAGCACGCAGTCCAGGTCTCCCTGGAGGGGGAGGGCGGCAAGCGGGTGTCGCGGGAGTTGCTGGTGGATACGGGGGCGGATTTCCTGGTCCTGCCCTCTTCCCTGCTGGGGGCCCTGGGCATCCCCGCCGATGGCCTGCGCCCCAGCGAGATGCAGACCGCCAATGGCAAGGTCCAGGCGCGGATCGGCAGTCTGCCCGCCATCTGGCTCGGTCAAAACCGCATCGAAAATGTCCGCGCCGCCTTTCTTGAGGACGCCAAACTGGGCAATAGCGGTCTCCTGGGCATGAGCGTACTGAGCCGCTTTACCCTCACTATCGACGACAAGGCGGGACGTCTTACTCTGGACCCCAAGGGGGGCGGCCGGCCGGGCTCGCCCGGAGAGGTGGTGCCCGAGGGGGCCCCGGGAGGGGGGGCGGGTACGGAACCGGGAGTCGAACCCCCACCCGAGGCGGTCGTGTCCGCGCCGGAACCGTCCGCGGAGCCGCACCCCGAGGGGTCGCCCGAGGGCGGCATTCCGGTGCCGGTCAGATAGGCTGACCAGCCTGCATCAAGCCTACCTCAGCCCTCGTCCACCCACTGTTGCAGGGCGGTGATCAGGGTCTGAGCCTGGGCGCGGCTGGAGATATTGAATTTGGACTGCTGCTGGTATTGCCCGTTGCGCTTCTGATAGCGGCGGATGCTGTATTTCTCGGGGCCATAGGCCTCCTTGGCCCGGTCCCAATCCCGATAGCGAAAGAGGATGGTGGTCCAGGCCCCCCGGGAGAGAATGGCCTTGTCCAGTTCCTGGACGGTCTCGATGCCGTCGTCCGTGTAGCTCACCGTCAATTCGTCAATGGTTTCCGCCATGGGTGGGTCTCTAGGGTTCTTGAAGCTGTTGATAGGCCGGCGACACGCTCGCGCCGAAGGAGGCCAGGAGGGCGGCGATGTCGCGCCGGCGGCTGGCGTTGGCAAGGGCCAGGGGCGTACGACCCTGGCTATCGGTCAGGTTGACCTCCGCGCCCAGGGCGATCAGGCGTTTGACGACCAGGATCTGGCCGCCGGTTACGGCATGATGCAGGAGTCGCGCCCCGGATGCATCCGGGGCGTTGACATCGGCGCCCTGGGCCACCACCAGGGTCAGGACATCGCGATCCGCTACGCCCTCCGCCACCAGCTGCGCTAGCAGGGCCTGAGGGTCCTCCTGGCCGCCCCGTCGGAAGAGGAGGCGGGCGGTCTGAGCCTTGCCGGCGAGCAAGGCGGCCTGCAACGGGGTGCGCTGGCGGGCGTCCCGGACATCCGGGGCGGCGCCATGCTTGAGGAGTTCCTCGACGACCACCAGGTGACCGCGCTTGGCGGCCACATGCAGGGGATAGTCACCGTCCGCCCCCGGCTGATTGATATTCGTGCCCCAATGCAGGTGGCGCTTGATTTGATCCAGATCCCCGACGTGGATGGCCCGATAGAGGTTGATGGTGGGTTCAGGCGGCTGGCCACAGGCCACCGTCAGGATCGCCACCAGGCAGAGGCAACTCAATCGTGAAACAAGCGGGAGGGCTAAAGTGGGCTGGATCTTCATGGGGATGGATCTTAAGCCCCTGGCTTCCAGGCCCGCAACCGCGAAACCTGGCCAAATGTGCTACCTTTGCCCGCTATGTTCAGCAAGATCTTCCTCACCCTGGCGGTCATTCTCGGTATCTACTGGGTGATACGCACCCGTCTTCAGGGCGGTGGTCAGGCCACGGGTTCCCAATCCCCTTCTCAACCCCCGCTGATCTCTCGGGAGAGAGTTCGGGCTTCGGCCTATGGCTTGCTGGTCGCCATGGTGAGCGGCAGCCTGCTATGGCTCTATTGGGACTGGGAAGCGGGGCGCGGGGTGGTGTCGGTCCAGGTGATCAACGCCAATACCGGGACTATCGTCATTTACCAGGCCCGCCGCGCGGATGTGGCGGGTCGTCATTTCACCACCCTGGATGGCCGCCAGGTGGTGCTGGCCGAGGTGGAGCGCCTGGTGCTGGAATGAGAGGGGACCCGCTATCCCCCCAGTAGCCTCAATCCGTGGTGATTGGTCCGAGGTTGAAGGCCAGCGACAGGCGCTGTTCCTGGCTCTGGTTCACCTCTACCCGGTGAGGCAGGGAGGGCGGGAAGAAGAGGAAATGCCCGGCCTTGGGCATCAGGCGCGTCGTCAGCTGCCCGTCCAGCAGTACCAGTTCGCCGGATTGGTCAGGCACCTGGATGTAGTAGACGCCGGAGAGGAGTTCGTCGTTCTCGTCATGGTTATGGACGCTGGTGCCCTGTCCTGGCCCTTGGGCGTTGAACCAGAAGCCCAGGCGCAGGGGTTGGTGGCCATACTGCAGGATGGCCCGGGCGCAGGACTCGGCATAGTCCAACACCTGATCCAGTGCGGGGATGCGCTGACGTTCCAGATAGAGGTTCTCGAAGCGACCGCCAAAATAGTGGGTGCGGGACGAGAAGTCAGCCGCATCCAGTTCGTTAAAGGTCGCCAGGATACGGCGGTTGATCTCCTCGGCATGCGGCAACCGACTGCCGTGGATGGGGGTGCTGGTCCAGAGTCTGGGTGTGGTGTGCTGGGCGGTCATGGTGACTCTCTTGTAACCTCGATGCTCATGGCTAAGCGGCCGCAGACCCTTATCGGACGGAATTTCGGGTGATTTGTACTCAATTGGCCCTCATCTGGATAAAACATCGGCGTCATGGGATTGTCAAGGTCCGCCATATCGCCTATGTTGCTCACTTTGCCCACGAATAACCAACACTACCCTTGAGAGGATTGCATGGCTAAGTTCATCACTTCGCTTCCAGGTGTCGGCGGGGCCACGGCCGCCATCCTGAACAAGCATGGGTTCCGCGTTGTCGAGGACATCGCCAACGCCAGCCCCGAGGCCTTGTCCGCCGTACCCGGCTTTCGCGCCAGCCGCGCGGCCAAGATTATAGCGGCCGCCCGGGCCATCCTGGCCGAGGAACAGGCTGGCAAGACACCCGAGGTCAAGAAGCCACCGCGGACCAGGCCCGTGGCTCCGGCGGCTGAGTCCAAGGCCGATATGGCGGAGGCGACGGCTCCCAAGGTCAAAGCCCCCAAGTCGCCTAAACCGCCTAAGGTCGAGGCCCCGGTTGTCGTCGAGGTCAAGGAGAAGCCCGCCAAGGTCGCCAAGGTGGTCGTGGACGATGCGCCCAAGGCGAAGCCGCCTAAAGCCCCCAAGGCCGCCAAGGCCGAGGCCGCCAAGCCCCTGGTGGTCGAGGTTAAGCCGGCCAAGTCCGAGAAGAAGGCCAAGGCCCCTAAACCTAAGGTCAAGAAAGTCAAGGAGCCAGTGGCGGTCCAAGTCGAGACTAAAGAAAAGAAGGTCAAATCCGACAAGACCGAGAAGGCGGCGGGCAAAGGTAAGAAATCCCAGTGATATACACGGGCCGGGCGTGACACTGGCTCGCCCGGCGACGTAAAATCCTGTCCCCTCGTGCCGCTTTACGCCCCCTTCAGGGGCGGTAACGACACTGTATTTCTTTTTCGCCCTCGTAGCTCAGTAGGATAGAGCGATCGCCTCCTAAGCGGTAGGTCACAGGTTCAAATCCTGTCGAGGGCACCAAGTCCTTAATAATCATTGGCTTAGGTGGATATTCCTGCCTAGGGTTACCCCTATTTCGCCTTAGAACAGGCGATTGAGCCCATTCAGGGCCGCTACCCGGTAGGCCTCGGCCATGGTAGGGTAGTTGAAGGTGGTGTTGACGAAGTAGCGCAGGCTATTAGCCTCCCCCTTTTGGGACATGATGGCCTGGCCGATGTGGACGATTTCGGAGGCCTGTTCGCCGAAGCAGTGGATGCCGAGGATCGCCAGGGTTTCGCGGTGAAAGAGGATCTTGAGCATGCCGACCGTGTGCCCCGTGATCTG
>JADZBU010000117.1 GCA_020851955.1 Chromatiaceae bacterium | reverse complement strand
TGGCCTCATAAACGTGATAGGGCACGATCTTGGCCTCCAGCCGCGGAAACTTGTCGCGCACATAGGTGTAGTTGCGCAGCAGCTTCATCTCGATGATGGCCCGGGCAAACTCCAGGCCCTTGGCGCCACGCCGGCGTTGCAGGAAGGCGATGAGCAGGCGGACGAGCTTGGGCGGTTTACCCGGGCTTTTGGCCAGCATCTGGATATAGCGGGGCATGCCCCGGGTGCGATCGCCGCTCTCGCTCAGGGGGCGGGCTTCCAGATCCGGGCGCAGCAGGTCCAGCAGTTCAGCGCCCCGGGCGGTGCGGGCCAGCACCCACTGCCAACCCAGGGGCGCGCCCATGTAGCCGATGGTGATGTCCGCCAAGGCATTGGGATAGTCGAAACAGGACAGGCAGGCGGAGGGGAAGATGCCCTGCAGCTTGTCCATGGGGAAGTCGATAAAGTTGACCCGCTCCCGCTGGCCGTCCTCATGGCGGAGCCAGAGGCTGAAGTCCGGCATGAATTCGTAATGGACCACCGTCTCCGGCGAGCGGGAAATGGTCTTGAGAAAGAACTGCTGGTCCTCGTAGGTGACGTTGTCGCTGCAGGGGATGCCGATGACGTCCAGCCGCTCCAGGCCCAGTTCCGCCTCCGCCTGACGCAGGATCTGCACCTGGCAGCCGGTGCCAATGACCGCCAGACGGCGGATGCCGGAAGCCCGCACCTGGTCCAGCAGACTCAGGCTGGGGGACAGGCAGGGCTTGTTGCCCACGCAGGCGGCCACCTCCGCCGGGGTGCGGGCCAGGACCGGCCGGGGCTGGAAGCGGGTGCCGGGCTGGGTCCCGGTCAGGATCACCGCCTCCACCTCGCCCCGCTCCAGCAGGCGGGCCGCCAGGGTGGTGACCATGCCCGTCCACTGGGCACCGGCCACCGGACGCCGCAGCCGCAGGATCGCCTGCTCCCGGAAGATGCCAAAGCGCATCTCATTCCCGGGCTGGCGGCGACGGCCATGCAGACGCAATTCCTGCTCCTCCAGGCGGTTGCCCACAAAGAGACAGGTCTCGGCCATGCGCGGGCGCAAGTAGCTGTCGCAGAGACCACAGTCGCTGCACAGCCGCGGCCGGCCGCTCAGCCGCCGATCGTGGCTCATCAGGCTGACATCGTGGAGACCTTTTGACGGTCCTTGCTCCATGGCGGGGTCCTCTTGGGGGTGGATTCGGGTGTTCGAGGCGCGGAATTATTTTAGGCAAGGGACACTTGGGCAGGAATAGTTTGCGCACGGCGCGCCAAGATCATGGAGCAAAGTTCCCACCGATCGCGGTACCTTCACGCTTCGAGGTCGCGGATCATGGCATCGATCGCGACCGACAAGGGTCATACATCGATACTCTCCCGTTCAATGCGGGCCTTGAGGAGCGGATTCATCCGCTCGCGCAGCCGCACGATATCGACCCGGCGATGCACCCGGCCCTCGATAGCATCCTTGATATGGACCAGCAGATAAGGGCCGGGGGTCTTGGTCTTGATGTAAACATCCAGGTCGCTGCTGGCAGTGGCACTATCTCTGGCGCAGGACCCGAAGATGCCGAGCTCAACAATACCGAGCGCCTCGCCACGGTCCCGTTTGAGTTCGCGCAAGGTCGAGAGGATACCCTCACGATTCGACTTATCATGGGAATCCATACCATCATCCGCTTGTCGATCCGACGTTTGCATTAGGGTCTCCAACTTCTGATAGCGAGTTGCGCGTCCCCGCTTATGGTCTTCCAGAAGGATTTGAGGGCTTTCCAGGATAGGGCTATTGTTCATGGCCGGGTGCGTTACAGGGTCTCGGGCAATCGGATCACCGCTATTGTCGCCGTGTCAATTCTACGATAAATCATAATCTTGGCGTCACCGGAGCCTGAAACACCCAGGACTTCAACATTTTACCTTGTGCCGGGTGCCTGGCAGACGCTCATGAGCCTTGACAATGGGAATATTCAAATTAGCGGCGGCGCCGGTAGCCGCCCCGCTCCATACCCCATCCTGACCAAGAGGATAGCGACATGACCCAATTGACCTTGGAAATGCCGGAAGAGGTCTTTGCCACCTTCCGCAAGAGTCCGCAGGAGTTCACCCATGAGCTGTGCATTGCGGCGGCCGTCAAGTGGTACGAATTGGAGATCGTCTCCCAAGGTCGGGCCGCGGAAATCGCCGGCCTGACCCGCGCCGACTTCATCACCGCCTTGGGGAAGTACCAGGTCAGCCCCTTCCAGTACAGCGCGGAGGAGGTTCTGGAGGAGATGGACGATGATTAACGCGGCAACGCAGCGTCAGAGCGATATGCCGAAGCCACGGCGACTCGGCACGCGCCCCAGGCTTGACGCGCGGGCTGACGGGGCTAGGCCGCTTGCAGCAGGAACTCCACCCGCACCGCGTCATAGGGAAACAGCAGTTTGCCGTCGGCCGTCTTGTCGATCACGCCCCCCAGCACCAGCGCCTGTGTATCGGTGTGCACCCCCTTGACGTCACGGCCGAGGCGTCGCGCCAGTTCGCGCACGCCCAGCGGCCCGGCCCCGGTCAGGGCCTTGAGGATCGCCCAGCGGTTAGCCGTCAGGGTCGCCCACAGGGCCTCGTGGCTGGGGAAGGTGATGAAGCTGCCCTGGGACTCGCCGCCCATGGCGCGCAGGAAGCGGGCGTTGGTTGCCTCGCGGCTGGCCACTTCGATAGTCACGGTGTTCATGCGGATCCTCTCCAGTCATCGACGGCACGCCAAAAATCGGCCAGCAGGGTGGGCAGGGAACTGAAGTCATAGGGCTGCTGGGTGGCGCCCCGGTGCCAATGGTCGCCCTTGCCGGCCTCGTTATCGAAGCGCACCACGCACTCCCCGTCGACCACGAAGGCCAGGCGGTACTTGAAGGCATGGCGACTGCCTCGCACCGGCTCCGGCACCCGCCAAACCTCTAGTTCAGCGAAGGCGTTATCCCCCTGCCAGGACCGTTCGTTGAGGAGTGCCTGCGCCTTCATGTTGTAACGCTAACAACGCCCAGAGGTGTTGTCAATGGAACAACGCCATGCCACCCCCGGGTTGCCGAATCCTCCCCAGGGGGCTACCCCCCGGGGATGGCTGGATCCGCCCCAACACGGCGGCCACCGCCTGATAGGGAGCGCTGCCGGGTGTCCCCACCGTCTCCAGGTTCCAGATCACCACCCGCCGCGCCTGATCAGCCAGGGCCCGGGGGGCGAGCAGGGCCATAAGCAGCTCACCATCCACTCAATCCACCACCGGAAAAGTGACGGCGATGGACCAGGCGAAGGCGAGGCCAATGGCCAGGGCGCCCACTAGGGGATGGCGGGTGCGGCGATAGATCCAGCCGCCCACCATGCCGTAGAGGAGAAAAAAGACCAGGATGGCCGGGATGATGATGATCAGGAAAAAGAGTTGGCTGAGGTTGAGCGCCACGGCCCCCAGCAGGGACAGGAGAAAAAGCCCCCGGGTCAGCAGGGGCGCGGCCCGGGGCGACCCCGCGCCGTGGGTAAGCCAGCCGTCCGCGGCGAAATAGGCCAGGGTGCCGGGCAGGATGCCCAGGATCAGCCAGACACGCCCGGCGCCGGGCAGGAAGGCGGTCACATAGTGATCCAGGGGGAGCGCGACCCCCAGGGTCAGGTAGGCGGCGCTCACCAGGGTGCCGATCACCAGGCCCGGCCACAGGACCCGCCCCGGCGGGGCCGCCAGTTCCCTGGGCACCGCGTCCGGGCCGCGCCGTCGGACCGAGAGGCCGAGGGCCGCCAGGGTCACCAGTCCGTAAACCCCGAAATGCAGGGCCAGATAGTCCCCCAGCAGGATCGGCAGATAGTCCCTGGGAACGAAACGCAAAATCAGCGGAGTGAGCACGGCGGGCAGGAGGGCCACCGGGAGGAGGCGCCGCCAGCCGAGCCCAGCCCCCAGGGGTTGGGTCGCCGCCCGTGGCAGCAGCCGGGACAGGGGCCAGGCCAGGGCGACGATGCCGAGGAAGAGCAGCCCCAGCGCCTGGCCGCGGGCGTCGATAAAGCCATCGCCCTGGTGGCCGAAGGCCTGATTGAGCCAATCCAGGGCGGCGCCGATGCCGCCCTGACCGTAGAGGACACCGATATGTTCCACCCCCGGCGCCAGCACCAGCCGGCGGGCGCTGCCGTCGGCCAGGTCGCCATAGGTCACGCCCGGCGCCACCGCGGCCGTGCTCACCGACGGGTCACCGCTGGCCGCCACGATAGCTGCGCGACCGGATTCATGGAGCATCTCGGGCTCCAGGGCACCGAAGACAAACAGCAGATTGCGCGGCTCGGTCTTGGGGGCACTCGCCGACATGTAGGGCGAGATCAAAACCGAGGCCACCACTTGATCGCGGTGGGTGGTGGCATAACGCAACAGCACGTCCCCGGCCATGGAGTGCCCCACCAACCCCAGGCGCCCGTCGCCCCCTGGCAACCCGGCCGCGAATCCGGCCACCTGCTCCAGGGCCCCGAGGAGGACTCCGACCCGCCGCGCCTCGTCCTCCAGGCGGGCGACGAAGGGTTGGGGATTACGGCCATGGCCCGGAAAGTCGAAGGTCACCGCGATATAACCATTGCGGGCCAGGGTCACCGCGTAGGGCTGCATCAACTGCTGGGAACCCGCGAAGCCATGGGCGATGATGACCCGGGGCCTGGCTACCGCTTCGGCATCTAGGGGTGCCTCGTTGGCGTTCGGGTTTGGCGAAAGAGGGGCGCGGGGCGCTGTGTCCGAAGCGCTCGTTTTCGCGGCGTCACCTGGAGGGTTGCCCTCTGGCGAGGTGGCGGCCGACCCCGTGGCCGGGTAATAGACGGTGACCGGGACCTCGCCCACCCTCAGGGTCTCGATACGGAGTCCGGCCGTCGCGCGGGTCAGGTCCCAGAGGCCGGCGGCGATGGCGGCAAGCGCCAGGAGGGCGACGAGGAGTGCGGCAATACCGACGGCCCGGCCGGAGCGATTGGAGTCGTCGGAGCGATCAGAGCGGTCGGCGTGGTCGGAGTAGTCGGAATGATCGGAGTGATCGGAGTGATCGGAGTGATCGGAGCGGTCGGAGCGATCGGAGTGGTCGGCCGCCCCTGACCTGGCACTTCCATCCTCCTTCTTCATGGTTTTGCCCCCGCCCCTGGCGCGGACGGGTCCGCCCCCGCCGGCGCCTCGGCGAGGTCGATGAGGACCTCGTTCCGGCGCAGGAATCCGGGCGTAAAGGGATCGTTATAGAAGGCATAGATCGCCGGCGCGGCGGGCGTCAGGCCCCGGGCCGCCAGCCAGGCGCGTAACTCCACCTCCTTGCTGGCGATCAGTTCATCCGAGGCCCGCCCGCTGAAGCGGATGGCCGCGACCCGCCGGGGCGGGACCTCGCCCAGACGCACGTCGCTCCCGGCGGGGGCGGGCAACTGCTCCAGCCCATAGCGGGCGGGCATGATGAAGCTCACCGCCCAGTCCTCGCCCCCGTCGCCGGCTTGGGTCACAGCAGCGGTGGCCGGGGGGACCGCCTGGGTGGGCGCGGCGCCAGTCTCGGCCTGAGTGGTCGCTGGGGGTGTTGCCTTAGCGGGCAAGGTTGGGCCGCCCGCTTGAGGGGGCACCGCGGAGGCCGCATCGAGGGTTGCGGTCGCGGCAGGCATAACCACCTGGGCGGTGACCGGTGCCGTCATACTGATTCGCTCCGGCCGCTGCTGGGTCACCGGGGCGGTCATACCGATCCGCTCGCCCCCGCGCTCCTCGGCAAAGATGTAGCGGGCCAGGGGGCCAAACCCGGCCCTCAGGGCCTCCTGGCGGGGTCCCTGGCGCCGGACCTCGGCCACCACCAGTCGGGGGTAATCGCGAACCTCCAGATCGCCAGCCTGGGTGACGACTTGGTAGGCGGGGGTCTCCACGTTCTGCACGTAGAAGACGAACACCGCCATGGCCGCCACGCCAAGCAGGGCCAGGCCGCCAAGCACCATCAGGGCGATCTTCATGGGGACACCTCGGGGACTGCCAAAAAAAGAAGGGCCGGCCCTCGGCGGGGCCTTGGCCCATTAGTCATGGGAAGGCCTTAACCTACATCGGTCAGGAGGCCATGCGGGCCGCAAGCCAGCCATACCAGGCGTCCAGGCCCTCGCCGCTGCGGGCGGAGACTTGCAGGATCTCGATCCCCGGATTGACGCGGCGGGCATAGTCAAGGCACAGCGCCAGGTCAAAATCCAGGTAGGGCAGCAGGTCGATCTTGTTCAGGATCATGAGGTCGGCGGCGTGGAACATATCCGGGTATTTCAGAGGCTTGTCCTCCCCCTCCGTGACCGAGAGGATGGCGACCTTGTGGGCCTCGCCGAGATCGAAGGCGGCCGGGCAGACCAGGTTGCCGACGTTCTCGATAAACAGCAGGCTCTTCTCCGCCAGCCCCAGGCTCTCGATGGCATGACCGACCATGTGGGCGTCCAGGTGGCAGCCCTTGCCCGTGTTGATCTGCAACGCCGAAACGCCGGTGGCGCGGATGCGGTCGGCGTCATGGCTGGTCTGCTGATCGCCCTCGATGACCGCCAGGGGATAACGACCCTTGAGGTCCTGAATACTGCGCGTCAGCAGGCTCGTCTTACCCGAGCCCGGACTGGAGACCAGGTTCAGGGCCAGGATGCCCTTGGCCCGAAACCAGGAGCGGTTGGCGGCGGCATATTGGTCGTTCTTGCCCAGAATGTCCTGCTCGATCTGGACCATGCGGCCCTGGCTCAGGCCGGGCGCATGGGCATGGGCGGGGCCTAGGCCATAGTGGTGGTGATCCTCGCCATGACCGTGTTCATGGCCGTGATCATGCTCGTGGTCGTGACCATGCTCGTGATCATGTTCGTGCTCATGGCCGTGGTCGTGACCATGCTCGTGGCTATGAGGATGAGCATGTTCCTGGCCAGGCCCGTGGCTATGGGTATGGCTATGAGGGTGATGGTGCGAATGCTCATGGCCAGCTTCATGTCCATGCTCATGAGCAAGGTCCTGCTCCTGGCCCTCGATCCGGGTCTCGCCCTGGCCGCAACCGCAGACAGTACACATCTATTCCACCTCCAACTCTTTGATTCGAAGCTCTTCGCCGTGGGTGATCCGGACCCCGTAGCCGCCACAGACGGGACAGGGGTCGAACCGCTGGCGCACGGGCACCGACTGGTCGCATTGCAGACAGACCCCCTGCCCCGGGATCTCGATGATCTCGAGTTGGGCGCCCTCCGCCAGGCTCCCCCGGACTACGGCGTCGAAACAGAAGCGCAGGGCCTCCGCCTCGACCCCCGCCAGAGGCCCGATCTCCAGCCAGACTCCCTTGACGCGCTGGAAGCCCTGGCGTCCGGCCTCCTTTTCCAGGACCTGAAGGATCCCCTCGCAAATCGACATCTCGTGCATGGTGGTTGGCGCGGGTGGGGTCTGGTTGACCGAAAAAGGAAATGAACCAGGCCGGGTTTGCGGACGGCGACGACCGGGTCCCTGGGCCTGGCGGCTTGATCAGACGCGAATTATAGTCAGTCCGCGTCTGGCGGGCCTTGATTTCCCGCGGCTGCCGGGGATGGCTGATCGGTCATCCGGGGCCGGGGCACCCCCTCTCCCCAGCCCTCCCCCGCGAGGGGGGAGGGAGCAAAGAATCAGTGAGCGAACCCAACCGATGCGGCCGGGGGGTCTGAACGCCTAGGTGCCAGGTAACGACTACTTGCCAGGTAACGCCTAGGTGCCAGGTACCAAACCGCGAAACCACTCCGCCCTGGCGAGGCCCGCGGGGTGAGGCATTTGCCACAGGCACCACCCCGCATGACCCATTTCGCCCCGGCCTTGACCTGGGTCCATTCATCCCGGGTCCCGCCTGAGCTAAGCTAGCTTTTGTTCGAATATCCCCCCTTGCCGGTGGTGGCCAGGGTGTAGTGTCCCCAGGGAATAGCGGTGAAAACGAATCTAACGACTGTACCCGCCACCCAGGCCCCCGGGCGGCGGTCGGGCCTCTTTCTTTTGACCTTGGGCTTAGGCGGGCTCCTCTTTGCCCTGACCTTCGTCCATGCCGCCCTGGCGAGCCGCGCGGCGGCGGCCGACATTGCCCAGCGCCGTGACCTGGTGGCGGCCCTCGACTTGACGGACCTGGCCCTCTTCACCGAGGCCCGCTATACCCGTCACCCGAGCCAGGCGGACATGCACAGCGCCTTTCAGGATCACCCCCTGGCCCTGGATCACTTCCCCACTGGCACCCTGGTGCCCGCCCCCCGGCCGGGCTTGGCTGCGGCGCAACCATGATCAGCTTCCTGCGTCGTCAGGGCTATTTGCTGGAATACAGCCTCGCGTCCCTGGCCCGGCGGCCCGGCAAACATCTGGGGCTGGTGCTGGTGTACGCCACCCTCGTCTTCCTGCTGGCCTCGACCCTGCTCTTCACCCAGTCCCTGCGTCAGGAATCGGCCCTGGTGCTGGCCGAGTCCCCGGAGCTGATCGTGCAGCGCCTGCTCGCCGGGCGGCATGACCTCATCCCCGCCAGCTACCTGGAACAGCTCGGTACGATCCGGGGGGTCGGCGAGCGCTATGGACGGCTCTGGGGCTACTTCTATGACCCGGCGGTCCGGGCCAACTACACCCTCATGGTGCCGCGCGCGGCCCCACCGGCGGCGGGCGAGGTCCAGTTGGGCGCCGGTGTGGCCCGCGCCCGGGGCCTGAGCCCGGGAGACTACCTGAGCCTACGTTCAGCCCGGGGCGAGCCCTTCTCCTTCCGGATCGCGGCCCTGCTGCCGGCGGACACCGAGCTGGTCTCCAGCGACCTCATGCTGCTGAACGCCCAGGACTTCCGCCGCTTCTTCGACTTCCCCGCGGACCGCTTCACCGATATCGTGCTGCGGGTCCGCAACCCGGTGGAGGTGCGCAAGGTGGCGGAAAAGATCAGCCTGGCCCTGCCGGATACGCGGCCCATCCTGCGCGAGGAGATACTGCGCACCTACGACGCCGTCTTCGGCTGGCGTCAGGGCCTGGTTTTCGTCCTGCTGACCGGGGCCATGCTGGCTTTCGTCATCTTCGCCTGGGACCGGGCCTCGGGGCTGAGCGGCGAGGAGCGACGCGAGATCGGCATCCTCAAGGCCATCGGCTGGGAGACCGGCGACGTGCTGCGCATGAAGTTTTGGGAGGGCGCGGCCCTGTCCCTGACGGCCTTCCTCCTCGGCTATCTGCTCGCCTACGTCCATGTCTTTCACTTTGCCGCCGTCCTCTTCGCCCCCGTGCTCAAGGGCTGGGCCGTGCTCTATCCCGACTTCCGGCCCGTGCCCTTCGTGGATGGATTGCAGGTGGCCACCCTCTTCTTCTTTTCCGTCTTCCCTTACACCGTGGCCACCATCATCCCCATCTGGCGCGCCGCCATCACCGACCCCGACCAGGTGATGCGATGATCCGCCTCGACGCCGTCAGCAAGGTGTACAACCAGGGCCGCCACAACGAGGTCTGGGCGGTGCGCGACCTCAGACTGGAGCTGGAGACCCGGGGCATCACCGTCCTCAAGGGCCCCAGCGGCTCGGGCAAGACCAGCCTGCTAGCGATGCTGGGCTGCCTCTCCCGGCCCAGCAGCGGCCGCATTCATCTGGAGGGACGCCTGCTGTCGAACCTGCCGGAACGCTTCATGACCCAGGTGCGGCGGTCGACCTTCGGCTTCATCTTCCAGCGCTTCAACCTGATCCGGGGGCTGACGGTCCTGGAAAACGTCATGCTGCCGGCCTACCCCCTGGCCCCGGACCCGGGCCGACTCCGGGACCAGGCCTTGGGCCTGCTGCGGCAGTTTCGCCTGGAGGAGCGGGCCCATAACAAGTCCGAGTGGCTCTCCGGCGGCGAGGCCCAGCGCACCGCCATCTGCCGGGCCCTGATCAACGACCCGGCCATCATTATCGCCGACGAGCCGACCGCCAACCTGGACAGCCAGCTCTCGCGGGAGCTCTTGACCCTCATCGGCGAACTGGCGGATCAGGGCAAGGGCATCCTCATCAGTTCCCATGATCCCCTCGTCTTCGACCACGCTCGGGTCTCGCGGGTGGTGGAATTGCGCGACGGGCGGCTGGCCTAGCCCACCATGCCCTTGACCCCCGCCATCCTGGCCCTGAATCTGGCTTCCCTGACCCAGAGCCTCCTGCTGGTGCTGGCGGCGGGGTTCGCGATCCAGATCCTGCGGCATTGGGACCTGAGCAGCGGCAGCGAGCGGCAACTGGGGCTGGAGCGCCGCACCTATCTCATCGCCACCCTGGTCGCCTGGGTCTTCGGCGGCAACCTGCTGTCTCTGCTGCTCTTTGTCTATAACGCCGAGCAGCTCTCCACCCAATTCGTCGGCGCCATGTGCGCCACCGGCGTCCTCAATGCCAACCCCTGGGGCTGGCCCACTCTCGGGCTCAAGATCAGCCTCTTCTTCGCCGGCGCCGCCTGGCTCATCCTCAATGGGGTGGACAACCAGGCCCCCGATTACCCCCTGGTCCGCCCCAAGTACGCCCTGCTGCTCCTCATCGCCCCCCTGGCCCTGGCGGAAGTCACGGCGCAGGCCCTCTTTTTCACGGCCCTGAACCCGGACCTCATCACCTCCTGCTGCGGCTCCCTCTTCAGTCCCGAGGGCGGCGGCGTGGCGGCGGAGATCGCCGGGCTCGACCCCGCTGTCAGCCTCGCCGCCCTCGCCCTGAGCGGGCTCGCCCTGCTGGCGACGGGCCTGCGGTATTGGCGCCGGGGACGGGGCGGCGGCCTCTTCGCCCTCCTGGCGGCCCTGACCTTCGGCATCGCCCTGACCGCCATCGTCTCCGGGGTGGCCCTCTATGTGTACGAACATCCCCACCACCACTGCCCCTTCTGCCTGCTCAAGTCCGGCCATGACTTTGTCGGCTATGGGCTTTACGTCCCCCTCTTCGCCGCCACCGCCCTGGCGCTGGGAGCGGGCCTGATGGAGGTCTGGCGATCGGCCCCGAGCCTGAAGGCCATCATCGCCATCCGGGGTCCGCGCCTCGCGGGCCTGAGCCTCATCTTGTTTGCTCTCTTTTATGGCCTTGCGACCTGGTTGGTCTTGAGGTCGAATCTGCTTCTGCTCGGCCCGATCTGAGGAAATTAACCGCATGAAACGCCTGACGGTCAACGTTCAGACCTCCCTGCCACAAGCTCCTTCCCCCCGGGTGGGGGAGGGTTGGGGAGAGGGGGCTAAAGGGATACGTCTGATGTTCATCAGCCTCCTCCTGGCGGCGCTCTTCCTGGTCGCCTGCGGCGAGGAGGTGCCCAGACTGCGGAACCACGAGCCCGCGCCCGCCTTCGCCCTGCCGGACCTGGACGGCAAGATCTGGAATTTCCCCCAGGACTTCCAGTCCCAGGTGGTCGTGGTGCGCTTCTGGGCGGACTGGTGTCCCTTCTGCGCGCCCGAGATGCGCGACATCGAGCCCATCCAACAGGAACTGCGTGACCAGGGCCTGCGGGTGCTCGCGGTCAATGTGCGCCAGGACAGGGAAACCGCCGCCCGCTTCATCGCGCGGCTGGGCATTTCCTACGCCGTGCTGCTGGACGAGGACGGCGCCCTGGCGCGCCAATACGGCGTCACCGGCCTGCCGACCACCTATTTCATCGACCGCTCCGGCCGGCTCCACACCCGCATCCTGGGCGAAGCGCCCATGCAACTCTTTGATAAAATTGTCCGAGAGATGCTGTGAATCCAGATTTGACCCTAGCCATGGCCTTCGCCACCGGCCTGTTCGGCGCCCTGCACTGCCTGGGCATGTGCGGCGGCCTGGCCGGGGGCTTCTTCGTCCAGCGTCAAGCCCAACCCCGGCTGGCCCCCCAACTTATTTACCATGCCAGCCGCATCTTCACTTACGCCCTCCTGGGCATGGCGGGCGCCTGGGCGGGACGCAGCCTGGCGCAAACCGGACTCTTCGGTAAGGCGCAGGGCCTCCTCATGATGGGGGTGGGTCTGCTGATCCTGGTCCTGGGGCTGCGGCTGCTCCTGGCCCGCCCTCGCCGCCCCGCCCTGGCGCCGACCGGGGGTCTGGAGGTGCGACTGGAGCCCATGCCCCGCGCCGCGCAACCCGCTACCCCCACCCGCCCGCCGCTGGCGGCCAGTGCGGCGTACCCGGAGTCCCGCCCCCCGCGACTCGGGTCGTCCCTCCTCTTCGGGACCCTCAATGGCCTGATCCCCTGCAGCCTGGTCTTCTCCATCGCCCTCAAGGCCGCCGCCACCGGCGACCCGGGTCGCGCCGGGTTGCTCATGCTCGCCTTCGGTCTCGGCACCCTGCCCATGATGGCGGCGGTCACCAGCCTGGGGGCCTTCGTCGGCGCGCGGACGCGGGACCTTTCCGCCCGCATCGCGGGGGGGCTGGTGGCCATCCTCGGCCTCTGGACCTTCTACGAGGGCTATGTCTTCTTCGATATCATGCGCGGCCTGGCCAATGGCTAGGCCGCGCGCCTCCACCCACCACAAACAGGAGACCATCCCATGTGTGATCATCATAACCACGGCCGGCGCGAGGCCCTCAAGGTACTCGGCGCCCTGGGTCTGGCGGGCCTGAGCACCCCGGTCCTGGCCGCCGATGCCGCCACCATCGGTGCCTTCATGCCCGGCAAGGGCTGGCTGCCCGCCGGCGCGAGTTGCGAGGGCGATGGCACACCCCTCCAGTTCATTCCCAAGACCGCCCCGGACGCCACCCCCCTGGTCGATGAGCTGAAGAAGTACCCCAAGTGTCCCTATTGCGGCATGGATCGCACCGAATACAACTTCAGCCGTCACCTGGTCCAGTACGACGACAACCTGGTGGATGGCACCTGCTCCATCCACTGCCTGGCCCTCAGCCTCATGCTCAACATGGACCGCGGCCCCAAGGCCATTTATGCGGCGGACTTCGGCTCCCCGGCGGAGATCAAGCCCCTGGTCCTGGTGGACAAGGCCACCTACCTCATCGGCAGCAAGCTCAAGGGGACCATGACCGCCAACAGCAAGGTCGCCTTCGCCGACAAGGCCCAGGCCGAGGCCGCCATGGCCAAGGAAGGCGGTACCTTGGGCACCTTCGACCAGACCCTCAACCAGACCATGGTGGACATGGCCGCCGACACGGCCCGCATCCGCAAGAACCGCGCCGAAAGACGCCAGAAAATGATGCCGAAGGCCTGACGCCGCGACCCAGGCCCAGGGCGACGGGGCTCGCCGCCGTCGCCCTGGGACCGCCCGCCCCCGGGCGCCTTCCCACCCCCATGAACCCCGAGGGCCCAACCATGCCGCCCACCCCACGCCGCCTCTTCCTGGTTTTGCTGCTCCTCTGGGCCCCAGGCCTCCTGCTGGCGGAAACCGGACTGCCCCCGCTACCAGATCCCGGCCCCAAGGACACCTGCCCCGTCTGCGGCATGTTCGTCGCCAAATACCCCGAGTGGACCGCCACCGTCCTCTATCGCGATGGCCATGCCCATCACTTCGACGGCGCCAAGGACCTCTTCAAGTACCTCTTCAATCTACCCAAATGGGCGCCAGGCCATAAGCCCGAGGACATGGCCGCCATCGCCGTCACCGAATATTACGGCCTCGGTCGCATCCCGGCCCGCGACGCCTGGTACGTCATCGGCTCGGACGTCCTCGGCCCCATGGGCCACGAGTTGGTCCCCCTCGCCTCCGAGGCCGAGGCCCAGGAATTTCTGCGCGACCACGCGGGCCAACGCATCCTGCGTTTCGAGGCCGTGACCCCGGCGTTACCAGGCCAGCTCGACGCGGCGAAATTTGATTGAGTGCTCCCCGCCGGGGTTGTGCTCCCCGCCCGGGCTGTGCTCCCAGCGGGGCCTGCCAGTGGTGCCCAACCGCTAGGCGGGCCGATTCGCGATCCAGATGCCGGCCCCGACCAGGATGAGGGCGGCGAAAATGGTGGGAGTCAGCGGTTCATCCAGCAGCAGAATGCTGGCGAGCACCCCCATCACCGGCGTGAGGAAGGAAAAGGACGACAGCCGCGTCGCCGGATAATGGCGCACCAGCCAAAACCAGCCCAGATAAGAGGCCCCGGCCACGATCACCGCCTGGAAAAAGAGGTTGGCCCACACCAGGGGCGTGGGGGCAAAAAATCCGGGTTCGCCCATCGCCAGCGACAAGGGCGGCAAGAGAAGGGCGGACAGGGCGAGTTGGTACAGCAGTATCTTTTCCGCCGACGAGCGCCCGAGAGCGCTGGCCTTGACCGCCAAGGTGGTCGCCGCCCACAGCAGGGCCGCCCCCAGAATCATGAGGTCCCCGATCCAGGCGCGGTCCGCCGGCTGCCAGAGGTGCTCGCCAAACAGCAGGACCACCCCGACAAAGGCCAGGGCCATGCCCCCCCACTGCGCCTGGCGCATCTTCTCCCCGGGTAAAAACCAGCGCGCCCCGAGGGCCACGAAGAAGGGAGCGGTATAGAGAAAGATGACGCCGCGGGAGGCCGGCGTGTAATCCAAGCCCAGAAAGATCAGCGCAAACTCCCCGGAGAAGAGCACTCCCACCAGCAGGCCGGGCCACAAGGTGCCATCGCGCTCGAACAGCCTGACCCGGCGCAGCAGCACCCAGAGCAGAATGGTCCCCGTCGCCCCCAGGGAGCGCATCCCCGCCTGCCACACCGGCGAAATGCCCGCGTTAGCGACCTTGATCGCCACCTGCTGCAGACCCCAGATGAAACAGAATAAGACCATGAGCCCAATGGCCAGGCGATCGAGTTCGTGCTTAGGCATGCTCTTGTGAAAGCGTCATGGCGCCAGTCCCGGGGTTGTATCAGTAAGGAGGGAGGGAGTCATCGGGAGCAGGCCGCCGCAGTTTCCCGCGTGGCAATTTTCACCGTGCTCCGTATAATACGCCCCCTTGATGTCTCGGCTCGGGCGAGACTGGCGGGTTCTCGGAGAGGTGCCGGAGTGGCCGAACGGGCTTGACTCGAAATCAAGTGAAGGCGTAAGCCTTCCGTGGGTTCGAATCCCACCCTCTCCGCCAATAATTCATTTTAAATCAGTATCATAACAGGCCTTTGGTATTGCTGGGATTGTCATTCAGCAACACTGCGCCATTCTCGGGCCGCCACGCCCCACCCAAACACTCCCGTTCGACCCCGCCAGTTTAAGATCGTCAAAATTGCTCCCAGCCGGGAAATGGCAAAGGCAATCGTTACAAACAGCGCCCTTTGTCGGTCTTCGCTTGTACTCAGCGCGACTACGGCTCCACGAAATCAAGGTGCAATCCTCGCCATGGCGCATGGTGCATCCCTATCTGGAGGCAGAACAACGCCATGAACAGCAGAGACATCATCAAGCGGTTAGAGGCGGACGGTTGGCGCCTGGTGAGGGTGCGCGGTAGTCATCATCAGTTCCGCCATCCGACCCGGCCGGGCTTGGTGACGGTACCCCATCCCAAGCGCGACTTCGCCCAAGGCACCCTCCAGAACATCTTTAAGCAAGCGGGGTGGTGAGATGAGATACCCGGTCGTGATCCACAAGGACCCGGACTCGGATTTCAGCGTGACCTTTCCCGATCTGCCGGGCTGCTTTACGGCTGGGGAGAGCATCGAGGAGGCGCTGGCCATGGCGGTTGAGGCTGCGGAACTGCATATCGAGGGGTGCCTGGAGGAGGGAATCGCGGTCGCGGACCCCAGTCCCATCGCCGCCTTGCGGGATTCCTATGCGGGTGGCACCTGGGCCTTGGTAGAGATTGATTGGGCTAAGCTGTCCCACCGAGCGCGGCGGGTAAATATCACCTTGCCTGAGGCGGTGCTGGACAAGATCGACCACTATGCCAAAGCTCGCCACATGAGCCGCTCGGCCTTCCTGGCCAAGGCGGCGCTTGAAGCGATGCGGTGAGGTTGCGGCAAGGCTGATTGGCCCACCCCACCGCGGCAAGGTCAACCGCACCAAATCGGCAGTTGCGCACGGCGGGAGATTGTTAGAGGAACGAGCTTCGATGACCAACAAAATCAAAGCTGCCGATCTGCCGGAATTCGACATGGCCCGGTACCTCGGCACCGATGAGGATGTGGCGGAGTACCTGCGTCAGGTGCTTGAGGACGGTGAGCCAGGCGAGT
>JADZBU010000116.1 GCA_020851955.1 Chromatiaceae bacterium | reverse complement strand
TCCATCGACGAGTGTTGGCCACGTAGCCGGGAATAGCGGCCTTTGGGTATATAATCACCCACGAGTCGGAACCTATAGGAAGCAGGCTTCAATGGAAATAAGGTTCTCAAGACACGCGAAGCGGCGTGCAAAGCTTTACGGCATTCCCGAGGCCACCGTCGAGCAAATCATAAGGAATGCGAATCTTGCCGATGGCGAGAACCAGATCATAGAACCTTCTCCGGGCTTTAAGTTTCCACTGAAAATTGTCGCGGTTCTTGAAGGTCAAATTGTCACGGTAATCACGAGCTACCCACTCAAAAAAGGGGCTACGATATGAAAGTTCACTACGACGATGAAGTCGATGCTTTGTATTTGAGTCTTGGTGACCAAGAACCAGACGGGGTGATCGAAATAGCGGAAGGCGTCAATCTCGACACGACAGAAGATGGAAAAATAACTGGAATAGAAATACTTAGGGCGTCGGACAGGCTTAATATCGATACCATCTTGTCGTACACTCTCGACATAGACAAAAGCATATACAAGAAAAAGGCAGCCTAACAACCAGCCTAAAACGTCCCCGCCTGGCACGTCCTTGCAGGCCGGGGAAAATGCTCGTGGCAGGCCTTGCTGTCAAGGCCGATTGTTAGGTACGAAATAATCGCGTGGTTTATTTCGGCAAACATCGAGCGGATATCCGAGATTGAACGTCCAACGAAAAATTATCTGTATTGGCCTGAACCTTACGTTGACCTTTCGGTTGAGTCAATTCGCAACCCTGAAAAATTTTCTCTAATCTCGCCGATCCCGTCATGACGCGGTTGGCTCCGGTCTTTTGGCATGCTTTTATATTATTTTGACCTGGCGGGCGTGGCCGTGTTTTCCGCGAGCGGCGTCCTGGCGGCGCGTGATCGGGACCTGGACCTCCTCGGGGTCATCGTGGTGGCGGTGATGACGGCCATCGGCGGAGGCACCCTGCGCGATCTCCTCCTGGACCGCCACCCGATTTTCTGGGTCACCGATTCCTGGTACCTCATCGTCATCATCGCGTCCGCCCTCTTGACGGTCGCCTATGTCCGGAGATGGCCTCCGCCGGTTGCCACGCTGCTGGTGGCCGATGCGCTGGGACTGGGGCTGTTCGCCTTGTCCGGGGCCCAATTTGCGGAAGCGGCCCAGTGCCCTCCGCTCATCGTGGTGCTGATGGGCACCATGACCGGCGTTTTCGGAGGCATCTTGCGAGACGTCATCACGGCCCAGATACCCCTGATCCTGCGCCGGGAGATCTACGCGACGGCGGCCATCCTGGGCATCAGCCTCTACCTGGCGCTGCAGGCGCTCGGCGTGCCACCGGCAGGGGCGTTTGGGGCCGGGATGAGCCTGGTGGTGGCGCTGAGGTTGCTGGCCATCCGTTGGGGCCTGAACCTCCCCGTCTTCCGCCAATCCTAGCGCCCCATGCCGGCCAGGGTTTTTCGGCGATCGTAAAGAAGCCCTGGGCAGGTCCGCTCGCCCTCAAGCCGTCCGCAGCCGCGTCATCTTGACCAGCCCCACGGCGGCCAGGGGCAGGATCAGGCCGATCAGCAAGGCGGCCACCATCAAGACCCCCAGGTCGCCATAGTCCGCTGGCACGGTGATCTCACCGCTCACGGGGTCCTTGACCTCCCGCGTCACCAGGAAGATCTCGTTGAGATATTTGGTCCCCAACTGCCCCGCCGACAGGGCCAGGTTGGTGAAGGAGGCCATGACGGCGAAGAAAGTGGCCTTGAGATGGTCCGGGGCGGAATTGGCGATCCAGGCCAGCATGGGCACCATGGCGATCTGCCCCAGGGGCGACTCCAGGGCCGTGTCCACGATAGCGATGACGCGGGCATCGATCAGGCCGCCGGTCAGCGCCGCCGTCCATTCGTGGAGCCCGTGGTACATACCGATGATCGGCAGATAGAGGAGACTGGAAGTCACCGTCAGGAAGACCACCACATAGGCGATGGAGCGCTCGGCCATGAAGCGCCGGAACATAAAGAGCCCGAGCAGGGTCAGGCTGCTGCCGATCAGCGACAGGACGGACATGAATTGCTGATCGAAGGCCAGTTCATCGATCATCCACCAGGTCTGGCCCGAGCCCGGCCCCGGCATGGCGCGGAAGACGAAGATGATGAAGGCCGTGCCCACCAGATAAAGGCGCGCCTCCGGGTCCAGGACCCGCAGCAGGCGCGACATCAGGAAGAGGATGATGACCATGGACCCGACGAAGATGATCTCCTGGTTATAGGGCACCTCCATCAGCCCCAGGCTCAGGGTGAAGACGACGAAGACCAGGCTGCCGCCCAGGATCCACCAATTCGGATGGGTCTTCTCCAGGGGGTGCTCCAGCCGGCGCATCGCCTCCGCGCGCCCAAGCCCCTTGGCCATCAGGCGGCGCAGGTCGCGACGCTGGATGTAGGCGGCCAGGGCCACGCCCAGGATGGAGACGAGGGGAATCGCCAGGGCCATCTCGTAGATATGGATATAGGTCGCGACCTTGTCCGCCTCCGACATCCCCTCGACCCCGGCGAAGAGATAGACATTGGCCAGGGCCACCAGGACGCCGCCGCCGATGATGGCCACCCGACCCAGGGTCTGCATGGTGGTGTGCATTAGCTTGCGCGTCGCCGCGTCGATGGGCCGGCCATCGGCGTCCACACGGGGCACCGCCTCCACCGTCATGGCATCCGCCACCACGTCCTGAATCACATAGCCCACCGGCGCCAGCAGGGCGGCGAGGACATACCAGGCCTCCACCGGCATGATGGCGGCCAGGGCGACCCGGTGCCCCAGCAGGCCGATCATGATCAGCAGGCTGGCGGTGAGAAGGGTCGCGCCCAGATAGACCAGGGCGGACTTATGGCGCCAGATCAGATCGACCAGGTGCCCCAGGGGCATCTTGAGGGCCCAGGGGATGCCCGCCCAGAAGCCCAGGGCAGCCAGGAAGGCGGCGGACAGGCCCAGGTAATCCTTGACGAAGAAAGTGCCGACGATGGCGGTCAGGCCCTGGATGCCGTAGGCCACATAGATCATCAGCGGTGGCAGATAAGACAAGCGCAGCTCGCGCCCCAATTCGAGAATGTTACGGTCAAGCCACTGGCCCAGCCCGGCGATGAAGCCGCCCTGGCGCCCCCCTGGTCTGCTCCGTCCGGCGATCCGCTTGCTGATGTCTGGGTTCAAGCTTCAATCCTCACTGGCGAAAAAGGATGCCAAGGTTACCCCACGAGCCGCGCCGAGGCGAGATAACCGGGTATCGACGCCGGGATAGCGAACCCGGCTTTGCGACCCGCGGGGCCGGGTTTCGTCATGATGGGTTTTTCGTGCTATGTTTTGCGCCAGGCCCCCAGGCATTATCCCCACCAGGATTTCCCCATGACAGCTCGACCCGAGCGCCGCCCCGGAGTAGGCACCCCGCCCACGGCATGTCCGACGCTTGCCCGCGCGACCATGGGATTCTGGCTCGAGTCAGGCATTAAGCGGCAGTTCTGGCGTTGAAGACCTCCCTCAAATCCCTGCTGACCAAGATGCTGGTTCCGCTCTCCGGATCCCAAGCCAAGCGGCAGGACTTGGATGCGCCCGCCAGAACCCGGGAGAACCCCGCGGCCCAACGGCTCCAAGAGGAACTCCGGGCGGCCAAGGAACGTCTGGACGCCGAGAGCGCGGCGCGCCACACGGCTGAAACCCATCTGGCCGCCAGTCAGCGCCAACTCCAAGCCCTGAGCGACAACATGCGGGACGTGGTGTGGGTCCTGGATGCCGAAACCCGCCGCTTGCTGTATGTCAGCCCTTCCATCCTGGGGTTGCGGGGCTATACCGCCGCCGAGGTCATGGCGGAGCCCCTGGATGCGGCCCTGACGCCAGAAGGCCGGGCCCAACTCCAGGCCTTGCTCGCGGAACAGGGTGCCGCCTTTCGCGCCGGGACCCTCGCCACGGGCACCCCCTTCAGCGCCCAGCTATCTCAAGCCCGCAAGGACGGTACCCTCGTCTGGACCGAGATGCTGATGCATTTCACCCGCCAGCCGGGGACGGGCGCCATCGAGCTCCAGGGCGTGACCCGCGACATCACGGCCTGGCACCAGCTGGCGGAGAGCATCCGCCACATGGCCCAGCACGACAGCCTCACGGGGCTGCCCAATCGGGCCCTCTTCTCCCTTCTGGTCGAGCGGGCCCTGGCCAGCGCCAAACGTCAGCATCAGCGACTGGCCCTGATTTTTCTGGATGTGGACCGCTTAAAGCGCATCAACGACAACCACGGCCACGCCATCGGTGATGGCGTCCTGCGGGAGATCGCCCAACGGATCTCCGGGAGCCTCCGCAACTCCGACACCCTCGGCCGCATGGGCGGGGACGAATTCATCCTCTTCCTGCCGAATATCGGCAGTCAGGAGCATGCCATCGAGGTGGCCAACAAGGTGCGTGAGGCCATCCGGCCACCCATCACCCTCGACACCCTGACCCTATCGGTATCCTTGAGCGTCGGCATCGCCATCTACCCCGAGCATGGCCAGAATGAGCAGGAACTGGCCAAGAACGCCGACGTGGCCATGTCCTTCTCCAAGAAGATAGGCCGTGACTGCGTGACGGGCTATGTACCCGAGCTCCATGCCAGTATTGCCCCGGAATGCAGACCCACGCCGTCCTGCCCAAGTCACGGCATTCAGCTCGCGGCAATCAAGCAGGCGCTCAGGAACGAGGAATTCGTTTATTACTACCAGCCCAAGATTTCCCTGCTCACCGGCAAGGTCTCCGGCGCCGAGGCCCTGATGCGCTGGGTCAAGCCGGATGGCGAGGTCATACCGCCCGACAACTTCATCCCCCTGGCCATCGAGTCCGGTCTGATCAAGCAGATGACCCTGGCCATGCTCCCCCGGCTCATGGCCGACCTGAGCATCATTCAGGACATACTCCCCGGCCTGGTCATGTCCTTCAACCTGACGGCCTGGAACCTGGAATCCGACGAGATCGTGAAGGCCGTGCGCGCCGCCATCGCCAAGTTCCAGCTCGACCCCGGCCTCCTGCAGGCCGAATTGACGGAATCCTCGGTCATCCACAGCTCGGGTAAGGCGCGCGATCACATCCTGGAGTTGACCGGCATGGGCCTGGGGCTGGCCATGGATGACTTCGGCACGGGCTTCTCGTCCATCGAGGTGCTGAGCCAATGGCCCTTCTCGGCGGTCAAGATCGACCAGGGCCTGATCCGGCGCATGGAGACCTCGGACAAATGCACGACTCTGGTGCGCTCCAGCATCCAGATGGCCCATCAACTGGGCATCAAGACGGTCGCGGAAGGGGTGGAGAGCCGCCCGGTCTTCGACTTCCTGCTGAACGCCGGCTGCACCGAGGCCCAGGGGTTCTGGCTGGGCCGCCCCATGGCCTTCCCGGACTTCCTGACCTACCTGAAACGCGATGAGCGCTGGTCCAGCGTCCCGAGTGGTTTGATCCACATCGCCCAGATCGATCACATCCACTGGCGACGCTCGCTCATCGACCATGCCATCGCCAAGGCCTTTGGCCAGGAGGGCGGCAATGCGATCAAGGGGCTGGAGGTGGAGATGAACCCCCGACTGTGCCGCTTCGGCCAGTGGTTCCAGGATCAAGGTCGGCATTTCGCCGGTCTGCCCGCCTTCGACGCCCTCGCGGTCCCCCATGATGAACTGCATCGCCTGGGCCAGGAGCTCTTGCTCGCGGTCGAGCAGGGCCAGCCCAGTGACCGCATCACCCACCTCATCCGTCTGCTCACGGACCAGTCCGGCGAGATACTGGAACGACTCCAGGCCCTGGAGTACGAAAGCCTCGTGACCTCTGGCGAGGTCCCCATGCCAAGCGCCGGGGCGGCCTGACCCCGCCAGCCCCTCCGCGCTTTTCCCAAGACTTGGGAAGGCCCCGTGGTATATTAGTAATTACTTCAGGATCCACGCGCGGGCCTTGCCGCCACCGCGGGGCTTCCCGTCAATTTCCACAAGGGTTTTCACCCCCTAACCTTCGGCCGAGACCCCATGGGGTTGCGGCCGGCGCCCCTAACCCTGAGAGTAAAAGAACAGAGGAGACCTATATGTCCATCAACCATCCCATCATCGCGGTCACCGGTTCCTCGGGCGCCGGCACCACCACGGTCAAGCGCGCCTTCGAGCATATCTTCTACCGTGACGGCATCACGCCCGCCATCGTCGAGGGTGACAGCTTCCACCGTTACGACCGCGCCGAGATGAAGGCGGAAACGGCCAGGGCCTCCGCCGCCCATCGCAACCTGAGTCACTTTGGGGCCGAGGCCAACCGCTTTGACATGCTCGAGGAACTGTTCAAAGCCTATGGCGAGTCGGGCACCGGCAAAAAACGGTATTACATCCACAGCGAGGAAGAGGCCGTAGAACTCAATGCCCGTCTCGGCACCAACCTCAAGCCGGGCCAGTTCACGCCCCTCGAGGAGATACCGGCAGGCACGGACATGCTCTTTTACGAGGGCCTGCATGGCCTGGTGATTACCGAGGAGCATAACGTCGCCAAGCACGTCGACCTGGGCATCGGCGTGGTGCCCATCGTCAACCTGGAGTGGATTCAAAAGATTCATCGCGACAACGCGGAGCGCGGCTACTCGGCGGAGGCCATCGTCGATACCATCATGCGCCGCATGCCGGACTACATCACCACCATCGTCCCCCAGTTCTCCCTGACGGACATCAACTTCCAGCGCGTGGCCACGGTCGATACCTCCAATCCCTTCATCGCCCGCGACATCCCCACCCCGGACGAGAGCTTCGTCATCATCCGCTTCCGCAATCCGAACAAATGGGATGTGGACTTCCCCTACCTCCTGTCCATGATTAATGGCTCCTTCATGACCCGCCGCAACAGCATGGTTGTCCCCGGCGGCAAGATGGGCTTCGCCATGGAGATCATCCTCCAGCCCATCATCGAATGCCTCATGTCCAAGTGTCACGGCTGAGTATTGCCGCGCATCCCCCCCGACCCACGCGGGCCCCAGGTGGGCCCGCGTCTCAAGCCTCGTAGGGGGCGGGAAAGCCTAGGTCCTCCAGAATACGGGTCTCCAGCGCCTCCATCTCCCGGGCCTCGGCCTCGTCGAGATGGTCATGGCCCAGCAGATGCAGGATGCCGTGGACGACCAGGTGGGCCCAGTGGGCCTCCAGGGACTTGCCCTGTTCCAGGGCCTCCCGCGCCACCACCGGGGCACAGATGGCGAGATCGCCGATGAAGGGCTGGGGGTCCGGCAGGCCCGGCGGGGGCTCGAAGGGAAAAGAGAGGACATTGGTCGGGCCCGCCTTACCGCGATAGCGCCCGTTGAGGTCGGCGGACTCCGCCTCGTCGATGATGCGCAGGCTCAGGCCCGCCTGCTTGCGCCGCCCCTTCAAGGCCGCCGCCGCCCATCGCTTCACCTCCGCCTTAGCCGGCAGCCAGCTCGCGGCGGAGGCCCTCTGCATAGCCAGCTTGACCTTCACCCCCTACTCCGCCGGCAAGCCCCGATCAAAGGCGTCATAGGCATTGACGATGCGCTGCACCAGGGCGTGGCGCACCACGTCGCGGGCATTGAAGAAGGTGAAGCTGATGCCCTCCACATGCCGCAAGACCTCGACGCCCTGCCGCAGGCCCGAGGTCTGGCCGCGGGGCAGATCCACCTGGGTCACATCACCGGTGATGACGGCCGTGGAGCCGAAGCCGATGCGGGTCAGGAACATCTTCATCTGCTCCGGCGTGGTGTTCTGGGCCTCGTCCAGGATGATGAAGGCATCGTTGAGGGTGCGCCCGCGCATGTAGGCCAGGGGCGCGACCTCGATGACATGGCGTTCCATGAGCCGGGTTACCTTCTCGAAGCCCAGCATCTCGTAAAGGGCATCGTAAAGGGGGCGCAGGTAGGGGTCGATCTTCTGGGCCAGGTCGCCCGGCAGAAAGCCCAGGCGCTCGCCGGCCTCCACCGCCGGCCGCACCAGCAGGACCCGCCGCACCCGGTCCGTCTCCAGGGCCTCCACGGCGCAGGCGACGGCGAGATAGGTCTTGCCCGTCCCGGCGGGGCCGACGCCAAAGTTAATGTCGTGGCGCATCACCGCATCGAGATAGGCCTGCTGATTCGGCCCCCGGGCGCGGATCAGGGCGCGCTTGAGCCGCACGGCCAATTCCGGGCGCTCCGCGTCCGCGTCTTCGAGCAGGGCCTCGACGCCCGAGGCCTGCAGTTGCAGGTGAATGGCCTCGGGGGTCAGGACTTCCTCCGCGGTCGCGGCATAAAGATGCTCCAAGACCTGCTCGCCGGCCCGTATCGCCTGGCCCTCGCCGATGAGGCGGAAGAGGTGACCGCGATTGGCGATCTCGATGCCCAGCCGGCGCTCGATCTGGCGCAGATGGGCGTCGAGCTGACCGGTGAGGTTGGCGAGACGGATGTTGTCCTCGGGCGCGAGCCGGAGGTCGAGGGTTTCGGGTGTCTGGGACAAAGGGGGCTGCTGCACTCGCTCAGGACAGGGGCGCCAGCACCAGCTCCCCTCGCAGGGAATTGGGCAGGGCCTGGGTGATGCGGACCTCGGCGAACTGGCCGATGAGTTCCGGCGGTCCGGCGAAATTGACCACCCGGTTGTTCTCGGTGCGACCGGCCAGCTCGCGCGGGTCCTTGCGGGCGGGCCCCTCCACCAGGAGGCGCTCCAGGGTGCCGACCATGCGCCGGCTGATGGCCTGGGCCTGGTTCGCCAGCCGCGCCTGCAGGCGCATCAGGCGCTCCTGCTTGACCGGGTGCGGGGTCTCGTCCGGGTAATCCGCCGCCGGGGTGCCCGGGCGGCGGCTGTAGATAAAGCTGAAGCTGGCATCGAAGCCGATCTCCTCGATCAGCGCCAGGGTGGCGGCAAAGTCCGCGTCCGTCTCGCCGGGAAAGCCGACGATGAAGTCGGACGAAATGCTGATGTTGGGCCGCACCGCGCGTAGCCGGCGGATCTTGTCCTGGTATTGGGCCGCCGTGTGACCGCGCTTCATGGCCGCCAGGATCGCATCCGACCCGCTCTGCACCGGCAAGTGCAGATGATCGACCAACTCCGGCACCTCGCCATAGACCTCGATCAGGGCGTCCGAGAACTCCACGGGATGGGAGGTCGTGTAGCGGATGCGGTCGATGCCCTCGATGGCCGCCAGATAGCGGATCAGCAGCGCCAGGTCCGCGACCTCGCCGTCATGCTGGAGGCCACGATAGGCGTTGACATTCTGACCCAGCAGATTGACCTCCCGCACCCCCTGCCCCGCCAGGGCCGCGACCTCGGCGATGACATCATCGAAAGGCCGGCTGACCTCGGCGCCCCGCGTATAAGGGACCACGCAATAGGTGCAGAATTTGGAACAACCCTCCATGACCGAGACGAAGGCCGTGGGTCCCTCGGCGCGCGGCGCCGGCAGGCTGTCGAACTTCTCGATGGCGGGAAAGGACACGTCCACGCGGGGACCCTGCCCCGCCGCCAGCTCCCGCAACATAGCGGGCAGGCGATGCAGGGTCTGAGGCCCGAACACCAGATCGACGAATGGCGCCCTCTCCCGCAGGGCCTCGCCCTCCTGGCTGGCGACACAGCCGCCGACACCGATCACCAGGTCCGGCCGTTGCTGCTTGAGGGGCCGCCAGCGCCCCAGGGCGGAAAAGACCTTCTCCTGGGCCTTCTCGCGGATGGAGCAGGTATTCAGCAGCAGGACATCCGCCTCCTCCGCGCAGGCCACCAATTCCAGGCCATGAGACTCCCGCAGCACGTCCGCCATGCGCGCGGAATCGTACTCGTTCATCTGGCAACCGTTGGTCTGGATATAAAGCTTCTTCATCATGAGCGGCAGAATAGGGGCAAAGGGAGGCAAAATCCAGCCAGCGCGATGGTGGGCTAGGGCTCGATCAGATACTCCGCCTGGGTCATGGACCAGGAGGCGGCAGATGCGCTTTTGCCCTGAACTTGAGCCAACCCGGCGAGCAGGCCGCCGACGGGATCTTGCCCAGCCGCCGCCAGCCCCTCCCCATCCCGCAAATCCTCGAGGTCCACCGCCTCCTCCGTGAGAATAGCCACCAGCCGACCCGTACCGGTGGGTTCGCTGGCGGTGAAGCTCAATCCCGACTGGGGCTCCGGCAGGGTGAGGGCCCGGCCCGGGCGCAGGCGGTTGTCGATGGCCCCGATCCCGCCCTCATCCAGGGGATAAACCTGGGTCAGCTCTCCGCCCGCATTCAGATCCACCACCAGCAGATGGCCCTCCTGCTGGCTGGTGATGCGAAAGCGCATCTCCTG
>JADZBU010000115.1 GCA_020851955.1 Chromatiaceae bacterium | reverse complement strand
CGGGGTAAGAACGTGATGTGGGATCACTGAATTCCTCCCGGAATCCGTGCCAGGACACGGTTTCCACTTGGAATCCGCCCCCGGCTGGGGGATCATTGACAGAACGCAAAAGACACCCCTCAGGAGCCGACCATCACATGGAAAACGCACCTTCCTCCGCCGACCAGGCCAAGCTGGCCACGACCCCGCCCCCCCCATCGGGCAGCCCAGGTACCCCCGATCAGGGGCGACCGGGCGATGCTTCCGCGACGGGCGGCGGTGACAGGCTAACGGCGCTGGACAGTGCTCTGGAGGCCCAGGCCAACAAGCTGCGGGACCTCGAGGTGGCGCTGATCGGACGTATCGCCGACGTGGACGACGATCGCCGCCGGACCGCGACGGAAGTCAGGCGCGCCCTGGACGCCCAGCGGGACGACATCGAGGAGGAGATCCGCCGCCGGGGCCTGGTGACCACCACCTTCGTCCTCTTCGCCTTCCTGGTCTCCGTCGGCGCGGCCACCCTGGGCCTGTTTCAGATCAACACCGGCGACGCCAAGATTGGCGCCCAGTTGAGTGGCATCCAGGAGGCGGTCGCCCGCCTCTCCACCATCGACACAGCCCCCCTGGACGAACGCCTGGGCGAGCTCGACCAGGCCGTGACGCGCCTGTCCGGGGATCTGGAGACCAAGGTCGACGAGCGCCAGTCCGGTGTCACCGATCTCGCGAACCGACTGAAGGGATTGGAGGAAACGCTCGCCAGCCAGCCGGAGCAATCCCCCGCCAAGCCGGATGCCCTGAAGCAGGAGACCGAGGAGCGCCAGGCCGCCGACGCCGACTTGATCGCCAGGATCGAAGAGATCCAAAAGGCCCAGGAACGGCTGGGCAAGGACATGCTGCTGCTGCGCGACAGCCTGGCGAACACCCTAGCCTCCGCCAACCTGCCCCTGGAACAGAAAACCTGGACCCCGGAGGAGGCCCCCGCTACCCCAGCCGCCACGGCGGCAACCGCGGCGCCCCCGGCAGCGCCGGCCCCCCTGCCGACGCCGGTGTCGGCCCCCGAAGCCGGGGCGGCCCCGGCCCTGACCGAGGGCGTGATCACCGTTGGCGATCAGCCCCAGGCCCTGCAGCTCATCAGCTTCAAGAACCTGGAGGAGGTGCGCCGCTTCGCCAGTCGCCCCGACCTGCCTGGCCGCGTCTATTACCGTGAGGAAAGCCACCGCGGCAAGCCCTGGTATGCCCTCATCTACAATCTCTACAAGGACCCGGCCGCCGCCGCCGAGGCCAAGGCGGCCCTGCCCGCCGAGCTCGCCGCCCTCAAACCCATCATTCGCCAACTGGACGCGGGGGCCCAGCTCCAGGTCCTGGACCGCGCCCCATGACCACCTCCCCCGCGGACCAGACCCCAGCCATGGGACCGCGCCTGGCCCGCGAACAGGCGACCATGGCCGCCATGATGGCCCTCTATTGCCATGACCACCACGGCACCCGGAGGGGCTGTTGCGACGACTGCGCCCAGTTGCTGGATTATGCCCGCCGGCGGCTCGCCACCTGTCCCTTTGGCGAGGAAAAGCCCGCCTGCAACAACTGCCAGGTCCATTGCTACAGCGCCATCCAGCGGGAACGGGTCCGGGTGATCATGCGTTATGCCGGGCCGCGCATGCTGTTTCGTCACCCCATCCTGAGTCTCCACCACCTCCTCGCCAAGCGCCGCGAGGCCCCGCCCCTGGCGGCGCTCAAGCGGGAGCGGCAAGCCCTTGGTCACCCGAGGGACGGGGTCACCAAACCCTAGGCGCCGCTCGCCCTTTCGCACCCTTTTGGCCCCACGGCCCCCTTTCCCCCGGAACCCCGACCCATGCTTTGCTGGGCACGCCAACTCTTCATCCTCATGGTCGTCCTGCTAGGCATCGGCCAGATGATGGCCGCCTGCGGCCAGAAAGGCCCCCTCTTCCTGCCGGAGGAACCGGCCGGCCAACGGCAAGCCCCCTCGGGGTCCCCGGCGCCATCGCCGCAGCCAGACCAGGCCCCCGAGATCCCCGGCCCCGAAGCCGTGCCGCCACCCGTCCGCTAGGAACCCGCCACCGATGGATCATTTTCAGTACCAGGAACATCGCCTCCATGCCGAAGAGGTGCCGGTCGCCCATATCGCCGAGCGCTTCGGTACCCCCTGTTACGTCTATTCCCGCGCCACCCTGGAGCGCCACTGGCGGGCCTTCGACACCGCCTTCGGCCATCATCCCCACCTCATCTGCTTTGCCGTCAAGGCCAACTCCAACCTGGCGGTGCTCAACGTCCTGGCGCGGCTGGGGTCCGGTTTCGACATCGTCTCGGGTGGCGAACTGGAACGGGTGCTGGCGGCGGGCGGCGACCCGGCCAAGGTCATCTTCTCCGGGGTCGGCAAGCGCGAGGACGAGATGCGCCGGGCCCTGGAAGTCGGCATCCGCTGCTTCAACCTCGAGTCCGAGGCGGAAATGGCGCGCCTGGAAGGAGTCGCCCGGACCTTGGGCACCGTTGCCCCGGTGTCGATCCGCGTCAACCCGGACGTGGATGCGGGCACCCACCCCTACATCTCCACCGGCCTGCGCGAGAACAAGTTCGGCATCGACATACATGCCGCCGACCGGGTCTATGAGCGCGCCGCCGCCAGCCCCCACCTGCGCGTGACCGGCATCGACTGCCACATCGGTTCCCAACTGACCGAGCTGTCGCCCTTTCTCGACGCTCTCGCGCGGGTCCTGGAACTGGCGGACCGGCTGGAACGCTTCGGCATCCCCATCCATCACCTGGACCTGGGCGGCGGCCTCGGCATCCGCTACACCCACGAGACGCCCCCCGAGCCCGCGGACTATGCCCGCGCCCTGGACCAACTCCTGGAGGGCCGCCATTACGAAATTCTGCTGGAGCCCGGCCGCGCCATCGCCGGCAACGCCGGCATCCTGCTGACGCGGGTGGAACTGCTCAAGGACAACGGCCAGAAGCGCTTCGCCATCGTGGATGCCGCCATGAACGACCTGGTGCGCCCCGCCCTCTACCAGGCCGTCCAGGACATCATCCCCGCCGACCGCCACGAGCGTGGCGAGCGCACCCTCTACGACCTGGTGGGCCCCGTGTGCGAGACCGGTGACTTCATCGGCAAGGGCCGCGAGCTAGCCCTCGCCCCCGGCGACCTCCTGGCCGTCCGCGGCAGCGGCGCCTACGGCTTCACCATGAGTTCCAATTACAACAGCCGTCCCCGCGCCCCCGAGGTCATGGTGGATGGCGCCAGCCTCCATCTGGTCCGCCCCCGCGAGACGGTCGCGTCCCTCTTCGCCGAGGAGACGCTCATCCCGTGAGCCGCCTGACATGAAACGCCGTCCAAAACCCGAAGTCATGGCGGACGCGGCCCTGGCCCTGGCCTACGCCCAGGCGGATTTCTCCGAGTCCAACGGCCTCTTTTTCAAGCTGCTGCGCGACCTCGATCCCGGAGATCTGGAGGACCAGCAGGCCCTGGACCTGGGCTGCGGCTCGGGGGATATCGCCATCCGCTTTCTCAAGGCCTGGCCGGGGGCCCGCTGCGATGCCCTGGACGGCTCGGCCCCCATGCTGGCCCGTGCCCAGACCGCCCTCGACGCCCTGCCGGGCGTGGCCCGGCGCTGCCGCCTGCTCCAGGAGGTCCTGCCCTCCCCCCGGTTGGCTGGCGGGACCTACGACCTGGTGCTCTCCAACAGCCTCCTACATCAGCTCCACGACCCCCAGGTGCTGTGGCACGCGGTGCGCGCGGCGGGCCGGCCTGGCGCCCTCGTCCTGGTCATGGACCTGATGCGCCCGCCCTCCCCGGGCTGGGCCGAATCCCTGGTAGTGACCTATGTCGGCGACGAACCCGAACTGCTCCAAAATGACTACCGCGCCGCCCTCTTCGCCGCCTTCGAGCCCGCCGAGGTCCAGGCCCAGTTGGCCGAGGCGGGCCTGGAGAGCCTGGAAGTGGCGGTGGTGAGCGACCGTCACCTGACGGTCTCCGGCCGTCTGCCCGGTTGACCGGGGCCATGAAACTGCGCTTCACCAAGATGCAGGGCCTGGGCAACGACTTTGTCGTCTTCGACGGCGTGCGCCAGTGTGTGACCCTGAGCGCGGAGCAGTGCCGCTTCCTGGCGGACCGTCGCTTCGGCATCGGCTGCGACCAGATCCTGCTGGTGGAGCCCCCGCGCCTGGCCGGCACCGACTTCCACTACCGCATCTTCAACGCCGATGGTTCCGAGGTGGAACAGTGCGGCAACGGCGCCCGCTGCTTTGCCCGCTTCGTGCGCGACCAGGGCCTGACGGACAAGACCGAGATCCCGGTCGGTACCGCCGCGGGCCCCATCCGCCTTTTCCTCGAAGCCGACGGCCAGGTGCGGGTGAATATGGGCGCGCCCCACTTCGCCCCCGAGCGCCTCCCCTTCCTGGCGACGGCGGAGGCGGACAGCTACGACCTGGAGGTGGACGGCCAGACCCTGAGGATCGGCGCCGTCTCCCTGGGCAATCCCCACGCCGTGCTGCGGGTCCCCGACCTGGACCAGGCCCCCGTCGCCCGGCTGGGGCCCCTCATCGAACGTCATCCCCGCTTTCCCAAGCGAGTCAACGCCGGCTTCATGCAGATCCTGGACCCGGGCCATATCCGGCTCCGGGTCTTCGAGCGCGGCGCCGGCGAGACCCTGGCCTGCGGCACCGGCGCCTGCGCCGCCGTGGCGGTGGGCCGTCGCCTCGGCCTGCTGGACGTAGCTGTGGGGGTGAGTCTGCCCGGCGGGGACCTGCGCATCACCTGGGCCGGCGGCACCGAACCCCTATGGATGACCGGGCCCGCCGTCAGCGTTTTTAGCGGGGAGATCGAGCTATGACCAAGCCGTCCCTAGCCGGGGATGCCACCGTCGCCGCCTACCTGGAGGCCGACCCGGCATTCTTCCTGCGCCACCCCGAACTGACCTCCCGCCTGCGCCTGCCCCATGGCCCCGAGGGTACCCTGTCCCTGGTCGAGCATCAGATGGGCCTGCTGCGCGCCCAAGTGGAGGGCGAACGTCGCCTCCTGGCCCAACTCATCGCCCGGGCCCGCGACTATGAGGCCCTCGCCGACCGCCTCCATGGCCTCATGCTGCAACTCATCACCGCCCCGGATCGCGCGAGCCTGGAGGCCCTGTTGAACGACGCCCTGCGCCGGGAATTCGAGGCCGAGGCCGTCGCCCTGGTGTTCGACGCCGAGGTCGGTCAGGCAGGTACCGGCCCCGGCAACGCCAGCGGGGGAGCCGATGGGATGAACGCCGGACTTCCGGCCAGCGCCCGCTGCGGCCCCCTCGACCCGGACCACGCCGCCCTCCTGTTCGCCGACGCCGGTGTCGGCATCCGTTCCGCCGCCCTCATCCCCGTCCGCGCCCCGACCCAAGCCGGCCTGCTGGCCATTGGCAGCACCGACCCGGAGCGTTTCGGCCCGGACATGGGCACGGATCATCTGGACCGCCTGGGCGAACTGGTCAGCGCCTGCCTCGGCGCCCTGGAGCCCCAGGGTCATGCCTGAAGAAGCCAGCGCGGCCGACAAGGAGGCGGCGGCCGGTCCGCTGGCCGCCTTTCTGGCCCACCTGGGCCACGAACGCCGGCTCTCGCCCCTGACCCTGACCAACTACCGCCGCGATCTGGAGCGGATCGGCGCCTGGCGAGAGGGCGCGGGTCTGGGGCTGGACTGGGCGGCCATGACCCCGGAGGAGGTGCGCCGCTACGTCGCCTGGCGCCATCGCGGCGGCGCCGGCGGCAAGACTTTGCAGCGGGAACTCTCCTCCCTCCGCAGCCTCTTCAAATACCTGCTGCGCGAGGGCCGCCTGGGCTGCAACCCCGCCCTGGGGATCCGCGCCCCCAAGACCGAGCGCAAACTGCCCGTCACCTTCGAGGCCGACCAGCTCTGCGCCCTACTGGACCAGGCCCAGTCCGAGGACCCCCTGGCCCTGCGCGACCGGGCCATGATCGAACTCTTTTACTCCAGCGGCCTGCGCCTGGCGGAACTGGTCTCGATCAACCTGAACGACATCGACCTGGAGGACGCCAGCCTGGAGGTCCTCGGCAAGGGCGCCAAGAGTCGCCGCGTCCCCGTTGGCGCCCAGGCCATTGAGGCCGTGCGGCGCTGGCACCGGGTGCGCGGCCAACTCGCCAGTGCCGGGGAAACCGCCCTCTTCGTCAGCCAGCGCGGGCGCCGTATCAACCCACGCACCGTCGAGCAGCGGCTCCAGCACTGGGCGGCGGAACAAGGCGCCGGTCGTCACCTGCACCCCCACCTGCTGCGCCACTCCTTCGCCAGCCACCTGCTGGAATCCTCCGGCGACCTGCGCGCGGTGCAGGAACTCCTGGGTCACGCCAACATTGGCACCACCCAAATCTACACCCACCTGGATTTTCAGCACCTGGCCCAGGTCTATGACCAGGCTCATCCGCGGGCGCGGCGAAAGGACCGGGCTGCCGACGATTAGATCGGCACGGCCGGCGCGAACTCGTCCGGATGGCGGGGTCGGCGATGGGCCGGGATGGCGTTTAGCATTGCGGTGATTGCATCCGGTCCAGAGGTCTCGCCTTGGGCGTCTCCTAGTGGACGCTGGCTAATGCTCCATGACCCTGGAAAAGATCTCCGCTGCCCATTGATCGGCACTCTTGCCAGCGGCACGGGCGGCGGCGAGCACCGCGCCATGAATCTCGGGCTCGAGATGCAGGATCAGATCGCCGCTCAAGGGCGTTTCCGGCGCGCGGCCAGTCTTGGCGCAGTCTTCCAGATAGAAGTCGATGG
>JADZBU010000114.1 GCA_020851955.1 Chromatiaceae bacterium | reverse complement strand
ACGCCGCTTCGCGTGTCTTGAGAACCTTATTTCCATTGAAGCCTGCTTCCTATAGGTTCCGACTCGTGGGTGATTATATACCCAAAGGCCGCTATTCCCGGCTACGTGGCCAACACTCGTCGATGGACACCCTCTGCACCCGCGTGCTCAGGCCACAAAGTAACGCGTAGTTGATGGTCCCAGCGCGGTGGGCGATCTCCTCCACCGGCAGGTCGCGACCCCAGAGGATGACCTCGTCGCCGAGTTGGGTTCCGGGGGCCTGGCGCAGATCCAGGGTGATGCTGTCCATGGAAACCCGCCCCACCAGCGATACGCGCCGGCCCCCCACCAGTACCGGCGTCCCCGTGGGGGCATGGCGAGGGTAGCCGTCGCCATAGCCGATGGCGGCCACGCCCACCAGCATATCCTCGGGGCAGACGAAGGTGCCGGAGTAGCCGATGCGGTCCCCGGCACGGAAGTGGTGAAGGGCGGAAATCTGGGTCTTGAGGGTCATGACGGGCTCAAGACCCAAGGCATCCGCGCTTTGGGAAGGAAAGGGCGAACCGCCGTAGAGCATGATGCCGGGTCTGACCCAAGCCGCGCGCGCGGCGGGGAAGGCCAGGAGGCCGCCGGAATTGCCGATGTTCAAGGCCTGGTCCGGCTGGGCCAAGGCCCGCAGGCGCTGACACTGGTGGACCGTCAGGGGGTCCTCGGGATCGTCGGCATTGGCCAGATGGGTCATGAGGCCCGGCACGGGCGCCACCCGGGGGCAGGCGGCGAGCCGCTGCTGGATGGCGGTCACCTCCGATGGGTCGAGGCCCAAGCGGTGCATCCCCGTGTCCACCTTGATCCAGATGCGCAGCGGGGGGGCGGGTGACAAGGCCTCCAGCCAGGTCATCTGCTCGCCTTGGTGCAGAGCCAGGTCGAGCCGGTGCGCTTGGGCGGCGGCGGTCTCCTCCTGGGAGAGGGCGCCGGTCAGGACCAGGATGGGCTGGGCAACTCCCGCCGCGCGCAGGCGCAGGGCCTCCTCGACTCGGGCCACGGCAAAGCCGTCTGCCGCCGTCAGTGCCGTGGCGGCCCGCTCCATGCCATGGCCATAGGCATCCGCCTTTATGACGGCCCAGATCCGGCTGGCGGGGGCTCTCCGGCGCGCTACCCCCAGGTTATGGCGCAGAGCCGTCAGGTCGATCAGGGCGTGGGGGCCGGTGAACCTCACCGGTAGCCCTCATCCCCGTAAACATCCGAGATGTAGTTCTCGAACTTGGTGTACTTGCCCAGGAAGGTCAATCGCGTGGTGCCGATGGGCCCATTGCGCTGCTTGCCGATGATGATTTCGGCGACCCCCTTGTCCTTGCTGTCCTCGTGATAAACCTCGTCGCGGTAAATAAAAACAATAAGATCCGCGTCCTGTTCGATGGCTCCGGAGTTATGGCTGACGATGCCGTCCGCCAGCCAATTGGCAGGGCCGGGGACGGTGAGATCGAAGACATCCTCCTCCCCAGCTTCCTCGATGGCGACGATGCGATCCCAGAAGATGTCGCTGCTGGCCTGATTGCGCAGTGGCTCGTCGTCCAGGAGTTCGGCATAGCTCGCCAGGGTTTGACGCGATGGCGCGAAGTTGAAGTGTGCCTGGCCGCCATAGGAGGTACCGCGCATCTGGGCCATCCCTCGGGTAGTGACACCTTGGGAACGCATGACGGCACGAACCTGGTCGAAGACCTGGACAGGTAAAGTGTCCAAATTAGTGTTGGGGACTGTATGGGCAATCAGGGCACTAAGCAGCTTGGCCTGGTTTTCTCTGGGGCCAAAGGCCCCGACCTCTCCAAGAAAAAGCCGTTGCTGTTCCGCGCCCCTGATCCAGACCATGTAAGTGGTGCGGTATTGCTCACTCGTCACGGCTTGGATGCGTCCGCGGATACCCAGGCGGAGCAAAAGGGCCATGACATCGTCAGCCAGGCCTTGACTGTTGGTGCTGAGGTGGACACCGTGGCTGCCTCGCTGGCCCGGTTTGCGGGGGGAGATGGTGCCGTCGGTAGCCCAGAGATGTCTCAGGAAGAGGGCGATTTGCTCGTTGCCGAGTTGGAAGAGGGCCGATGGTACCCGCTTTTCGTGAGACCGTTGGCCAAAAATCCCCAGATTGCGCAGCCAGAGGTTGATACCCGCTGGATGCCAGCGATTACCATTGCCGCTGAATACCAGTTGATGCCAAGCCCCCTTGCCTTCATGGCGATTGACCTGAACGCCGAAGTGCTGGATGGCGGAATCAGACACTATCCGACTGTTGGCATCGGAAGCCGTGGTATAGCGTAAGGGCTGGCCCTTGAGGTAGCTGCCGTCACCCATCAGATGGGCGAGCAGAATAATTTCCGGCTCGGGCCACACCAGGGCCGATGAGGGCTCTGGCACTTGCCGCGCCGTGCCCAGGCGGTCACCCGCCCTGAGTTCGCCGATGGTACGCCAACCCTCGGCACCATAAAGCCGGTGGTCGGCCGTGCCGCGCAGGCGGCGGCCACTGGCTAGTCGGACCTCGAACACGGGTTTAGGGCCCACTCGCCAAATCTTATCCGAGGTTGCCCTGATCAGCCTGCCCGCTTCGTCCATGGAGAGCACTTCCGGGGTTTCGCCGACCAGTTCGCAAATGGGAACCCGACGGCCATCGGCCAGCAAGACCAGGGTCTCCCCGGTCACGCACTCACGCAGATCCGACATCACCGGCCGCTTGTTCGGCCGCTGCTCCAGGCTGCGGTTGAGCTGGGAGAGGGCGACGACCGGGACCTTGAGTTCCTTAGCCAGGGCCTTGAGGGAGCGGGAGATGGCGGAGATCTCGGTGGCGCGGTTCTCGCTGTTGCCGGGCACCTGCATGAGCTGGAGGTAGTCCAGGACGATCAGGGCCAGGTCGCCGTGCTCACGCTTAAGGCGGCGGGCGCGGGCGCGAACCTCGGTGGGCGACAGGGCCGGGGTGTCATCAATATAGACGGGAGCGTCCGCCAGCATGTTCACCGCCGAGGTCAGGCGCGGCCACTCGTCCTCCTCCAGCTTGCCGGTGCGCACCCGGTGTTGGTCGATGCGGCCCAGGGAGGACATCATGCGCATCGCCAGGGCGTCGCCGGGCATCTCCATGCTGAAGATGGCGACTGGCCGTTTCACCTCCAGGGCCACGTTTTCCGCCAGGTTCATCGCGAAGCTGGTCTTGCCCATCGAGGGCCGCCCCGCCACGATGATGAGGTCCGAGGGCTGGAGGCCGGAGGTCATCTCGTCGAAATCGGCGAAGCCGGTGGGCAGGCCGGTGATGGGCTCGTTGCGCTGAAAGAGGATCTCGATGCGCTCCACGGCCCGGCCGAGGAGGCCGCGCAGGGACTGGAAGCCGCCACCGCCGCGCTGTTCCTGCTCGGCGATCTCGAAGACCCGTCGTTCAGCCTCGTCCAGCAGTTCCGCCACCTCCCGGCCCTCGGTGTTGAAGGCGATGTCGCTGATGCCGGTGCCGACGGAGATGAGCTGGCGCAGCACCGAGCGCTCGCGCACGATCTTGGCGTAGGCCTTGACGTTGGCGGCGCTGGGGGTGCCGGTGGCGATGACGCCGAGGTAGGGCAGGCCGCCGGCGTCCTCGAGTTGGCCGGTGCGCTCCAGCATCTCGGCCAGGGTGACGACGTCGAAGGGCTGTTCTCGGGCCGCGAGGTCGCGGATGGCGCCAAAGATGAGGCGGTGTTCACGCCGGTAGAAGTCGCCCTCGCCCACCTTGTCGGCCACCGCATCCCAGGTCTGGTTGTCCAGCATGAGGCCGCCGAGCAGGGACTGTTCCGCCTGGTTCGAATGAGGGGGGATGCGTAGCCGTTCGCCGGACGGCAGTTCCTGCTCGGGGTAAGGCAAATCGTAGGGGTCGGACATGGAATGCTCCAAGCCGGGCGCCTGCGGGGAGGGCGCCGCGAGGGAGGTAGGTCTTGGACCTGGACCTGGCCCGGGGCGAGTTGAGCCCCGGGCCAGGTCGCGCGACTAGCTCGCGGGGACGATCTCGATCTTGAGGGTGGCGTCAATCTCGGGATGGAGATGGACGACGACCTCGTGATGGCCGGTGGTCCGGAAGGGGCCCGCGGGCAGGCGCACCTCTTGCTTATGGAGCTTGAAGCCCAGGGCCACCACCGCCTCGGCAATGTCGCCAGTGCCCACGGAGCCGAAGAGACGGCCCTCGTCGCCGGCCTTGCGGGCGATAGTCACGGAACGGCCATCAAGCTCTTCCCGGCGTTCGTCGGCGATGGCATAGGCCTCGGCGGCGAACTGTTCCAGTTCGGAGCGACGCTCCTCGAAGCGCTTGAGGTTATCCGCCGTGGCGGGTACCGCATAGCCTTTCGGGATGAGGAAATTGCGGCCGTAACCGGCGCGAATGTCCACCTTTTCGCCTAGGTTGCCGAGATTGGCGACCTTTTTCATCAGGATGACTTCCACTTGGGTACCCCCAGTAAATTTTCAGTAGCGGCGGACCAGGCCATGAGGTGGCACGGTCCACGATGGATGTCGAGGCCGCCCCGGGGCGGCCGTCATCAGTTCTTTTCGGCCTGGCGCGGTTTGACCTTGGCGCGCACGTTTACCCAAATATCCGCCAAACCCAGGCCGGCGGTCAAAACCTGAGCGTGGGGCAGGGCCAGCAGGAAGAGGGCATATAAACCAATCAACCAGCCCCGGTTGGCCTGCATCGCCTTCACCAACCAGTGGATCAGCGCCAGTCCCTGGAGCAGAAACAGGGGGGTGATCAGGATGAGCAGATCCGCCGCCCACTGGTTTTCGCCCATGACCAGGATGAAGGCCATCAGGGCCAGCCCCAGCACTCCCAGCCCCTTGCCCAGGCGCAGATCGCGAAACTCAGCGCCGAATCCGCCGGGATTGTAGAGCAATGACTGCCACCAACGCCCCAGGAAGAGGCCCAGCAGGGCCTGAAAGTAGAAGGTCGCGGCGAAGGCCCCCGTCATCCACCGGGCCACCTCGACGATCAGGGCCTGGCCTTCGGCATCGGTCAGGATGCCACCCTTGATCAGGCCTTGCCGCACCGGCTCCAGGAGTTCGGCCCAGTAGGCGGCGGGGTCGGCCACGCCCACCCGCAAACCAATCAGGATGGCCAGACCCATGAGACCCGCCATCGTCACAGTCAGGGCGGGCGAGCCGCTGTTGCGCAGCATCACCGCCAGGGCCCAGACCGGCAGCCAGAGGGCCAGGGCGAAGCCCACTGCGGGCAGGGGGCTGCCCAGGGCCGCGAAGGCGAAAAGACCGCTCGCCAGCCCGGCGAAGAGCCCCACCAGCAGGCCCTCGACCGGTCCCTGGCGCAAGGTGGCCAGGGCCAGGGTCGCGGAACTGAGCATGCCCGTCAGCGGGAAGAGCAGCGACAGGATCGCGAACACCGCGGCCACCAGAGCAGCCTGGGAACGGCCGCGCATGATGAAGGATGCCAGCCCTAGCATGGAGCGTCTCGTCTCGTCGGACTTGGGTCCAGGCTACCCCGGACACCTGTCCCGGGTGGCGCGGACCGGCGCCTGATCAATGGCCGTCTGAATAAGGCAGCAGGGCCAGGAAACGCGCCCGCTTGACGGCCAGGGCCAATTGACGTTGATACTTGGCCGAGGTGCCGGTGATGCGGCTGGGCACGATCTTGCCCGACTCGCTGACATAAGCCTTGAGGAGGTTGAGATCCTTATAGTCGATCTCGGTTATGCCCTCGGCGGTGAAGCGGCAGTAACGCTTGCGGCGGAAAAATTTTGACATGGCAACCTCTTACTCAAGCTCGTCTTCGTCGTCCATTTCCTCGATCCGCTCCACGCGCTCGGGGCGGTCGCGGCGGCGGCGTTCGCCACCGGCGTCATCGGAGGCGGGTTCCTCCTCGGACTTGGCGAGGGGCGAGGGCTCGGTAACGGCCGCGTCACGGATGAGGATGAGGTTACGCAGCACCGCGTCATTGAAGCGGAAGGCGCTTTCCAGTTCGTCCAGGGTGGGCTGGTCGCACTCGACATTCATGAGAATGTAGTGGGCCTTGTGGATCTTGTTGATCGGATAGGCCAGTTGCCGGCGACCCCAATCCTCGTAGCGATGGATCTTGCCGCCGGACTTTTCGATGCTGGCGCGATAGCGCTCCACCATGGCGGGCACCTGCTCGCTCTGGCTGGGATGCACCAGGAAGATGATTTCGTAATGACGCATGTGGTCTCCTTACGGGTTGAACAGCCTCGCTTGGGACAGTGAGGCAAGGAGTAGCCTCCCGAAGCCGGGAGGATCGGCCATTATACGGAAATACCCCGCTGGGTCAAAAACCATCGAACGGGCGCTGGGGGAGGGTTTAAACTCCCCGGCGACCGATGGCACCCCCGCGAGGACACCTCATTGCCCACATCTCCCACCAAGGTTCGCCAGGCCTACGTTTGTAGTGGCTGCGGCGCCAGCCTCAACAAATGGGCCGGGCGTTGCCCGGATTGCGGCGCCTGGAACTCGGTCGAGGAGCTCCCGGGCGTCCCGCCGACGGGCCGCGGCCGGCAGGGCTATGCGGGCGCCGCGGACAGCGCCCGGGTCCTGTCCCTGGAGGCGGTCAGTCCGGAACGGGAGACTCGCACCAGCAGTGGCATCGCCGAGCTGGACCGGGTTCTGGGCGGTGGCCTGGTGGCCGGGTCCGTGGTCCTGATCGGCGGCGACCCGGGCATCGGCAAGTCCACCCTCCTGCTCCAGGCCGGCGCCGCCCTGAGCGCCAGTCTGGGGCCCGAACGGCCGGTGCTCTACGTCACCGGCGAGGAATCGCCCCAGCAGGTGAGCCTGCGCGCCCGCCGCCTGGGCCTGAGTGGCGCCGGCATCCGCCTGCTGGCGGAGACCGGGGTGGAACGCATCCTCGCCGCCGCCTCCAGCGAGCAGCCCCGGGTCCTGGTGGTGGACTCCATCCAGACCACCTATACCGACCTCCTGCCGTCCGCGCCCGGCTCCGTGTCCCAGGTGCGCGAGACGGCGGCTCAACTGGTGCGCTGGGCCAAGCAGGGCGATACCTGCGTCTTCCTGGTCGGACACGTCACCAAGGAAGGGGCCCTGGCCGGCCCCCGGGTGCTGGAGCATATGGTCGATACCGTCCTCTATTTCGAGGGCGAGGCCGGCAGCCCTTACCGGCTGGTGCGCGCGGTCAAGAACCGCTTTGGCGCCGTCAACGAATTGGGTGTCTTTGCCATGACGGACCGCGGCTTGAAGGAGGTCCGCAACCCCTCCGCCATCTTCCTCTCGCGCCATGACCAGCCGGTACCCGGCAGCCTGGTCATGATCACCCGCGAGGGCACCCGGCCCCTCATGGTCGAGGTCCAGGCCCTGGTGGACGAGAGCCCCCTGGCCAACCCCCGGCGCGTGGCCCTGGGCCTGGAGCAGAATCGCCTGTCCATGCTCCTGGCCGTGCTCCATCGTCACGGCGGTCTGGCCATGTTCGACCGGGATGTCTTCGTCAACGTCGTGGGCGGGGTGCGCATCACCGAGACCGCCGCCGACCTGGCCGTGCTGCTGGCGGTGCTCTCCAGTTATCGCGACCGGCCCCTGGACCTGGAGTTGGCGGTCTTCGGCGAGGTGGGACTGAGCGGCGAGATCCGCCCCGTGCCCAACGGCCCCGACCGGCTGCGCGAGGCCGCCAAGCATGGCATTAAGCGCGTCATCGCCCCCAAGGGCAATGTCCCCAAGGGCGGGGTCGAGGGTCTGGAGATTCTGGAGGTGCGGAGTCTGAAGGAGGCGATCGACGGGGTCTGAGCCGGACGGACGCCGGGCGGCTAGACCACCAGGTCCCCGATCTCCTTTGGGTCTGCTAAGTGGTTATGATCATCCTTTGGGATTGGCAAGACCGGCCTTTTAGGGATAAAACCTATGGACTACAACCCCCAACGTGCATTGGAACTGCTGCGCATCGGCACCGGCATTTGCGATGCGGCCTTTCGAGACGGACAGGAGGAGGCTATCCGCCAGGTCGTAGCCGGCCGGCACCGCCTGCTCGTGGTCCAGAAGACCGGCTGGGGCAAGAGCTTCGTCTATTTTATTGCCGTCAAGCTCCTGCGCGAGGCGGGCCAGGGACCGGCCCTGTTGATCTCTCCATTGTTGTCGCTGATGCGCAACCAGATCGCCGCGGCGGAGCGCATGGGTGTCCGGGCGGCGACCATCCACTCTGACAACCGCGATGACTGGCCCGAAGTGGAGGCCGGCTTTCTCGCCAACGAGGTCGATATCCTGCTCATATCGCCAGAGCGCCTGGCCAACGAGCACTTCCGCAGTGAGGTGCTGGCCAGCGTGGCGTCCCGAATATCGCTGCTGGTGGTCGACGAGGCGCACTGCATCTCGGATTGGGGCCACGACTTCCGACCCCACTACCGGCTGCTGGAGCGCATCGCCCGACAACTACCGCCCAATCTGCGCCTGCTGGCGACTACCGCCACCGCTAATAACCGGGTCATGGACGATTTGAGGACCGTACTCGGCCCTAATCTCGCCGTCTCCCGTGGTGACTTGCATCGGCCATCCCTGGCATTGCAGACGATCCGACTCCCGGGTCAGGCCGAGCGGCTGGCGTGGCTAGCGGAGCAGATCCCGAACCTCTCCGGAAGCGGCATCATCTACACCTTGACCGTCCGCGATGCCGTCCAGGTCGCCGTCTGGTTGGCCTCGCGCGGCCTGAACGTTGCCGCCTATACGGGCGAGACCGGCGACCGTCGCCCCGAACTGGAACAAGCCCTGTTGGACAATCGGGTAAAGGCACTGGTTGCCACCACCGCCCTGGGCATGGGGTACGACAAGCCTGACCTCGCCTTCGTCATCCACTACCAGACGCCGGGATCGGTCGTCGCCTATTATCAACAGGTCGGCCGTGCCGGGCGCGCGCTCGCGGCCGCCTATGGTGTCCTGCTCGGCGGCAAGGAAGATGCCGACATCATCGACTTCTTCATCGAAAGCGCTTTCCCGACCGAGGGAGAGGTCGAAACGGTATTGAGTGAATTGGAATGCCACCCGAACGGGCTCTCGGTGCCGGAACTGGAGACCCTGGTCAACCTCAGCCGCGGCCGAATCCAGAAGACCCTGGAACTGCTAGCCCTGGAGTCTCCGGCACCCATAGTCAAGCAGGGTTCAAAGTGGCAACTGACCGGCGCACGGCTTGGACTGAGGTTCTGGCAACGCGCCAGGCGACTCACCGCCCAGCGACGGGCCGAGCAGATCCAGATGCGGGAATACCTGGCCCTGGGGTCCGGCCACATGGCCTTTCTGATTCGTGCCCTGGACGGCGAGCCGGGTGCAACCCCGTCCCCCTCCCTGCCGCCCCTGCCCCAGACGGCCTCCGGCGACTTGGTGCGCGAGGCCACCGCTTTCCTGCGCCACACCAGCCTCTCCATCCAGCCACGCAGGCAGTGGCCGGCCGGGGGCATGCCCCTGTTCGGGCTCAAGGGCAAGATCGCACTTAACCATCAAGCCGAGGCGGGCAAGGCACTGTGCGTCTGGGGAGACGCAGGCTGGGGCGGTCTGGTCCGTCGGGGGAAGTACCGGGATGGCCGCTTCCCGGACGAACTGGTCTTGGCGTGCGACAAACTGGTGCGTGCTTGGAACATGGACCCCGCGCCGGCCTGGGTCACCTATATCCCGTCGCTCCGCCACCCCGACCTGATGCCCGACTTCGCACGGCGACTTGCTCAAGCCCTCGGACTCCCGTTTCATGCCGTGCTTGAAAAAACCGCCGAGCGCCCTGAGCAAAAGGGCATGGCCAACAGCACCCAACAGGCACGCAACCTCGATGGGTCCCTCGACATCCGCCAGGCGGTCCCCCGGGGCTCGGTCCTGCTCCTCGATGACATGGTGGACTCCCGTTGGACCATCACTGTCGCGGCCTGGTGTTTGCGCAGGCACGGCAGTGGGCCGGTCTGGCCTTTGGCCCTCGCCCTGACTGGACATGATGAATGAACGACTCCCTCTCGCCCAACACCCAGGCCATCCTGCTCCTGACAGGGCCGCTCATCGTCGGCCGAGGCAAGATCGCCGCCGACCTCCTGACGCCGGGGCAGTACAAGCGGCTTGCCCAGTATTTAAGGGAACAGAAACGCCAGCCATCGGACCTTTTGGGCCCGGATGCCGAGACGCTCTGCGTGGACCTGGCCGCCGCCTGTGCCCCCCACATCGCCCGAGACCGGTTACGGGATCTGCTGGAGCGAGGGTTCCAGTTGAGCCAGGCCGTCGATCGCTGGCATGCCCGTGCCATCTGGGTCGTCAGCCGGGCCGATGCCGCCTATCCGAGAAGGCTCAAGGCCAGGCTCAAGGAAGATGCGCCGGCCGTCCTTTATGGCTGCGGGGACCCACGACTGCTCGACACCGGGGGGCTGGCCGTCGTCGGCTCCCGGCATGTGGACGAGGCTCTGATCGAGTTCGCGGAAGGCATCGGCCGGCTCACCGCTAAGGCTAGACGGGCGGTCGTGTCCGGTGCCGCCCGCGGCATCGACCAAGCCGCCATGCGTGGGGCACTGGAGGCGCAAGGGATGGCCGTTGGTGTCCTGGCCGACAGCCTGGAGTCCGCGGTGGTCAACCGCGAGAACCGCAACCTGCTGCTCGAAGAGCGGCTGGCCCTCATTTCCCCCTACGACCCCGCTGCCGGCTTCAACGTAGGTAACGCCATGCAGCGCAACAAGGTCATCTATGCTCTGGCGGACGCCGCCCTGGTCGTCAGTTCCGATCATAAGAAGGGCGGCACCTGGGCCGGAGCCATCGAGCAGTTACATAAGCACCGCGCTATACCTGTCTACGTTCGCAATACCGCCGATCGCCAACAGGGCCTCGACGCCCTCCGGGCTGCCGGCGCTTTGCCCTGGCCCGAGCCAGCCGAGCCAGAAGAACTCACGGCTCTGCTCAAGACCACTACCAATGAAACCCAAACGCTGGGGCCAAAGCTAACAGAAGATGCTCTTGTGCCTCTGCCCTTCGCCGGAGTGGAAGCGATACCGCGAACCCCCTCCCTTGCGATATCCACAGGGCCGGAGCCCCCCCCGCCACCCTTGGGCCCGGCCGAGGAGCTCTTCGCCACCGTCCGAACGCTTATGGCGCGGCTCGATGGCCCAAGAACCGACATCGAAATCGCCGCAGCCCTCAACGTCTCCAGGCCCCAGGCTAAGGAATGGCTCACCCGACTGGTGGAGGAAGGCGTATTGGCAAAGTCATCGCGTCCCATCAAATACCTTCCGGCGGCGACCTTGCCGAACCAGCAGAACTTGTTCAACTAGCAATGCGGCTGACGCTTGGGTAACGGTATTGAAGGGTCAATGTAGACCCAGAATACCGGGCACTGGTTTAAGCTTGCCTCTAGATCAGAAGGGAAGATAGAGAGTCGAGATTTGCCTCGGCTGCGATCTCGTCAATGTGGCAAGACAGCCACAGGGCGACAACAGGCGCGGATGTCGCGAGGCACTGAAAGCAGCCAAGGGTTCCCATCGGCAAAGGCGAACCAACCGCAAACGGTGACCGGACTCGGGGTGACAACGATCCATTCCTTGGTAACGGGTTGGGCATCCCTGCCACGCGAGATTACCGACAGGACAGCCGGCTTAAGGCTATCCCGCCGCGGCGCGGTCGCGACCGTGCTTACCAGTAGGCCAGAAGCCTCTCGCCCTCGACCTTGTGCTCGAAGCGGCGCAGGGGGCGGTTGCCGACCTCGACGCAGTCGCCGGTGGTGAGGTCGAAGGCCCAGTGGTGCTTGGGGCAGGTCAGGCGGCCGTCCACCAGGGCCAGGTGGGGGATGTTGGTTTCCTGGTGGGGGCAGCGGGAGTCATAGACGCGGTAGTCGTCGCCCGCGCGGTAGATGTAGAGGCTGCGGCCATCGGCCTCGGCGAAGGAGACCTCGCCATCCGCCAGGTCGGCGAGGTTGGCCAGGTCGTGCCATTCCTGCGTGGCGTCCAGGTTTTCCGGGCGGAATTCGGGGATATCCATCTTCAGGAGGATGTCGGTGGCCCAGACGATCTT
>JADZBU010000113.1 GCA_020851955.1 Chromatiaceae bacterium | reverse complement strand
TGGCCGGCGCCGAGGGCCTGACCGCCCATCGGGGCGGCTGGAAGCTGATCCTCATCGACCCGGCGCATCGCCTGAATACCTCCGCCGCCAACGCCCTGCTCAAGACCCTGGAGGAGCCGGCGCCCAGCACCCTTCTGTGCCTGGTCAGCGAGCAGCCCAGCCGCCTGCCCGCCACCATCCGCAGCCGGTGTCAGGTCCTGCGCCTGGCCGTCCCGCCCGAGGCGGAGGCCCTGGCCTGGCTGACGCCCAAAACCGCGGGTTTCGAGGCCACGACCCTGCTGCACCTGGCCCACGGCGCCCCCTTGCGGGCCCTGGAACTGGCCAACCCGGAACGCCTGGCCCTGCGCGATCGTCTGATCAAGGGTTTCGTCGAGGTGGCCCGCGGCCAGCGCGATCCCCTCGCCGAGGCGGCCGCCTGGAACCAGGCCGAACCGGCCCTGCTCCTCGACTGGCTGGGGGGTTGGGTCAGCGACCTCCTGCGGCTCATCCCGGAACTGCTGGGGTCGGCCGGGCAGCCGCGGCTGATCAATGCCGACCGGGCGGGCGATTTCCGGGCCCTGGCGGCCCAGGTGGACCCCGCCGCCGGTCATCGCTTTCTGCGCCAGATCTGGCGGATGGGCGCCAGCGACACCACCAATCTCAACCGCCTGCTGCTCTTCGAGACCTGGCTGCTGGAGTGGGCCCGTCTCTTCAGTCCCGCCGCCGGCCGTCATCCACGCTAAGGGAGAAGGGAATGGAAGCTTCCGCCATGGGCGCTCGGCCCCGCATCCTCAATTTCGCGATCCGCGACAAGGCCGCCCTCTATGCCGCTTACATGCCCTTCATCCAGAATGGCGGCATCTTCATCACCAACAGCCGCCGCTACGAACTGGGGGATGACATCTTCCTGGTGCTCAAGCTGCTGGACGACCCCGAGAGCCTGCCCATCGCCGGCAAGGTGGTCTGGGTGACCCCGCCGGGGGCCGAGGGCAACCGGGCCATCGGCATCGGCATCCAGTTTGGCGACCAGGACAAGGGGGCCGCCCGCGCCAAGATCGAGACCTATCTGGCCGGTATGCTGGAACTGGACCGGCCCACCCACACCATGTAGCCGGCCGCCGGGCCGCTAATACCCATTAATGCCGCCTGGGCTGGACCCAGGCGTTCGCGCTTCCCAAGGAGAAAGCCCATGCTCGTGGACTCCCATTGCCATCTCGACCGGGTCAGTCTCAAGGCCTATGACAAGGACTTCGACCGTTTCATGGCGGAGACCCTGGCCAGCGGGGTCGGCCAGATGCTCTGCGTCGCCATCGACCTGGAGCACTACCCCAGGATGCGCGCCCTGGTGGAGCCCTATCCCCAGGTGTCGGTGTCGGTGGGCGTCCATCCCAACGAGGTCAATCGCCGGGAACCCGAGGTTGATGAGTTGGTGGCGCTGGCGGCGGACCCGCGCAACGTCGCCATCGGCGAGACGGGGCTCGACTATTACCGCAGCGAGGGCGACCTGGCCTGGCAGCACCAGCGCTTTCGCAACCATATCGCCGCCGCCAAGGCCTGCGGCAAGCCCCTTATCATCCACACCCGGGAGGCACGGGCCGACACCCTGCGCCTCCTGCGCGAGGAGGGGGCCCGGGAGGTCGGGGGCGTACTGCACTGTTTTACCGAGGACTGGGACATGGCCAGCCAGGCCCTGGACCTGGGCTTTTACATCAGCTTTTCCGGCATCATCACCTTCCCGGGGTCCGACGACTTGCGGGAGGTCGCTGCCCGCCTGCCCCTGGACCGGCTGCTGATCGAGACCGACAGCCCCTACCTGACCCCCGTGCCCCACCGGGGGCGCCCCAACGAGCCGAAATACGTCGCTCATGTCGCCCAGCGCATCGCCGAGCTACGGGGCCTGGAGACGGAGACGCTGATAGCCGCCACCCATGACAATTTCCAACGCCTTTTCAGGCCGTCGGGGCAAGGTTCGTAAGCGTTCAGACCCCCTGGCCGCATGGGCTGGGTGTGGTAGCTTAACCCACTGATTTCCGTCTCCCTCCCCCCTCGCGGGGGAGGGTTGGGGAGAGGGGGTCTAAAGGGTTACCAAGGTTCGGAAGCGATCGTGTGAGTCACACCTGGCCCGGGAATCCAAAGCTCAGGTGGATTGGGATGCGCTTAGGCTACTTCTTGGCCAAGAAGGCATCGATCTGCCGGGTCGCCTCTTCCCAATTCAGCGCATCGAGGCTGGGGTCGAAACCATGCTTTTCGGCGATGAAGTAGGCGGCATCCTTAATCATGGCCTCGCGCTCCTCCGCCGTCACGGGGGCGGCAGGGGATGAGGTCCGGGACCTGGCCGCCGGGGCTTTGGGGGCGGTGGGGACTGGGCGGGGAGCGGTTGCCGGTCGGGTCGCGGCGGCGGGGGCGGGACGTGCCGCCGGGGCGGAAGCCGGTCGGGGGGCGGTGGCGGGTGCCGCCGTGGCGGAGGCCGGTCGGGGGGCTGTGGCAGGTGCCGCGGCGGCGGTTGGCGTCGGCACGGAGGCGGGTGCCGCCGTGGCGGCTGGCGTCGGCGCAGAGGCGGGTGCCTGGGTGCCCCCAGCGGCGGCGGGAGTCGGCTTTGTCGCCGCGGACCCGGCGGTGGCGGCGGGGCGGGCGGGGGCCTTGCGCGCCGGCGTGGCCTTCTTGGTGACGGGCGTCGTCTTCAGAGTCGGTCCCGACGGGGCCACGGCCTTCGGGGCCGCCGGCTTGGCCGGCGCGACCGGCGCGGCGGTCGCCTTGGGGATCGTGGTCTTTTTCGTTACGATTTTGTTGTCATCAGCCATGGGCGGAAGGACTCCTCCTAATTTGGGACGCGCGGCCAGTCAGTGGATAAGACGCCTATTCCAGGCCTTGGGGGCGGGGGATAATTTGCATCGGCTTGGTGGCAATGATATAGCGGGACACCTGAATCCTGAAATATTATGCCGTGCGTATTTTTCCCGAGATAGACGAGGCGTGATGACCCCGACCCGCCGCTCCACTGGCCGCCTCAAGGCCATCCGGCTCCCGCTCCTCGGCCTGATGGCGGCTCTGGTCCCGGGCCTCCCCGCAGGCCTGGCCTGGGCCGGAGCCTTGCCCGCGGACCAGGCCGTGACCCCGGACAGCCCCGCCGACCCCCGGGTCTGCATGACCTCGGGTCAGCGTTACGAACATGGCATCGGCGCCCCCCAAGACCTGGACCGCGCCATTGGCCGCTATTGCGAGGCCGCCCACCTGGGGCTGGCCGACGCCCGCTACCATCTGGGCTGGCTCTACGTCAGCGGTCGGCTCGACAAGATCGATGAGGTCCTCGCCGCCGCCTGGTTCAAGACCGCCCTGGCCGTCGGCCACCCCCGGGCCGGTGAACAACTGCAACGCCTGGAAGCCGCGGACCTGGCGCTGGAGACCGATCCCCCCTGCGTACTCCGGGCCGCCATGGTCAGCCGCCGCATCGCCGACCTCCGCCCCCCGGCGGAGCCCAGCCCCCCCGCCAGCCCCGCTGAATCCGACCCCGAGCCAGACAGCCCCCGCCCGCGCGAGCTCGGCGCCGCCGACATCATCGCCCTGGTCGAGCGCCTGGCCCCCGACTATCGCCTGGACCCCAAGCTGGTCCTGGCCGTCATCGCGACCGAATCCAACTTTGCCCCCGATGCCCTCTCCCCCAAGAACGCCCAGGGGCTGATGCAACTCATCCCCGCCACCGCCGCGCGCTTTGGCGTCGCCAACGTCTGGGACCCCGTCGACAACCTGCGGGGTGGCATGGCCTACCTGCGCTGGTTGCTCGACCACTTCGACGGTGATCTGGAACTGGCCCTGGCCGGCTACAATGCCGGCGAACAGGCGGTCGCCAAACATGGCGGCATCCCCCCCTATCCCGAGACCCAGGCCTATGTGCGGCGCATCCAGCACCGCCTGGGCGGCGAGTCCGGCGCCCCGGTGGGCGGCACGGATCTGGCGACCTCGCCGCCCGCCCCGGACGACCGGCGAACCTAGCCTGGCGCCAGGCCTCGGCCTGGATGCCCAGCCCAATGACCCGGAGCGTTTGAATGAGACTCGGTGATCTGCTCGTCGCGGCCCAACTCGTCACCCCGGAGCAGGTGACCGAGGCCCTGGCCCTCAATATGCGCAATGGCCGGCGGTTGGGCGAAAATCTGGTCGCCAGCGGCGCCATCACCGCCGCCGCCCTGGACGCCTTCCTGCATCGCGTGCCCTTTGAACCCCAGGACATCCCCGCGACCGGCATCGATGAAAAGACCCTGCTGAATCTGCTGATCAAGCTGGCCTATGTCGGCCGTCTCGAGGCCCCCGCCCAGATGGTCGAGGCCATCAAACTGCCGCCGCATATCGTCGCGGACCTGATCCGCCTGGCCGTCGAGCGGCGCCTGCTGCGCGCCGTGGGTGGCCAGGAGAATCTGGGCGCCTACAGCTCCGCCTACGCCCTGACCGAGGAGGGCATCAGCCAGGCCCAGGAGGGACTGCGGCAATCGGGCTACGCCGGGCCCGCCCCGGTCGCCTTGGCGGATTTCATCGAGCTCGTCCACCGTCAGAAGATCAACAATGTCGTGGTCACCTTCGACAAGATCCGCGCCGCCTTTGGCGAGCTGGCCATCTCCGACGTCTTTATCGAAAAAATCGGCCCGGCGCTGAACTCGGATCGGGCCATCCTGCTTTACGGCCCGCCGGGTAACGGCAAGACCTCGGTCGCCCTCTGCTTTGCCGATATCTTCAATGACATCATTTACATACCCCATGCCGTCCTGATCGGCGGCCAGATCATGCGGGTCTATGACCCCCGGGTGCATGTCAAGCTGAATCTGGAGGCCCCAACCGAGGGCGGCACCCCGTCGCTCTTCCGGCAGGAGGAGGTGGACGCCCGCTGGTTATCCTGCCGGCGGCCCTTCGTCGTCACCGGCGGGGAACTGACCCTGGAGATGCTGGATCTCCAGTTCGACGCCACGGCCAACTTCTACGAGGCCCCGCTGCACGTCAAGGCCCTGGGCGGCTGCTTCGTCATCGACGACTTTGGCCGGCAGTTGGTGCCACCCACCAGCCTGCTCAATCGCTGGATCGTCCCCATGGAGAGCCGGGTGGATTACCTGAAACTCCACACCGGCCAGAGTTTCGCCATCCCCTTCGAGGAACTGGTCATCTTCTCCACCAACCTCGAGCCCGAGGACCTGATGGACACCGCCTATCTGCGGCGCCTGCCCTACAAGTTCGAGGTCGGCGCCCCCAGCGTCACCCTGTATCGCACCATCCTGGATCGGGCCTGCGCGAGGGAGGGGCTGGTCCTCACCGACGACATCTTCGCCGTCATCCTGCACAAGATCACCGAGGAAAAGGGGCTCGAGCTTGCCGCCTATCAGCCCAAATTCATCGTCGATCAGGTGGTCGCCACCTGTCGCTTTCTCGGCCAGCCGCCGCATTTCGAGACCCGCTTTCTCGATTACGCCGTGGATAACCTGCGGGTTAGCCGTAAATAGCGAGGCCCCAAGCTTGCCGAATCGCTAAGGCTGGAGAAGGGGCTGTCTCATCGAACTTCGGACAGGACGTTGGTATCGAGGAGGTAACGGGTGCTCACTGGACCTGAAAGACCGCCGCAAGATCGGGGGCATCGAGCACACGCTCCGCCCATAACTCCAGTTGCTCGGGGGCGGCACTATCCAGCCGGGCCAGGGTATCGTCACCGAGCGGACCAAATCGGCGGCGGAGTAGCCGCTCCAGGAGGGTGGCTTCTCCTTGGGCGATACCCTTAGCCAAACCCTTAGCCAAGCCCTTGGCCAGACCCTCCTCCAACCCCTCATCCCGCGCCGCTCCCAGTTCGCTCCGCTCATCGCGCAGGGCGCGTTCGCGCACAAAGGCCAGGCGCCGGGTCTCTTCATCGGCGCTCAGGCCGCGGATGCGCTCCAGGGCTTGTTGCACCGGGGGGTAGTCGATCTGTTGCATTTTGCTTTCCTCCTGCCAGTGTTCGAGAAAGGCCACCCAGGCCGCCAGCGCTGGTTCCCCCGCCCCCAGACGGTCGGCCTTGGCCAGTTCGATCAAATTCAATTGGAGTTCTTCACCCAGTTTCAAGGCCGGCTGCCAGCGGTCCCGCAACTCAAAGCACCACACCGCCTGGCGTTGGTATTCTGGCGCGTTGAATAAGTCGAAATCGAGCAGATGGATACCGATGGCCGGTTGCAGTTGCCGGTAATCATCGCCGCTCGCCAACTGCTGGGTCAGGGTCCGGGCCAGATAATAGGCGCTGCGCGCACTCCAGGCCCGAAACTGACGCACCTGCATCTCCAGGTTGTACCGCCGCCCCCGTGCATCCTGGGCCAGGACATCCAGCACAATGAACTTGCCCGTCAACTCCTCGGGATCGATCCGCGGATTGAGGACCTCCACCACCGCCAGCGGCGGTTCACGGCTGCGCACGGCATTGATCAGCGCCGTCAGCAGCAGCGGGGCCTCGGCAAAGAGCTTCTTGAAGACGAAATCGTTCTTGGGATCGAGGAGAGTCATGGCCGCGTCTCGGGGTTTCTTGACCTTCATCCTAGCAGGAATCCCAGCGGGCATGACCGAAATGGGGTACCCATCCGTCTCGGGTGAGAGCAGGATGGCGACCGGCCTGCCATGCAGTTTGATGTTTTGGGGCTGAAGTCGGACCCCCTCTCCCCAACCCTCCCCCGCGAGGGGGGAGGGAGCAAGAGAATCAGTGGCTTGACCTACAGGACACGACCCATGCGGCCGGTGGAGGGAGCAAGAGAATCAGTGGCTTGAACTACAGGACACGACCCATGCGGCCGGGTGAGGGAGCATGAGAATTGGTGGCTTGAGCTACCGGTCGGTAATATAGCTCGGATGCGACTCATCGAACGAATCAGGACGGGGGACTGGGTGACGGCTCGCCGGGTGCGGCTCTATCCGCGCCTCTTTCTGGCCGTCTGCCTGGCCCTGGCGGCGGTAGCGATCATCCTGGGCCAGGGTAGTCTGACGGATGCTTCGACCCCCCTGGGCACGGACTTCATCAGCTTCTGGTCCGCCGCCAACCTGGTGGCCCAGGGCCGGCCGGCCGCCGCCTATGACCATGCCGCCCTCCAGGCCCTGGAGCAGACCATCACCGGGCCGGATGGCCCCCTTTACACCTGGCTCTATCCCCCCATGGCCTTGCTGGTCGTCGCGCCGCTGGCGGCCTTGCCCTATCCGGCCGCCCTGGTCGCCTGGCTGGGCCTGACCCTCGCCGGCTATCTCACCGCCATCTGGCGCCTCCTGCCCGAGGGCCGGGCGCTCCTGCCCATGCTGGCCTTCCCGCCCCTCTTCATCAATCTCGGCCATGGCCAGAACGCCTTCCTGTCCGCCGCCCTCCTGGGCTGGGGCCTGGTGCTGCTGCCGCGCCGCCCCTGGCTGGCGGGGCTCTTGATGGGGACCCTCATCTACAAGCCCCAACTGGGGTTGCTCCTGCCCGTCGCTTTACTGGCGGCGGGGCAGGGGCGGGCCGTGCTGGGGGCCGGCCTCGCCGCCCTCGCCCTCATGGGCGCCACCTATGGCCTCTGGGGCTCCGAGGTCTGGACCGCCTTCCTGGCCAAGTCCGACTATGCGCGTCAGATGCTGGAGCAAGGCCTGGTGCCCTGGTACAACATGACCAGCGTCTTCGCCGCCGCGCGCTTGCTGGGCGCCGGGGTGGGCGTCGCCTGGGCCCTGCAGGGCCTGGCCAGCCTGATCGCCGCCGCCACCGTCTGGCGCCTGTGGCGCGGGCCCGCGGCCTACCCGATCAAGGTCGCCGCCCTGGCCATCGGCACCCTGGTCGCCGCCCCCCTGGCACTGGATTACGACGCCACCCTGCTCGGCCTGGCCCTGGCCGCCTGGGTGGCCGAGGGCCGTCGGCGGGGCTTCGGCGACTGGGAGATCAGCACCCTGGCCCTGGCCTGGATGAGCCCCCTCTTCTGGCGCCCCCTGGCCCAGGTCACCAGCATCCCCTGGGGGACCCTCACCCTGGTTCTGCTACTCTGGTTGGTAATACGCCACGCCCGCCGGCCCCCACCCCAGAGTGCCCCCCATGTCCCCTGAGCCCATGAATCCGGCGCGCCTGAACCGCATCACCCTGGGCCTGGGCCTGGGTCTGCTGCTGGGCTTCGGTCTCTATCTCCTCGCCGGCAACCGCCCGGAGTCGGCCTTTTTCCGGGGCGATTTTCCCGCCTTTTACGCGGCGGCGGAGATCGTCTGGACGGGGCGGGGGGCCGAGCTCTACGACTTCGCCCTGCAACAGGCCCTGGAAAACCAGCATTGGCCGGATTTCGCCGGCGGCTACTACATCTTTCCCTATCCGCCCTTTTTCGCCCTGCTGCTCGCGCCCCTGGCCGCGCTCCCGCCCCTCCTGGCCAAGGCCCTCGCCTCCGGCGTCCTCCTGGCCTCCTGTCTAGGGGCCCTCCTGCTGGCCCGGCGGTCGAGCGCCTTCGTCCGCGAGCATTTCCTCTTCTGTCTCTTCTACCTCTTGACCTTCGCGCCCCTGCAGATCGCCATCGTCGGCGTCCAGAACACGGCCCTATCCCTGTTGTGCCTGGCCCTGGTCTTTAAGGCCCGGGACGCCGGGCGGCCCCTGCTCATGGGGCTGGCCGCCGCCCTCTTGCTCTATAAGCCGCAATTCGGGGTGCTGA
>JADZBU010000112.1 GCA_020851955.1 Chromatiaceae bacterium | reverse complement strand
GTTGTGGTCCTTGCCGAACCAGGAGGTGGCGTAGCCGTTGTCCTTGAGGATGGTGCCGATGGTCGCCTTGTCCTTGGCGATGATGCTGTTGTAGCCGGGGAAGCCGGTGGACTGTTCAGAAATGACCCCGAAGCCCGCCGAGTGATGGTTGCGCCCGGTGATGAGCGCGGCCCGGGTGGGCGAGCAGAGTGCCGTGGAATGGATGTTGTTGTAGCGCAGACCGCTCTGCGCGAGGCTATCCATCGTGGGCGTGGGGATGACGCCGCCGAAGGTGCTGGGCACGCCGAATCCGGCATCATCCGTCATGATGAGCAGGACGTTGGGGGCCTGCTTGGGCGGCACGATGCGTGGGGCCCACCAGGGTTTCGATTGCAGGGCGTCATGCTTGATCACGCCGCCGAATGCCGGGTCGGGTGCGGGCAATTGCTTGCCGCTGATCGTCGTCGTCGCGCTGGGAGAGCCTGGGGGAGCCTGGCCCCGCTCCGGGTCGGCAGCCTGGCTAATGCCGGCAACTAGACCCAGGGCGACCATCAAGGTCACCGTAAATAGCTTCATGGGAATCTTCTCCAAAAGGATGGCTGGATGGCGGTAATGGGGATTCTTGATAATTTCCAAGCCCCTGGAGATGGTTGGCTTGGGACGGATGCCGGGGTTTTTCTTATTGCTCCGCTTGATGTGAGTAAGATGCACACACTGAGTGTGCTCCCTATCAAGCGCCTGACTCTGAGCGCGGCTGGGTCAACCCGCACCCTGCCGGGATTATTACCCGAAGGGCCGGCGTTTGCTTGACATCTTGCGACAAATTTCCGAGGGTCTGTATCAATGAGTGATAGCCCGTCCCCTGGCTTGGCGCCACCGAAAGCAGGTCTTCGGGAGCTACCCGTCCTTGAAGGCAGCCTCAGGGTCGGTCCCTTGGTTGGGGTGCCTGCGCTGCTGGAGGAGTCGGGCGTGGATTTGGCGGCGGTGATCGGTCCCCTGGGCTTGGCGGAGACGCTGTTCAGCGATGCCGAGAATATGATCGCCTTCCCGATCCTGGGCCGGTTGCTGCAGGCCTGCGTGACACGGACAGGCTGTCCTCATTTCGGCCTGCTGCTCGGCCAGCGCACGGGGCCTGAGTGCTTGGGTCTGATCGGCCAACTGCTCCCCCATGCGCCGGATGTTGGCACGGCCCTGCGTAGTCTGGTGCTCAATCTGCACCTGCACGACCGGGGCGCAGCGCCCCTCTTGTCCCTGGAGGGCGAGATGGCGGTGCTGAGTTACCTGATTTACCGCCCGGGAGAGGGAACCGACCAGATCAATGACGGTAGCATGGCCATCTGCCTGAATATCATGCGTTCGCTGTGCGGTCCCACCTGGCTCCCCAGCGAGGTCTTGTTTGCTCACCGCCAACCCGAGGATGTCGCCCCCTTCCGCCGCTGCTTTCAGGCCCCCTTGCGGTTCGATCGCGAACAGACGGCCCTGGTCTTTCCCGCCAAGTGGCTCAACCAGGCCCTAACCGGGGCAGATCCCGCTCGGCGCCAGGAAATCGAGCAGCGGATTGTCGCCATGGCAAATCTAAGCCAGACCGATCTGGTCGGCCGCTTGCGCTGCACACTGCGCACCCTGCTCACCACCTCCCGGGGTTCCCAGGAAGAGGTCGCGGAACTCTTCTCCCTGCACCCCCGGACCCTCAACCGCCGCCTGGCGGAGCATGGCACCAGCTTCAAGGCCCTGGTGGCGGAGGTCCGCTATGACATCGCCTGCCAGTTGCTGGCGAACACGGCCCTGTCCGTCGGCCAGATCGCGGCTATCCTTGGCTATGGCGAGATCAGCGCCTTGACGCGCGCCTTTCGCCGCTGGTCGGGGATTTCGCCCCAGGCTTGGAGATCGCGGATCAGGAACCCAGCGTCCCGATCCCGTCCCGCAATGCCTTGAGGGCCGGGTCCCCCGGGGCCGAGGCGGCAAACGCCGCGAGCCAGCGCTGGGCCTCCTGGACTCGTCCCAGCTTGGCATTGTATTGGATCAGGGCGATCAGGATGTCCCGGTTGGCCGGATCTCCCGGCTGGGCGGCCTCCAGCACCACCAGGGCCTCGGCGGTCCGGTCGGCGGCGTCCAGGGCCACGCCATGCACATAGGCAAAGCGGCTGTTGTCCGGGGCCAACCGCGCGGCCCGGGCCAGGTCCTCGATGGCCGCCGCCAGACGTTGGGTTCTCACCCGAGCCAGCCCCAGGGCATGGTGGAGGTCCGCATTGTCCGGATCGGCTTCCAGGCCGGCCTTGAGTTCGGCCTCGGCGTCCGCCTCCCGCCCCTGTTCCCGATAGAGGTCCGCCAGGTTGGCGCGGGCGGGCGTGAAGCGGGGATCAAGCGCCAGAGCGGTGCGATAGGACTGCTCCGCCAGCCCGGGCTCACCCAGGGCGACGGCGATGAGACCCAGGTTGAGGTGGGCCTCGGGGCGGTCGGCATTGACCTGCTCGGCGGTCGCGTACTCGGCCAGGGCGGCCCGCATCGGGTCCGCCAGCTTGCCGCCGATCCCCTGGCGCATCACCGGCGCCAGCACCCGAGTCGCCTCCAGTCGCACCGTGCGCGCCGGATCGGACAAGAGCGGCCAGGCCAGTTCGACCCGGGTCCGCAAATCGAGGCGATCCAGATAGCGTACGGCCTGGGCGCGGACCAGGGCCTCCGGGTCGGCGAGCAGGCGGCGCACCGTGAGCAGGGTCACGGGGCCTGAGCCGTCCAGGGGCTGGTCATGCAGCCGGTCCAGGGCGCTGGCCCGCGCGATGGCGGGCTGGGCCGGGTCTCCCGCCAGGGCCAGCAGGCGCTGAGTCGCATCCGGGGCGTGTTGGTCCGCCGCGTAGAGGGCCTCGCCAAAGTGAGGACCCCGATATTGGGGATCGGGATACCAGGTCTCCACCGTGGTGGCCGCCCAAGCGGCATCCTGGTCGGTGTGACAGCCAGTGCAGGCGTTGGGGGTGCCGAGTTTGAGGGACAGATCTGGTCGCGGCACACGCAGGCTATGATCGGCCCGCTCGTCCACCACCATGTACCAGCGCTGGGGCATATGACAGGCCACGCAGGCGGCGCCCGTAGAGCCGGCCGGATGGTGATGATGTTCGGGCGTATCGTAGCGGGGAGCGAGATGGCAGCGGGCACAGACGGCGTTGCCGTCCGCCTGGAGGCGCAGGCTGTGGGCATCATGACAGTCGCCGCAGACGACCCCCTGATGGTACATGCGGCTCTGGATGAAGGAGCCGAAGACAAAGACCTCGTCCTTGATCTGGCCGTCCGGGAAATAGAGGTCCGGCTCCAGTAGGGCCAGCCGAAAGCCCTGGTGCAGGGGCTCGCCGGGTTTGATCTCGTCCCAGATGCGGCCGCGCCGGGCATGGCAGCGGGCGCAGGTCTCGGTCTGGAGGTGGGAAGCCCGGGGTGGCTGGCGACGGGGTTTGCCAGTCTCGGCGGCAAGCTCCCAGGTGCCGCCATCGCGATCCTTCAGGTCCACCAGCAGCCCCCGGGTCGGATCATCCGTCGCGGCGGCAATGGCCGCCTGATCCGTGCCTGTCCCACCCGTCGGCGCCGGCCGAGCGGCGGCGGCCTTGGCCCACGCCAGATGGCGGGCACCGGGGCCATGGCAGGCCTCGCAGGCGACGTTGATCTCCGCGTAACGGGTGTCATAGCCCTTACGCTCGGCGTCATAACGCTTTTGCAGGTCCGTGGAGTGGCAGTCAGCGCACTGGTAATTCCAGGTCTGATCCGGCGCCGTCCAGTGCAGCGGATGGCGGTGGTCCATCGCTTGGTTGGGATAGAGATGGAACCAGTCTTGCCCTCCTTGCTCCTGGGGGCGGGTATCCCAGGCCAGGCCCAGGCTCTGGAGCCGCCCGCCCGGGAACTCGATCAGATATTGCTGAAGGGGCCACCAGCCGAAGGTGTAGCGGATGGGGTAATCCTTGAGCTCGCCATCCGGTCCATCGGTGCGGACGAGGAATTCCCCGTCCCGGCGGAAGAAGCGGGAGGTCACCCCCTGGGCGGTGATTTCGGTCTCCTCGAAGTCGCCGCGCACCGTCTCGGGCGTCGCCACGGTCATGGCACGGTCATGGTAAGACCCCCGCCAGAGGGCCAACTCCTTCGGGTGGCATTCGCCACAGGCCGCCGCGCCCACGAAACCCCGTTCGGCGCGCAGGGGGTCCAGCAGCGGGTCCGTCCTGGGGACCGACGGGTTGTCCAGGCCCGGCTGGGCCGCCAGAATGCCGGGGATAAGCCCTAAGACGAGGAGGAAGACAAGAGGAGCCATGGCATCAGGCGACCAGTCAGGAGCGCGATGGCGATCAGAATATCAGCGGGGGGTGGGTCTCGCCATGGCCGCCAGGGGTGGGTTGACGTGAGGTTGCTCTGGATCACGATAGCAGTACGGGAGGGAATCGGCGCGCTGTTCCCGCGTTACCCCGCCCCATCTCACTGTCCGCGATACAGCCGATTGCTTGGGGAGCGGATGCTGGCCCTGGCGGAGGAACACCAAACCCGGGTCGTTCTGCCCGACCTGAGTCGTATGCCGGACATCGAGTATTCGGCCCTGCAGGCGCTGATAGAGGGGGGGCGGCGGGCCCTCTGGCTGTCGGGGCTCAACCCCGGCGTTCTGGAGGTGGTGCGCAACGCGGGTCTGGCCGACCTCCTGGGCCGGGACCGGTTGTCGTTTAAATGCGCGGCTGGCGAGCCAGCGCTATCAGGCCCTGCCACCGGCGGCAGGGTCGGTGGCAGCGGCTGTGGTGGGGGAGCAGCCTGTCGGACTTAGGTCCTGCCTCCCGCGGAGCCGGGGGTACAATGACGCATGGCCGTCTTACTTCCGCAGTAAGGGAAAAACCAGAGAAACGTGCGCTTTGTCCTGAAAAGCGTCTCGTTTGCGCAACAAATTCTGACAGGTTGCTAGGAGAGGAGACATGATGAGTAAGGATCAAGCTGCGGGGGCGACCCTGCCAGTCGCGGGGTCCATCCGCTTCGACCTGGTCGCCGGCCTCACGGCGGCGGCCGTGGTCGTGCCCAAGGCCATGGCCTATGCGACGGTGGCCGGCCTGCCGGTGGCGGTGGGCCTCTATACCGCCTTCGTGCCCATGGTCATCTATGCCCTGCTCGGTTCCTCGCGGGTGCTCAGCGTCAGTTCGACCACCACCCTCGCCATCCTGGCCGGGACCGAACTCGGGCTGGCGGTGCCCAGCGGCGACCCGGCCCAGCTCGTGACCGCCGCCGCGACCCTGACCGCCCTGGTCGGCGTCATGCTGGTGCTGGCGGGTGTCCTGCGCCTGGGCTTCGTCGCTAACTTCATCTCGACCCCCGTCCTGACCGGCTTCAAGGCCGGCATCGGCCTGGTGATCGTACTCGACCAGGTGCCCAAGCTGCTCGGGGTCCATATTGAGAAGGCGGGCTTTTTCCGCGATGTCGTCAGTCTCGTTCAGCACCTGCCGCAGACCTCACTGACCACCCTGGCCATGGCGGCGGCCACCCTGCTGGTTTTGATCTTGCTGGAGCGACGCTGGCCCCAGGCGCCGGCCCCCCTGGTCGCCGTGGGCGGGGCCATCGCCGCCACCTGGTTGCTGGGATTGCCGGAACTGGGGGTGTCGATCGTCGGCCTCATTCCCCAGGGGCTGCCCGCCCTGACCCTGCCGGATCTGGCCTTGGTCGAGTTGCTCCTGCCGGGGGCCTTGGGCATCGCCCTGATGAGCTTCACCGAGTCGATCGCGGCGGGACGCGCCTTCGCCAAGCCGACCGACCCCCCCATCAATGCCAATCGCGAACTGCTGGCCACGGGGGCGGCCAATCTGGGTGGGGCCCTGTTCGGCGCCATGCCCGCGGGGGGTGGCACCTCCCAGACGGCGGTGGTGCGCGCCGCCGGTGGGCGCACGCGGCTGGCCGCCCTGGTCACGGCGGGGGTGGCCGCGGCCACCATGCTGTTGCTGGCCCCGGTGCTGGGCCTGCTGCCCTACGCGACCCTGGCGGCGGTGGTGATCGTTTACTCGGTGGGGCTCATCCAGCCGGCTGAGTTTCTGGCCATTCGCCAGGTGCGACGGATGGAGTTCCGCTGGGCGCTGGTGGCTTGCCTGGGGGTCCTGGTCTTCGGCACCCTCAAGGGTATCGTGGTGGCGATCATCCTGTCGCTGCTGGGTCTGGCCAGCCAGGAGGCCCGGCCGAATCTCTATGTCATCGGTCGTAAACGGGGGGCGGACGTCTTGCGGCCCCTGTCTCCGGAGCACCCGGACGACGAGACCTTTCCGGGCTTGCTGATCCTGCGTCCCGAGGGGCGGATCTTCTTCTTCAACGCGGGGCCGTTGGGGGAGCGGATGCTGGCCCTGGCGGAGGAACACCAACCCCGGGTCGTCCTGCTCGACCTGAGCCGGGTGCCGGACATCGAGTATTCGGCGCTGCAGGCCCTGATCGAGGGAGAGCGGCGGTCCCGTGAGCGGGGCTTTGCCCTCTGGTTGGCGGGGCTCAACCCCGGCGTTCTGGAGATGGTGCGCAACGCGGGTCTGGCCGACCGCCTGGGCCCGGACCAGTTGCTGTTCAACGCGCGGCTGGCGATCCAGCGCTATCAGGCCCTGCCACCGGCGGCAGCGTCGGTGGCAGGGCCTGAGGTGGGGGGCTAGATCAGGCCTTGGGGTCCGTGCGCTTCATGAAATTGGCGCGGCGTTCCTGGCTGGCCTTGATGGCCTCGGCGTGACGGGTGGCGGCGGCCTTGCGCATTTCGGCGTGGCGAGCCTCCATCTGCTGGCGGCGTTCGGCCTGCTTGGCCATCATGGGATGGACCGGGCGGGTCGGCTGCTGGTCTTGACAGTCGGGCTGGGCGGGAGCGCCCGCGATCTCGGGCAGGGGCGGCATTTCCGGCATCTGACCAAACTCAGGCATGGGGGGCATTTCCGGCATCTTGCCGAATTCGGGCATGGGCGGGAATTCCGGCTGCTGGGCGAATTCCGGCATGGCGGGGAACTCGGGCATGGCCGGGAATTCGGGCCTCTTGGGCATCTCGAAGGCCGGGTCCATGGCGGGCGGCTGGCTGGCCTGGCGCATGGCGGCCTGCCATTCGGCCTGCATCTTGGCCAGCTCCTCGGCGTGGCGGGCGGCCTGCTGGCGCATCTCCTCCTGGAAGGCCGGATCGCCTTGGGGGGCACCGGTCCACCAGGCGCTGGCGGAAGAAGAAACGGCCGCGAGGGCGGCCACCGAGACAGCAAGGGCAATCTTGTTCATTGGGTTACACACCTCGAAATGACAAAGGAAATGAAGGGCTGGCAAAGCTTGTTGTTGTCCTGGGCCCGATGACGCGTCCGGACCCATGGGGGATTAGTATATTAGAAAATTATGAAATAGCAATATGCTCCGTCACCGCGCGTCCCGGCCGCCGCCAAGCCGGAGGACGCGGATAAGGCCGGCAGGTTTGCGGCCTGGCTGCTAGACTCGGAGCCCATGATCCACGGCCTTTTTGCGGGGTTCCCCATGTCACGGCGCCAGCTTTTCGCGACCCTCCTCCTGACTTTGCTGGCCCCAAGCTGGGCCCTGATCCAACCCCTCCCCGCCGCGGCGGGCGAAGCCGCCGGGCGCCAACTGGTGGTGGTGGAAGGCGTGGACTATTTTGGCCGCGACCTGGAGACCCGCCAGGACATCGACCTGGAGGCCTGCCAGGCGGCCTGCCTCGCCGACGGGCGCTGCCGGGCCTTTACCTACAACCGCAAGGCCCGCTGGTGCTTCCTCAAGAGCGAATTCGAGGACGCCCGCCCCTTCCCCAACGCCGTCTCGGGTCACATCGCGGTCGGTGAGGCGCCTGCCCAGGAGCGCCAGGCCCGCCGCCTGGCGGAACTGGGTTTCCTCCCCCGGGGCTATGCCGAGGAGGCGCGGCGCCAGTCGGCCGAGATCGCCGCCCGGCCCCGGCCGGTCGCGGCCCGTTTCGATCGTCTGCTGGCGGAGGCCGAGGAGGCGGAGCGTGCCCAAAATGGGCAAGTCGCCCTGGCCCGCTATGCCGAGGCCTTGCGCCTCTCCCCCGAGGCGCCCGCGGCCTGGCTGGGCCTGGCGCGGGCCAGTCTTAACCATGACCCCAACGATTGGCAGGCACGGCAACGGTTGCTGGCGGCAGGGTCCGCCGCCGCCATCAACGCTTATCTCCTCGCCGGGACCGATGCCGAGCGCGTCCGGGCCCTGGTGACCCTCGGCCAGTCCCTGGCGGCCCGCGATCAGTGGCGGGGGGCCATTCGCGCCCTGCGCGCCGCCCTGGCGGTCCAGGAGGATGCCGCGGTCCGCGCCCTCTACGACCAGTGGCTGGCGGAGCACGGCTTCCGCATCACCGGCCATCGCGTCGATGCCGACGCCGCCAATCCGCGCATCTGTGTCGAGGTCTCCGATCCCTTGCCCCGCGACCGCGCCGGCCTGGCCGACTTCCTCCAGATCGAGACCGGCCGTGGCCTGACGGTGGAGGTGGACCCCCAGGCCTTGTGCGTCGATGGCGTGGTCCACGGCGAGCGTTACCGCCTGCGGGTACGCGCCGGCCTGCCCGCCGCCGATGGCGAGACCCTGGCCTCCTCGGCGGACCTGGACATCTATGTCCGCGACCGCTCACCCTCGGTGCGCTTCCAGGGTCGCGCCTATGTGCTGCCCAAGGGTGGCGAGGCGGCCATCCCCCTGGTCTCGATCAACACCCGCCTGGTCAAGTCCCAGGTGCTGCGCCTGGGGGACCGCTCCCTGGCCGCGGCGGCCTGGGAAGGCGGGCCGCTGCTCAAGTCGCTGAACCCCTATTCCGCCGAGAGCATCCGTGATCGTCAGGGCGAGGCCATCTGGTCGGGCGAGGTCGAGGTGGGGATGGAACTCAATCGGGAAATGACGACGGCGGTGCCCGTGGGCGCCCTGATCCAGGAACTCAAGCCTGGCGCCTACGTCCTGACCGCCCGTCCCGCCGAGGTGGCGGACCAGGGCGAGGAGCTGGCGACCCAGTGGTTCGTCGTCTCCGACCTGGGGCTCTCGGCCCTCACCGGCAATGACGGCCTCCATGCCTTCGTCCGCTCCCTGTCCAGCGCCCAGGCCCTGGCGACGGTCAGCCTGCGCCTGGTGGCCCGCAACGACGAGATCCTGGGCCGCGCCACCACGGACGCGGCCGGCCATGCCCGTTTCGAGCCGGGCCTGCTGCGCGGGGAGGGGGGCAACAAGCCGGCCCTGCTGGTGGCCGAGGGACCCGACGGTGATTTTGCCTTCCTCGACCTGGCCCTGTCGGCCTTCGACCTGGCGGATCGGGGCGTGGATGGCCGCCCGGCGCCCGGCCCGGTGGATGTCTTCCTGACCACGGAGCGCGGCGTCTATCGCGCCGGCGAGCGGGTGCAGGTCACGGCCCTGGCTCGCAATGGCGAGGCCCTGGCTCTGACGGGCCTGCCCCTGACCCTCAAGATCCGGCGGCCGGATGGGGTCGAGCACAGCCGAGTCCTGCTCCCGGATCAGGGCCTGGGCGGACGCCATCTGGCCCTGGACCTGCCGGCCACGGCCATGCGCGGCACCTGGCGCGCCGCCATTCACGCGGACCCCGAGGCCCCGCCCCTGGCGGAGCAGCCCTTCCTGGTGGAGGACTTCGAGCCCGAGCGCCTGGCCTTCGAGCCGACCCTGGCCGCCACCACCATTGATCCCGCCGCCCCGGGGGATATCCAGCTGGATGCCCGCTTCCTCTTTGGCGCCCCCGCCGCCGGGCTCGAGGTGGAGGGCGAGGTGCGCATCGAGCAGAGCGACCGCCTGGCCAGCCAGCCGGGCTATCGCTTCGGTCTGGCGGACGAGGAGCCCAGACCGGCAAGCGCGCCTCTGCCCGCTGGGCGGACGGATGCGGCTGGTCAGGCCAGCCTGCCCCTGGAACTGCCGGTCCTGCCCGCCGGCAGCCGTCCCAACATCGCCAAGGTCGAGGTCCGGGTCCTGGAGGGCGGTGGCCGGCCGGTGGAGCGTACCCTGGAGCGGCCGATCGCGGATACCCAGGCCCGACTTGGGCTCAAGCCCCTCTTCGAGGGCGCGGTGGACGAGGGCGGCAAGGCCGCCTTCGAGGTCATCGCCATCGCCCCCAACGGCCAGCGCCTGGCCCAACGGGGCCTGCGCTGGACCCTGTCGCGGGTGACGACCCACTTCCAGTGGTTTCAGTCCGATGGGCGCTGGGATTATGAGCCGGTGAGCCGCCGCGAACGCGTGGCCAGCGGTGACCTGGACCTGGGCACGGGTACCCCGGCCCGCATCGAGGCCCCGGTGGCCTGGGGCGGCTATGAACTGGCGGTGGCCCCCGCCCCGACTGGGAGCGGGGCCGGAACGGGACCGGTGCCCGTCAGCCTGGCCTTCGAGGCCGGCTGGTATCTGGCGCCCAAGGCCATCGACACCCCCGATCTGCTCAAGGTCTCGCTGGATAAGCCGGGCTACCAGGTGGGCGAGATGGCGCGGGCGCGCATCGAGGCCCGCTTCCCCGGTACCGCCCTGATCCTGGCCCTGGGCGACCGCCTACTAACCATGCAGGAGGTCCAGGTCCCCGCCGAGGGCCTGACCGTGGAGCTTCCGGTGACCGCCGACTGGGGCGCCGGGGCCTATGTCACCGCCCTCCTCTATCGGCCCATGGACCTGGCCGCCAAGCGCATGCCGGGGCGGGCCATCGGCCTGGCCTGGGCCGGGGTGGCCCCGGGGGAGCGCAAGCTGCAAGTGGCGGTCACGCCCCTGGGTCCGGTGGCGCCGCGTCAGCCCCTGAATCTGGAGGTCTCGGTACCCAACCTGCAACCCGGCGAGGAGGCCTATGTCACCCTGGCGGCGGTGGATGTGGGCATCCTCAATCTGACCCGCTTTACCGCGCCGGACCCGGATGCCTGGTATTTCGGCCAGCGGCGGCTGGGCATGGAGATCCGTGACCTCTACGGCCAGCTCATCGACCGGATGCAGGGCGCGCCGGGCGTGGTCCGTTCCGGTGGCGATGGCGGCCTGGTGCGCCTGCAAGGGCCGCCGCCGACCGAGGACCTGGTGGCCTTTCACTCCGGCATCCTGCGGCTGGACGCCCAGGGCAAGGCCCGGGTCAGCTTCGCGCCGTCCGACTTCAATGGCACCATCAAGCTGATGGCCATGGCCTGGACGGCGGCCGGGGTCGGCCATGGGGCCCAAGACCTGATGATGCGTGACCCTATCGTCATCCAGGCCAGCCAGCCGCGCTTCCTGGCCCCGGGCGACAGCTCCCGGGTGCTGATCGAGCTGACCCATGTCTCCGGACCGGTGGGCCGGGTCGTACTGGGGCTGGAGGCCGAGGGGGGGCTGATCGAGCTGGATGCCCAGGCCGCCCGGCGGGATCTCGACCTGAGCGCGGGCGGCCGTGCCCGTAGCGAGGTGCCGGTGCGCGCCCTGGCCGTGGGCGACGCCAGCCTGCGGGTCCGGCTCAAGACCCCGGATGGCCAGGAGATCGTCAAGCCCTTGCGGCTACCGGTGCGGGACTTTCGCCCACCCCAGCGTCACACCCGGGTCGAGACCCTGAAGCCCGGTGGCCGGGGCCTGGTGCTCACCCAGGATCTGCTCAAGGACCTGCAACCCGGCACGGGGACCCTGCTGCTCTCCGCCAGCGGCGCCGGTCGGCTGGACCTGCCGGGCCTGCTCCAGTCCCTGGATCGCTATCCATTTGGCTGCGCCGAGCAGATCACCAGCCGCGCCCTGCCCCTCCTCTACTTGAACCAGATTGCCCTGGCCGCCGGCCTGAGTGGCGAGCGGGAGGCGGGGCCACGTATCAAGGAGGCGATCGCTGATCTCATCGGCAAGCAGGGGTCGGACGGCGGCTTTGGGCTCTGGGGGCCCGGCGGTGACGATCTCTGGCTGGACGCCTATGTCACCGACTTCCTCACCCGCGCCCGGGAGTCCGGTCACGCCGTGCCGGAGGTTGCCTTCCAATTGGCCCTGGACAAGCTGCGCAACCGCCTGGCCTATGCCGGGGATCTGGGCGGGGGCGCTGGCGGGGCCTCCGCCTACGGGGAGGGCGGTGACGCCGGGGGCGAGGCGGGTGGCGAGGATCTGGCTTATGCCCTCTACGTCCTGGCCCGCAACGCCCGCGCCGTCATCGGTGATCTGCGCTATTACGCCGAGGCCAAGCTCGATGCCTTCGCCACGCCCATGGCGCGGGCCCAGTTGGGCGCCGCCCTCGCCCTCTATGGTGATAAGCCTCGCGCCGACCGCGCCTTTGCCTCGGCCCTGGCCCTGCTCAACGAGGGCGAGGGGGATTTAGGCTGGCGGCTCGACTTCGGCTCCGGTCTGCGTGACGCCGCCGCCCTCCTGGCTCTGGCTGCCGAGAGTGGCACCGGGGCCATCGATCTGAACGCCCTGGCGGCGCGGATCGACAAGTTGGGGGCCCTGGACGGGCGTCTCAGCACCCAGGAGCAGGCCTGGCTCTTGCTCGCGGCCCAGGCCTTGATGGAGGGTGCCGCCAAGCCCCGGCTGGAGTTGAATGGCCAGCCCACCGAGGGCCCCCTCTTCCGGCGCTTCGAGGCCAAGGCGCTGGCGGCGGCCCCCGCGACCCTCGTCAATCGCGGCAAGCAACCCATTGAGGTTCTGGTCACCCTGTCCGGCATCCCCCGGCTGGCGCCCCCCGCCGGCGGTCAGGGCTATCGCATCGAGCGCGCCTACTATGACCCGGAGGGCAAGCGGGTCCAGCCCGACCGGCTGACCCAGGGCCAGCGCCTGGTGGTCCTCGTCACGGTGACCGCCGACCAGGCCGGCGCGGCGCGCCTGCTCGTCGATGACCCCCTGCCCGCCGGCTTCGAGATAGAGCATCCCAGCCTGCTGCGGGCTGGTGATCTCCAGGGCATCCCCTGGCTGGGGCTGCTAGAGGCCAGCGCCCACCAGGAATTCCGCGCCGAGCGGTTCGTCGCCGCCGTCGATCGCCAGTCCAGCGAGCCGGAGCGCTTTCAATTGGCCTACCGGGTCCGCGCCGTCACCCCCGGTCGCTTCCTGCACCCCGCCGCCACCGTGGAGGACATGTATCGGCCCCGGCAACATGGCTGGACTGGGGAGGGCTGGGTGGAGATCGGACAGGGGCGCTAGGGCTTAAGGGCAAGGGCCGGGGGTTAGTCCCGGCCCTTGCTGGGTCTGGCTTTGCCCGGGGTGGCGGATCGGATTCAGGCCGCGCCCCGCGCTAAGCCGATCAGTGCCCCTCGGTTGAGGGCACCTAACCCGCGGCGAAGAGCGTCAGCATCAACTCGGCATCATCCAGTAAGCGATATTCGGGGCTTTTGCCCGATAAGCGCTCGCTGTTTTCCAGGATGATACGAACCCCTTCCCCCCGCTTGTCCATGAAGGTGCGTCGATCGGTATTGACCCAGTCGCTATCGGTTGGCACCGGGCATTGGGCCAGCAGGCTGGTCAGGGTTTCATTCCGGGCGGACTGCCGGTACGGCAGGCTCTCGACCGTCAGGGTATTGGGTATGGCCCCCGGCGAGAAGATCTCCAGCCGATCGGCAAACATCCTGAGTCTGACTTTTGAGCCATAAATCGCATAATCCCGATGCGCCACGGCATTGACCAGGGCCTCGAACACCGCCGTCAGGTCATACTGGGGAATATCCCGGCGACCTAGGTCCTTGGTCGCCGCTACTTTCATGTTGCGGGCCACAAAACGGCATGCCTCGCTGATCTGCTCATCCAGAGACCCCGCAAGATCCCGTGCATCCAATTGGTAATGGGCGCCGCCGTCCGCACCGGCGGGCGATGTCCCCCGATAGGCGACTGCCTGCACGAAGGCGTTAGGGATCCATTTGCGCGGTTCCTGACAGGCCATCAAGATGCCAGCGACCGAGGGATGAGGAATGCCTTCGTCGTCCCGTGCGGCCAGCCCGAGCTTTTGGAGAAAATCCAATCCATGGTCCCGGGTGCGCGCCGTTCGGAACCGCTCGTAAAGGGGCGGGGCGAGTGCCTCCAAGGGCGCTTGCACCACCGGCTGCTCGTCGAAGCGGATCAGGCGTGTCTGGCTACGTTGTTGTCCCAGTCGGATGATGTATTCCGTGGACATTTTGCGCTTGCTGCTGCCCATGCGATGGAAGTGGCCATTGGGACTTTCATGCACATACAGGCTGCGGGGAATGTCCACCTTCAGGATGGGAGCGGGATTGCCTATGGCATCGGGTAGTTTCCATTTCTCGATCCGGCACAGCGGTGGCGGTTTGATCCGATCGTTGCAAATGCCCAGCAGCCAATGCTCCAGGAGGGTTAATTCCTGGATACTCATCCCGGAGGGTTTCCCCGTCCTTTCATCGATACCCAGAACCAGTACTCCACCGGAACTGTTCGCGAAGGCAGCCAATTCGTCAGCTAACCCATCGGGATGAGGCCCCGTGATCTTCTCACCGCGAAAAGTCACGGACTTTAATTCCAGACGACTGTCTTCCCCAAGCTGTATTTGCGCCAGCAATTCTTCTTTCGTATCGAACATGGTTCCAGCCGTCCTGGGTATTAAACCGACTCTTCCTGGGATATCTGCATCGAAGGGTTATCCATTAAAGCACGCAACCTGTCGATGGCGGCTTCAACCGTACGCCCTCTTGCGGCGATGGCCTCCAGAATCTCCTAGGGTGAGCGGGTATCGCGTTCCAGGCGAATGCGCGGATTAACGGCCTTGAGATCGAAGCAGGCGGCGTCGATGCTATCCGCTGCCTGGGTGTCACGGGCTTTTCTCTAAGTGGCCAGAAGGAGTTCACGGTAGGGGGTGAGCTCCGTATCCTTGACGCCGGCGCCCGCTCATGGAGACCCCCATAGGTCTCGGCGTCGGAGAGTGTGTTGCCGTGCCAGAGGTTGGGCTGGTCGATACCGTCAGCACCAGGTTGGCCAGGGCGCTGGAATTCGTTGCGGATGGCCAAGCGCATATCGTCCTCGCCAAGCTGGGCGAACTTGGCGTCGTCGGCCAGTTCCTGTCGCCGGGTCTGCATTGCGAAGTAGGTCTGGCCATTGGCGATGACCGGCTTGTTCGGATCGCCGTTCTGGACGATCAGGTAGCAGGCATAACGGGACAGGCGGACATCTGGCAATTCACGCCGCGCGCCTGAGCCAATATCGACCATTTCGAGGATATCCTCGAAATGGTCTTCCGTCGGGTAGCCACTGTTCCGGCAGGCTTCGCGCGCCCGCTCCACCACTGGCAGGAAGTGGCGGTACTCCGAGTAATCCAGGACCTTGGCTAGCGGTCGAGCAAGCCAGAATTCATTGCCTTCGTCATCGATGTGACGAATGTCCTCAAACGTGGCATGGTGTTTTTGGTCGACGGATTTTTCAGGCATGTCGAACGTCTTCTTCAAAATCAACAATTTGGTTTAGCCGCCGAGTGGGTGGTCGCTTGATTCCCGCAACTCGTCCCTGCGATTGCGTGATGGCGCGGTTGATGTGCCTAAATCTAATGTAACCTTTTTAATCATCTGTTTGCAGGGAATTAAGTTGCCATGGGGAGGCACTGTGCCCGATGGCGAGGCCTGTGATCGGGGACTATACAGGCTCAAAAGCGCACCCCGGCGGGGCCGGGGTGCGTTGTCTAATCCTGGACTATGCGCGGATCAGTCCCGATGGCGATCACCACTCATCGCCGCCATCGCCCTCCTCGCCACCGCCGAAGAAGCTGTCAAACCCGCCGCCGCCCTCTTCCGCGGCGGGCGCCTCGGGTGCCGCCGCCGGGGGCTCGGCCGGCGCGGCCGCCTCGGCCGGGCTGGAGAAGAGGCCGCCGATGGCATTACTGAGGAGCACACCGCCGGCTACGCCCATGGCGGTTTGCAAGGCGCCGGCCATGAAGCCGCCACCCTGGGCGCCGGGCTGCTGCTGGAAGGCGTTCGCCCCGCCCCGGGTCAGGCCCTGGGCGCCGGCGGGACTGTTGCCCCAACCGCTGCTCGCGGCGGGGCGGGCTTGAGCGGGAGCCGCAGGCTGGCTGCCACCCCCGAATAGTCCACCCAGGAAACCGCCGCCGCCCTGGGGACGCTCGGCCAGTTGGCGCTCCAGATCCTCGACCTGGGTCTGGAGGTTCTTCAGGCCCTGCTCCTGCACCAGGACCACCTGGGACAGGAGATAGGGGGCGGCGGACTGGCGGGTCACGAGGCCATTGATCATGGCCTCGGCCTCGGCATCGCGTTGGCCCATCTGGGACTCGGCCTGCTGTAGGCGCTGGAAGAGACCCTCGATCATAATTTTATCTTGTTCGTTCATGGCTATAGCCTCCGTTGGCTAGGTGGTGAAGTCTTGAATCCCTTTAGTGCGTCTGTCGCGGAATTAGTTCAAGGTCGGGGTCGATTGGCGGTGGCTCGGGCCCAAAGGAAAAGGGGCCCACCCGGCCGGCTTCACGCCGGTTGGGTGGGCCCCATCATCAACCCCGGGGTCCTGCTCGGGCGGTCGGACGCCCGTGCTGGGTTCAGCCGAAAGACAGGTCTTTACCGCCGGGGTTTACCCCTCACAGCCGCTCGAAGATGGTCGCAATGCCCTGTCCGCCACCGATGCACATGGTGACCAGGCAGTACTTGCCGCCGATACGCTCCAGTTCATAGAGGGCCTTGGTGGCGATGAAGGCGCCGGAGCAGCCCACCGGGTGGCCGAGGGCGATGGCGCCGCCGTTCGGATTGGTCTTGGCGGGGTCGAGGCTGAGGACCTTGGCGACCGACAGGGCCTGGGCGGCGAAGGCCTCGTTGGATTCGATGACATCCATCTGGTCCAGGGTCAGACCGGCCTTCTTGAGGGCCATGCGGGAGGCCGGGATCGGGCCCTCGCCCATGATGTGGTTGCCCACGCCAGCCACGGCATAGGAGACGAGGCGGGCCATGGGCTTGAAGCCAGCCTGGGCGGCCACGTCGGCGGCGGCCAGCACAAAGAAGGCGGCGCCGTCGTTGATGCCGGAGGCATTACCCGCGGTGACGGTGCCATCCTTCTTGAAGGCGGGCCGCATCTTGGCCAGGGTCTCCAGGGTGGTGCCGGCGCGCGGATGCTCGTCGGTATCGAACACCACCTCGCCCTTGCGGGTCTGCTTGACGATCGGCAGGATCTGGGACTTGAATTTACCCTCGGCGATGGCGGCCAGGGCCCGGCGCTGGGATTCGACGGCGAAGGCATCCTGCTCCTCGCGGGTGATGCCGTGCTTTTCGGCCAGGTTCTCGGCGGTGATGCCCATGTGGCCGACACCGAAGGGGTCGGTGAGGACGGCGACCATGGCGTCAACCGCCGTGGTGTCGCCCATGCGGGCGCCGGAACGCAGCGCCGGCAGCAGGTAGGCGGTCTTGGACATGACCTCGACGCCGCCGCCGATGCCATAATCGGCATCGCCAAGCATGATGTTCTGGGCGGTGGTGACGATGCCCTGGAGGCCCGAGGCGCAGAGGCGCGACACCTGCATGGCGACCGACTCCATGGGCAGCCCGGCCTGGATGGAGGCGACGCGGGCGACGTAGGCGTAGCGCGAATCCGTGGGCATGGTGTTGCCGACGGTCACGTACTCGATCTGTTGGGGATCGACCCCGGAGCGGGCGACCGCCTCCTTCATCACGATGCCGGCCAGCTCGCTGGCATCGAACTCGGCCAGGGCACCGCCGAAGGTGCCGATGGGGGAGCGCACCGCGCTCAGAACAACAACGTCTCGACTCATCTAGGTATCTCCTTGGTTTAATTATGCTTTAGCCTGGAAGGCTGGCGTGGATCAACAAGCGGGTGGCAGGGCCGGCCAGGGACGGGGATTCTAATCCCTTCCCCCCGCCGGCGGCACATAAAATCAGAGCACCTTTTCGACCAATTGCACCCCGGGGTCCTGACGATCGCGCTCAATCCGGAAACCGAGGGAGCGCATCAGGGCCAGCATGCGGCTGTTGGCGGTCAAGACCTCGCCATCCATGTTGCGGAAACCGCGGTCCCGGGCGTTCTGCATCAGGGAGCGCATAAGGCGGGCGCCGATGCCCCGGTCCCGCCAGCTATCGGAGACGACGATGGCGAACTCGCAGGTCTCGCCGCCGGGATGGGAGGAATAGCGCGCGACGCCGGCCATTTCGTCGCCATCGGCCCCCTCCTTGACCCCAATCAGGGCCATCTCACGGTCGTAGTCGATCTGGGTGAAGCGCACCAGCATCTCGGGCGTCAGCTCCTTGATGGCCTGCATGTAGCGATAGTACTTGGTCTGCTCCGACAGGCCGCGCACGAAGTTCTGCACCATCTGGGCATCCTCGGGCTGGATGGGGCGAATCACCAGATCGGTGCCGTCGGGCATCTGCACCCGCTCGATGAGATGGACCGGATAGGGGTGGATGGCCATGTGGCCATAGGGCGGCAACTGGGGTGGCCGATACTGGACCTGGATGCGGGCATCCACGGCGATGACCTCCTTATCGTTGCCAATCAATGGGTTGACTTCCATGGAGATGATCTCCGGCAACTCGCAGACCATCTCCGAGACCCGCTGCAGGATCTTCGCCAGGGCCTTGCGGTTCATGGGCGGCATGTGGCGGAAGGCCCCCATGAGCCGGGCGACCCGGGTGTGGTTGATCATGGTCTCGATGATGAAGTCATTGAGCGGCGGCAGGCCCACGGCGTGATCCTCCAGCACCTCCACCTCGATGCCGCCGGCGCCGAAGCTGATGATGGGGCCGAAAATGGGGTCGCGCATGACGCCGATCATGAGCTCGCGGGCGGCGCGGGCGGAGACCATGTGCTCCACCGTGACGCCCTCGATGCGGGCCTCGGGGCGCATGGCCTTGGCCCGCTCCACCAGCTCGGAGTAGGTGCGGCGCACCGTCTGGGAGTCGCGGATATTGAGCCGTACCCCGTCCACGTCGGACTTGTAGGTGAGGTCCGGCGAGCTGATCTTCATGACCACCGGAAAGCCCAGGGCCTGGGCCGCCATCAGGGCCTCGTTGGCGGAACGCGCCGCCACCGCCTGCATGGTCGGGATCCGGAAGGCGGAGAGGATGGCCTTGGCCTCGACGATGCCCAGGGTCTTGCGGCCCTCGGCCATGACGCCCTCGATAATGAGGCGCGCCCCCTCCACGTCCGGGTTGCGGCGCTCGGAGAGGGGTCCGGGGTACTGCATGGAGAGTTTCTGGTTGCGGTGGTAGTTGGCCAGGTAGGACATGGCCTCCGCCGCCTGTTCCGGGCTGTCGAAATGGGGCACCCGGTTCTGGGCGAAGAGGGCCACGGCCTCGGCGACCAGGCCCGCGCCCATCCAGCAGGCCAGCACCGGCTTGCGGCTCATCTTGGCGATCTCGACCAGGCGCTGGGCGACGCCGGTGGTGTCGGTCATGGACAGGGGAGCCAGGATGGCTACCACGCCATCGACATTGCTGTCCGCCAGACAGAGTTCCACCGCCTTGCCGTAGCAGTCCACCGTGGTCTCCCCCAGGACGTCCACCGGGTTGCCATGGGACCAGCAGCTTGGCAGGACCTCGCCGAGCTTGGTATTAGTCTGTTCCGTGAGGGTGGCCAGGGTCATGCCCAGTTCCGCGACGCGGTCGGCGGCGAGCACCCCAGGACCCCCGCCATTGGTAACGATGGCGATGCGGTCGCCGCCCAGGCGTTTGTTGGCGCCGAAGACATGGGCGGCGGCGAAGAGTTGGTGCAGGGCATCGACCTGGACCGCCCCGGCGCGTTCCATGACGGCGCGAAAGACCTCGGTCGAGCCGACCCAGGCGCCGGTGTGGGACTTGGCGGCGCGGGAGCCCGCCGCCATGCGGCCCGCCTTGACCACGATCACCGGCTTGATGCGGGCAGCGGCGCGCAGGCCGCTCATGAAGCGGCGGGCATCGCGGATGCCCTCCACATACAGCAGGATGCACTGGGTGTGGGCGTCCAGGGCCAGGAAGTCGAGCACGTCGCCAAAGTCCACGTCCGCCGCCGCGCCCAGGGAGACCATGGAGGAAAAGCCGATGTGGCGCGGCACCGACCAATCCAGCATGGCGCTGCAGACGGCGCCGGACTGGGATACCAGGGCGACGTTGCCGCTCACCAGCTTGGTGGCGACGCCGGAGGTGGCGTTGAGGCGGTTCTGGGGCCGGAGCATGCCCAGGGTGTTGGGGCCCAGGACGCGGATGCGATGGCGCCGCGCCGTCTCCACGATCTTGTCCTGCAGGTGGGCGCCGGCCTCGTCGGCCTCGGCGAAGCCCGCCGAGTAGATGACGGCCATGCGTACGCCCTTGGCACCGCATTGGTCCAGGATGCCCGGTATCGCGGTCACGGGGGTGGCGATCAGCGCCAGATCGATGGGCTTATCGACCTCTTCCAGGCTGGCATGGGTCGGCTTGCCGGCGACTTCCTCGTATTTGGGATTGATGGCAAAGCAGGGTCCCTTGAATCCGCCCTCGATCAGGTTGCGGAAGACCATGCCGCCCATGGCCTCCGGATTGTCGCTGGCGCCGAACACGACGATGCCGGTAGGCACGAACAGCGGATCCACGTCTGACAGCTTCACGATGGGAGTCCCTTTATGGGTTTTGTGGGTTTTGGTGGAAATTAAGGGATAGAGGTCGAATCGCGCGGGGCGATCGGGTTAAGCTTAAGGGTGATGGGGGCGGGCCGGACCCTCCGGAACCCGCATCCCAAGGGTCATCAATATACCTGATAATAAGCCTTGCCCGTTAGGACAGGGGCACTAATAATCGCGCGAAAACGGGGAGAGAAACGCATCATGAACCTTGCCTTTATCGGCCACCATCTCTGCCAGGAGCACAAGCCCGGCGCCCACCATCCGGAGTGCCCGGAGCGCCTCTATGCCATCGCCGATCGCATGATCGCCTCTGGCATGGAAATGCTGGTCACCCACTACGATGCCCCCGAGGTCACCCGGGAGCAGTTGCTGCGGGTCCATGACCCGGACTACGTCGATCTCATTTTCAACTCGGCACCGCAGGTCGAGGGTCAGTTGGCCTGGATCGACGGCGATACCTCCATGAGCAGCGGCACCCTCCCCGCCGCCCTGCGCGCCGCTGGCGCCGCCATCATGGCCGTCGATCTGGTCATGAGCGACAAGCACCACGCCGCCTTCTGCTGCGTCCGCCCGCCGGGGCACCACGCCGAGCGCAACCGCTCCATGGGCTTCTGCTTCTTCAACAATGTCGCCGTCGGCGCCGCCCACGCCCTGGCCGAGTATGGCCTCCAGCGCATTGCCATCGTCGATTTCGATGTCCACCATGGCAACGGCACCCAGAACATCTTCGAGGGCGACGAGCGGGTCCTCTTTTGCTCCAGCTTCCAGCACCCCTTCTATCCGGGTCCCGGCTGGGAGACCGATGCCCCCAACATTGCCAACCTGCCCCTGCCCAAGCTGACCGACGGCCCCGCCTACCGGGCGGCGGTGACGGAGCATTGGCTGCCGCGCCTCGACGCCTTCGCGCCCGAACTGATCATGATCTCCGCCGGCTTCGACGGCCACGCCGAGGACGACATGGCCCATTTCAACCTCCATACCTCCGATTTTGGCTGGCTTACCCGCAAACTCCATGACCTGGCGGTCAAGCACGCTCACGAGCGCATCGTCTCCTGTCTGGAGGGCGGCTACGAATTGAACGCCCTGGGCCGCTGCGTCAGCACCCATGTCGACGAACTGATTGGTCATGCCTAGGCGGACCCGCTGGTCGGGCTACCCGTCCCCGGGACCGTCCCGGGAGCGGGTCGCCCAAGCGCCGGCGCGCGGGTCCCGGGCCCCCGTTCCCTAACCCTCACGTCCCCTGGAATCCCCTTATCCTAGAATGAAATTGTTACCCCTTGTTGTTAGCGCTGGCCTGCGCCTGGCCTTGGTCCTGGCCCTCGCCCCCGCCGCCCAGGCCAGTCCCTGGGCGGAGGTCCGGGCCGTCTCGCCCGGCCCCTCCGCCGCCATCGGCGAGGCCGCCAACGGTTGCCTGGCCGGAGCGGCCTCCTTGCCGGCCAATGGCGAGGGTTTTGTCCAGATTCGCCGCGAGCGCCTGCGCCATTTCGGCCACCCCGTCACCCTGGCCTTCGTCCGGGATCTGGGTGTCGATCAGGCCCAGCGCACCGGCCGCTATGTCATGATCGGCGACCTCTCCCAGCCGCGCGGCGGTCTTATGTCCTCCTCCCATCGCAGCCACCAGAATGGCCTGGATCTGGATATCTGGTTCCAGTTCGCCGACTCCCCCAGCCAGGCCCAGCGCGCCTATCCGGAGTCGCAGAGTCCGCCCTCCATGGTCAGGGCCGATGGCCTGGCGGTGAACGGCTACTGGGGTCGGGAGCAGCGGCTGCTGCTCAAGCGCGCCGCCGAGGATGGCCGCGTCGAGCGTATCTTCGTCAACCCCGCCATCAAGCAGGCCCTGTGCGAGAGCGAGACCGGCGATCGCCACTGGCTGCGCAAACTCCGCCCCTGGCGGGGTCATGACGCCCACTTCCATGTGCGCCTCAAGTGTCCCCAGGACAGCCCGGCCTGCGAGGCCCAGTCCCCCATCGCCGCCGGCGAGGGCTGCGGTGCCGACCTGGCCTGGTGGTTTACCGAGGAGGCCCGCAAGCCGAAAAAGGGTGGCGAGGCCAAGCCCGCCCCGCCCATGCCCCCCGCCTGCCGGGCCTTGCTGGCGAATCAGGACCTGGCGCGCAAGCAGTAACGCCCGGGGCGGTGGCCCCCTTGTTCCGAAGCCGGCCGCCGCCCAGCTCCAGCGGCCGCCGGTGGCGGGCCAAGCCTAACCCTTGCACCAAATCCATTAGGAAACAGCATCATGACCCAACGCGCCCTCATCACCGGCATCACCGGCCAGGACGGTTCCTACCTGGCGGAATTCCTGCTGGAGAAGGGCTATGAGGTCCACGGCATCAAGCGCCGCGCCTCCTCCTTCAACACCCAGCGGGTGGATCATCTTTACGTGGACCCCCACGCGGATCACCCCCGCTTCCGCCTCCACTACGGGGACCTGACCGACTCCTCCAACCTGACCCGCATCCTGCGCGAGGTGAAGCCCGACGAGGTCTATAACCTGGGCGCCCAGAGCCACGTGGCGGTGAGTTTCGAGTCCCCGGAGTACACCGCCGACGTGGACGCCATGGGTACCCTGCGCCTGCTGGAGGCCATCCGCTTCCTGGGTCTGGAGAAAAAGACCCGCTTTTACCAGGCCTCCACCTCCGAACTCTACGGCCTGGTCCAGGAAGTCCCCCAGCGCGAGACCACCCCCTTCTACCCGCGCAGCCCCTACGCCGTCGCCAAGCTCTACGCCTACTGGATCACCGTCAACTACCGCGAGGCCTACGGCCTCTACGCCTGCAACGGCATCCTCTTCAACCACGAGAGCCCCCGCCGGGGCGAGACCTTCGTCACCCGCAAGATCACCCGCGGCCTGGCCAACATCGCCCAGGGCCTGGAGCATTGCCTCT
>JADZBU010000111.1 GCA_020851955.1 Chromatiaceae bacterium | reverse complement strand
GCGAATTGCTCTCAATTAACTCGGGGCGCAGCACTTAATTCATCGCGGAATGAGCCGATATCACTTCCAGCCTTTGGCTGACCATGGCGGTTTTGGCGAATTTAATGGGTTTTCGTTCAGGCACTAATTATTACAAGCTCGATACGGCCTACACGCAGTTCACGCCGGCCAACCCGGCTACGGACAAGATTACGATCGACCAGCGCGGCCTAACCCGTGCCGCGCCGCCGACCATCGGGGCCTATAACGCGGAGACTTATGCCCCCGTAAACGGGGCCTGCGGTACCAATAGCAATTTCCTGGTACCGTCCCTCAACCCACCCAGCACCGGGCTCTGTTTGGCGGGCACGGCTAGCGCCATCACCAGCGGAACGTCTCAATACACCTGGACCTGTATGGGTGAGAGCGGCGGAACCAATTCCGCCCAGTGCAGCGCAATACGAGGTTACTCAGTCACCCCTGATGTGGGTCCGAATGGCAGCTTGATACCCGGCACAGCTGGGATTTTTACTTACCAGTCCACTACGGACTTTGCGGTTTTGCCAGCCGCCGGTTACACCATTGATTCCGTCAGTGGGTGCGGCGGTTCTTTCATTAATAGTGTTAACTACCGAACCGCGCCTATTATTGAAAATTGCGTCGTAACGGCTAGGTTCAAACTACTCACGCCAATTGATGGCGCCTGCAACACCGGGCTGGGTACGGGTCCCTTTACCACCGCCCCGAGCGGCGACCTGTGTACGACTGGCACGGCCAGCGCGGTGACCACGACGGCCGGCAGTTACGATTGGACTTGTACCGCGCAGAACGGCGGCACGGATGCCACCTGCTCGGTGGTGCGCGGCTACACCGTCACCCCCAGCGCCGGGCCGAATGGCAGCATCACGCCAAATACCCCGCAGACGGTCGCCTATAACGGCACCCAAGCGTTCACGGTCACCCCCGACACCGGCTATGTCATCGACAGCGTCAGTGGCTGCGGCGGCAGCCTGTCCGGCGATACCTACACCACCGGCGCCATCGCCGCCGCTTGCACGGTGACGGCGACGTTCAAGGCCGCGCCAACGCCGATCAACGGCAGCTGCGGTAGCGCCATCACCAGCGGTCCCTTCACGATTGCGCCGACCGCCAACCTCTGCGCCACGGGCACCGCCTCGGCGATCACCGCAAGCGTCAGCGCCTATACCTGGACCTGTCTGGGCGAAAGCGGTGGCACCAACTCTGGGCAATGCAGCGCCACGCGCGGCTACACCGTCACCCCCAGCGCCGGGGCCAATGGCAGCCTGGCGCCGAATACCCCGCAGACCGTCGCCTATAACGGCACTCGGGATTTCACGGTCACGCCCGACACCGGCTATGTCATCGACAGCGTCAGCGGCTGCAACGGCAGCCTGTCCGGCAGCACCTACACCACCGGCGCCATCGCCGCCGCTTGCACGGTGACGGCGACTTTCAAAGCCGCGCCAACGCCGATCAACGGCAGCTGCGGCAGCGCCATCACCAGCGGTCCCTTCACGATTGCGCCGGCTGCCAACCTCTGCGCCACGGGCACGGCCTCGGCGGTTGATGAAAGCGTCGGCGCCTATACCTGGACCTGTCTGGGCGAAAGCGGTGGCACCAACTCTGGGCAATGCAGCGCCACCCGCGGCTACACCGTCACCCCCAGCGCCGGGCCGAATGGGAGCATCACGCCGAACACCCCGCAGACGGTCGCCTATGGCGGCGTTCGCGAATTCACGGTCTCAGCGAACAGAGATAACATCTATGTCATCGACAGCGTGAACGGCTGCGGCGGCAGCCTATCCGGCAGCACCTACACCACCGGCGCCATTACCACCGATTGCACGGTAACGGCGACCTTCAAAGTCGCGCCAACACCGATCCACGGCACCTGCGGCAGCGCCATCACCAGCGGTCCCTTCACGATTGCGCCGGCTGCCAACCTCTGCGCCAGAGGCACGGCCTCGGCGGTCGATGAAAGCGTCAGCGCCTACACCTGGACCTGTCTGGGCGAAAACGGTGGCGCCAACTCTGGGCAATGCAGCGCCACGCGCGGCTACACCGTCACCCCCAGCGCCGGGCCGAATGGCAGCATCACGCCGAACACCCCGCAAACGGTCGCCTATGGCGGCATTCTCGAATTCACGGTCTCAGCGAACAGAGATAACATCTATGTTGTCGACTATGTCATCGACAAGGTCAGCGGTTGCGATGGCCGCATGTACGCAGCGGAGCTCTACATCACGGGCCCCATCAAGGCCGATTGCACGGTGGAGGCGACCTTCAAAAAATATACTTCGGCTCCCGCCTGCGGTCCGGCGCAGGGCCACCCTACGCATGATCTTCCGCTGACTGGGTATTGTAACGTGGGCGTCGTGAAACAGGTGCCTACGACCTCCCTCGAACAGTTCACTTGGGTCTGTGGAAATACTGGGATTGACACCCGAGAAGTCCAATGCAGCGCCCCCCGGGCCTATCTCGTGACCCCGATCGCCGGCACCGGCGGGCGAATCGACCCACCCGCGCCGCAACTGGTGGCGGCCAATGGCCAGTTGAATTTCACCGTCACCCCCGAGTTGGCGTTCGAGACCGTCGGGGTCGAGGGCTGCTGGGGCGCCCTTCAGGGCGCCGAGTTCAGCACCGGGCCCATCACCGCGGATTGTTCGGTCGAGGCCGTTTTTCGCCAGGCGTCTCAGCCGACCTGCGAAACCATCATGCAAGAAGGCTCCGCATCCCAGCGGTGCAGCAACGCCATCGACCGCGTGTGTACCGCCGACGCCGACTGCGTGGGCGCGGGACCGGACAGCGATGGCGACGGGCGTCCGGACGCCGTCGAGCGCGGCCTGGACAGCGATCGGGATGGCATTCCCGACGAACGCGACACGGATGACGACGGCGATGGCTTCGACTCCCGAATAGAAAACCAAGTGCGGGGCGGGAGGTTTGCCGGCCGATTGGGCGATGTGGATGGGAATGGCGTGGCCGATGCGCTGGATCCCAATGTCGTGAGTACCGAACGGGTCTCATTGACCGCTCGCCGCGTGGGTAATACAGAGGTCGACCGCCTGATCTCGAATGTCGAGTATTACTATGGTGTGGGCCTAATTCAAAAGCTGCCAATTCCGGTCGGCCAATTTACCTTCACGGCCAAGACAACCAGCTTCCAGCTTTGGTTGCCCGCCAGCACCCAATTCAGCTCTTACCTTATGAGCGTTCCAGGGGGGTCGCGTTTGATTCCCTTCACCCAAAAAATCTACGATGATCCCAGTATGGCGGAGGTTAGCTTCGATACCCAGCCTTCTTATGACAAAGACCCAGGCGACGCCTACCTGCTCGGCTGGAACGGCCCCATCGTGGGAACCACTGGAACGGAGCCAACCACCGTCACGATCACCGGCACCAGCCCATCTCCAGGGGTGCGAGGCAGACCGGTAACCGTCCGGTATTCAGTGGCGCCATACTCAGACCCCAACACGATTGTTCGGGTGACTGCGTTCGAAAATTGGGATACTTTCGAATGCATTGGCACCGTCGCGGCGGGCCAGTGCGATATCACCTTCACCAAGGCAGGGGATTACTTCGTGTTTGCCCGTTTTCTGGGCGATTATTATTATGCCCCCCAAGACAGCGCGCCGGTTCGCATCCCCGTCAAAGCCCTACCCGGCCCCCCGCCTGACGATGTTCCCGGCACGCTGGTAGTGCATCCGTTCGATGGCAATGTGATCACCGTGGACCCGAGCAATGCGGTGCTGCCGGAGCATTTGATTATCGATTCCGACACGACGCTGATCTTGCCGTCTGACACGCCGACGCAATGTTCGAGCCAAATCACAATCAACAATGGCGCTCTTCTCAGTATCACAAGTGCACTCGGCGACTTCGGTGGGAAGTCGTCGCTCTACTGTCCGCCCAGTTCGCCGTCCGATTTGAACGCACCAAGCAATCTTACAGCGATAAATATTTCTTCTTCAGTACAATCATCGATCTCCTCAGCGATCGGTTCGTTTTTGGTGAGTAATGTTGAAACGAACTGCCAGATGAATTTCAATTCGATCAACAGTCAGTGTTCTAACATAACATATATCGGGCCTTTTGCGATCGTCGGCGGCAATCAAAGCAAAATGGACGCCAACAGTCCCTCGGCCCTCCGCCAGGCGCGGGCGCTCGCGGTCGAACCGCCGCAACCGGCGCTGTCGATTACCTCCGGCGAGGCCAAAATCGTCAACAGCACTTTCGCCAACAGCGAAGCGCTGAATGGCGCCCCCAGCCTGCGCGTCACCGGCGGCACGGTGCATGTGGTGAACAGCACCTTCTCCGGCGCCTCGCCGGCGGGCGAGGTCGAGAAAATCGGCGGCAGCCTGACCCTGACCAACAGCATCCTGAACAACCCGAACCGCACCTGTAGCGGCCAGGTGTTCGATGGCGGTGGCAACCTCGACCGGCGCACCGACTGCGGCTTCGGCGCCGACTTTGGCTCGCGCAGCGGCCTCGACCCCTTGCTGGGACCGCTGACCGATGTCAACGGCACGGCCGCCTTCCCGCTGCTGGCCGGCAGCCCGGCCATCGACCAGGCCATAGGCCCGGTGTGCTGGGATGCCGGGCTGACCAACGGCGTGGACGCCCGCGGCGTCGCCCGTTCCCAGGGCGCGGGCTGCGACATCGGCGCCTTCGAATCTACCGACTTACCGGCCAACGACTCCGATATCGATGGCGTCGATTCCAGCCTGGAAGGTCAGGTGCCGAACGCCACGGGCGCCGGGTTCGGGGATGGCAATGGCGACGGCCTGCCCGATGCGCAGCAAGCCGAGGTGGTCAGCCTGCCCGCCGTCGCGCATGGCTATTTCACCCTGTCTGGCGACGGCTGGCGACTCCTCTCGGCCCGAGCCCAGGCGGCGCCCGCCACCGGACCCGTGCTCTGGCCCATGGGGCACCTCGCATTCCAGGCCGAGAAGACCCCGCCCCTTCAACCCGGCACCAGGGCCACCTTCATCTTGCGCATCCCCGCCAGCGTGGCCACGAATGGCTACTGGCAACAGCACCGCCTGACCGGGGACTGGACCAACCTCGCCGAAGGGGTCACCACCGAAGGTGGCCAAACCCTGATCAGGTTTAGTCTGGAAGACGGCGGACCCTTCGACCTCGACGGTGCCGCCAATGGCCGCCTGAGCGCCTTGGGTGGGCCCGGCCAGGATTACGTCAACCCCGCCCCCATCCCCACCCTGCATCCCTTAGTGCTCGCCTTCCTGGCGCTCATGTTGGCGGGATCGGGCTGGCGGATGCGCCAAAGATTTCGTGGACCCCAGGTATAAGACAGTCCCTTAAGACCAGGGTATGCGGTTCCAACCAGCGGGTGCGTCGCATGGGCGTCCCGCCGGTGGCGCCCACAACCACACCCCGCGACACGACAGAGCTTAGGCGGGGCGACCCCCGCCCAAGTCTATCGCGGGGAGGTCGCACGGGCCCTGGCGGCATTGAGGGAAGGGTCCACTTCAGCGCTGGCATTATCGAGAAAGGGGCATTAAAGTATGCGCATATCCCAATGCGCATTAAATTGAATGATACCCCATGCCTCCCGCTGCCATACCCTCAAGCGCGCGCGCCGCACCATCCCCTCATTCCGGCAAACGAGCCATTAACCTGAGCCTGAGTGCCGACGTCCTGGAAGCCGCCAAGCGATTGCAGATCAACGTATCTCAGGTCTGTGACCTTCATTTGCGAGAGGTTGTGCGACGCGAGCAGGAACGCTGCTGGCGCGAGGAACACACGGAATTCATTGCGGCTTACAACGCCACCATGGCGGAGGAAGGGCTGCCACTCGATAGGTGGATAACCTTCTGATGGCGCGTTTCGATGTTTATCCCAATCCGGGTGCCCATGCCAGCTCGACACCCTACCTGCTCGATGTCCAGAGCGACTTGCTGGACGGACTTGAAAGCCGCGTGGTGATTCCGTTGCGGAGCCTGGATCACTTCGCCAAGGTGCAACTGCCTGCTCGGCTTACCCCGGTACTCAACATCCAAGGCCAAGATTTCCTGCTGGAGACACCTAAGATGGGCGCCGTGCCCCTGCGGGTATTGAAAACCCCCGTCGGTTCATTGCTCGCCGAACAGGCACGCATCACGGCTGCACTGGATTTTTTGTTTCAGGGCTATTGATCTAATTCCAAACAGGATGTTACAGCCCGAATGTCAAGCCCCGGGACCAACTCACCCCCTTCCCGCGTGCCGGTATCGGTATCGGTAATGCCCCTCCGATCCTGGGCATGGCACGGAGTGCAAAGCCTCACGCGGAAGCTGGATGCCTTGGGCGGCAACCGGATAGGCCGGGTACTTACTTCCGCCCCTCCCTATTCAAAAGCCAGGGTGAGGGCGTAGACTTCAGCTCCCTTCGCCAATCGGCGCTTGTCTTCCCGATCTCGCAAGACCAGACCGATAAGAACAAGAGGAGTAGGAGCGTGGATGGGCAGCAAGCGCAGCGGGAGCTAGACCAGCTTCTGGCCATTACCCGACTCCGCGTCATCGTCGGCTACCTCGGCGAGAAGGCCCAGTTCGACTGGTGGCCCAGTGGCTTCCTGACCCCTGCCAGTGCGGCTTTCCTGAACCCGGTGTTCGCCCGCACCACGCCCTTGGCCCAGTACCAGGGGATCAAGGAAGCAGCCCGGCGGGTGCATGACGACCACATCGGTGTCGGCCGGGTCTTTCACCTCTTTCGCCTGCCCGAGACCCTGGAGCAGTCCCTGTTCGAGGTACTCCAGGACCCGGCCATGGCCGCCGCGGCGCACCAGGACATCAGCTCGCAGGCCACTGCCCTCGCCGCGCTCCAGTCCTTTTGCAGGGCCCCGACAGCCATGCAGCAGCAAGGCCCCATCCAGATCGGCACCTCCGCGGACCTCGATGACGGCACCTGGATCGCCGCCGCCGCTGGCTGCTACCACGCCGCCTTCACCCTGGGGATGCGCTCCTACCCCTACCTTGTGGACCGGGCGTGACGACCAAGCACCACTACACCACCCAGCTCCAGGCGGGCCTGGGCCTACTCCAGGAGACGCGGTTGCTGCTGCGTATCTGGGAGCCTGGCATGACCAGCCCGGCCCTTTACCAGGCCGCCTTGCATTCCGGTGAGTTCCCGAACGTCTCGGCCCGGCGGGCGCATCGGGGCCATCACGTCGCGCACCTGTTTCTTCCTCTCCAGTTTCCAGAAATGGCGCGAGCAGGTGGTGCTGGGGATCGCCCGGCCCGAGGTCATGGCCGACCTGGGGCACGGGGTGATGGACGATGCCATGGTCGAGGCGGCGGCCTATTGTTTACGTAAGGTCTAAGGCGGCAGTTCTGCCGCCCGTGGGCTAACCTGGGCGCGGAAAAACCGTGTCTTTGAGGAGGCTGACAGCATGGGCATGTTCGATTCGCTCTCCATCGAACTGGACGGCCGGGAGATCGCGATCCAGACCAAGCGTTTCGATTGCGCGCTTGAGCATTATCGCGTGGGCGATTGGATCGGCGGGGCCCCGCCGGGGGTACGCGTCTACTTCGACGTCCTGCGTTTGGACGCGGAGGGCAGGCGCGACTACCGCACCGATGCCGAGTCCGCCCGCACCCTGACGCTCTTTTTCGTCCTTGCCTATGGCGTCTTCGTGGAGTATCAGGTTCGCGATGGAGCGCTGGCGGCGGACGCCATCGAAGGCTCCTTGACGGAGTTAAAGGAACGCTGGAGCGACTCGGCGCGTCTGCTCGGGTTTCTGGCCGAGGCCCTGCGCGCGAAACAGCAGGAGGGGGCGAGGCTCGGAGCCCGACTCGCCCGCGTGTCGTCGGTGGTCGAGAGCGCCCGCCGGTTGCGGGCCGGGGAGACACTCGGGGGTCTGTTTGGTCTGATTCACGAAGAGGAACGGAAGTTGGCCGACGGCGAGGATCCGCTGGAGGTCGTGGCCTGGGTGCTGGGCGATGAGGACGCGGGCTGGGGCTTATGGGGTAAAGGCACCCGCCCGGATCCGCTGGACGAATATCGGCTCTGACGGGTAGATGAAACGATGTTTCCGAGTGAGGATCGAGCCATGAACATGATGCTGGAGCAGCGCATCACCTTCAATCCGCGCCAGTGCGGCGGTCAACCCTGTATCCGTGGCCTGCGCATCCGGGTAAGCGATATTCTCGAGATGTTGGCCCAAGGGGTCGGCCAGGATGAACTGCTGGCGGATTTTCCCGATCTTGAAGCGGCGGACATTCAGGCCTGCCTGCACTTCGCCGCCCGGCGCGCCGCGATTGCGAGGCTGGCCGCGTGATCTTCTGGGTCGATGCCCAGTTGCCGCCCAGCCTGGCGCCCTGGCTGACCGAGCGGTTTGGCGTTCAGGCCCAGTCGATGCGTTTTCTCGGATTGCAGGCCGCCGAGGATGCGGACATCTTCGAGCGCGCACGGGCGGCAGGTGACATCGTCATCGTCAGCAAGGACAGCGATTTCATCGAGCTCATTTTACGGCGTGGCGTACCGCCGTTTTTCATCTGGGTGACCTGCGGCAATCTGACCAACCGCCGGCTGCGCGAGGTGTTCTCCCAAGTGTTTGAACAAGCGATGGGTCTGCTTATGGCGGGCGAAAGCATCGTAGAGATTGGCGATGCCCGACCTATACGAAAGACCTTAGCCGCCAGGGCAGGAAGCACCTGTGACTATCTTTCCGCGCCTGCTGGCCGAGGAGGACAAGGGGGCGGGTCTTGACAAATATGCGCAAGCCCGACGACGAGTTCGCGCGGATCAATTTCTCCTACTACCGGGCCGACGGCACCGAGGTCATGGTGTTCTGCCCGGAGTCGCGGGGCGCCATCGCGACCCAGCAGCCGTTTCGGCGACACCTGGGATCGGAGTCCCCGGAATGAAAGCGAGGTCGAGAAAGACTCCCATGTTAATGCCCTCCCCTGCCAATCACTTTCAGGTCGATCATGTGGAACGGTTACGCCGTACCTACCAGGCCCTGACTGGCCGACACCTACTGGACCCGGCGCTGCCCCCCATCGACGCGGCGGAGGCCTTGTTCCACGCCCCCTTTGTCGTGTTATCGCACGATACCGCCGCTGATCCCATACTCAACTATGGCAACCTGGCCGCACTAAACCTTTTTGCCATGAGTTGGGAAGAGTTAACCGCCATGCCATCTCGTTTCACGGCGGAAGCATCCAGCCGAGCCGAGCGGGAGCGCTTGCTGGCGGAGGTGACAGCACGCGGATACATCGATGATTATGCCGGCGTGCGGATCGCCAAGAACGGCACGCGGTTTCGCATCGAAAAGGCCACCGTCTGGAATCTGATTGATGACACCAACCGGAGGTATGGCCAAGCGGCGACCTTTGGACAGTGGCGGATGATCAGGAGCCCCCATCCACCGAATTCGCTGCTCGCGCCGCCCTAAGCGGATCAAACAGCTTTGAAATGATCCCCACCGGATCTCGCCCCTTGATCGGCCGGACGGCGACCGAGTCCGTGTTCTGAACGTCGATGACGGCGGCAGGCCCTTCGGTTCCGGAGTATGGGCCCCATCTGGAATCCAGTCCGGCAACCAGACCCTGGTATAAACCCACCTCAGCCCCACAACTACCGGAGCACCGACCATGCACCACGGATTCAGCCGTAGTCACCAAACCCCCGGGCGCCACCGCACCCTCCTCGCCTGGCTCCTGCTCTTGTTGGCCTTGCCCGCCCTGGCGGCCCGCGGGCCGGACCTGCCGGATTACCCGGCGGATCAGGTCGCCCCGGGGCTCTAGGTGATTCACGGCCCCGTGGGCTATCCGAGTCCGGAGAACCAGGGATTCATGAACAACCCGGCCTTCCTGGTCACCGAGACGGGCGTGATCGTGGTGGACCCGGGTTCCAGCGTCCAGACCGGGGAAATGGTCCTGCGGCAGATCCGCAAGGTGACGGACAAGCCTTTGCTGGCGGTCCTCAACACCCATGTCCACGGGGACCACTGGCTCGGCAATCAGGCCATGGTAGCGGCCGCCCCCGAGGTCCCGATCTATGCCCACCCCAAGATGCTGGAGCAGGTTGCCCGGGGTGCCGGCGAGGAATGGGTCCAGCGCATGATGAACGCCACCAACGGGGCCACGGCGGGGACAGTGCCCCGAGGCCCGACCATTGCGCTGGAGGGTGGGGAGACCCTCTCGCTCGGCGGCCTGACCTTCAAGACCCACTATTACCCCCATGTCCATACCACCACGGACCTGATGTTCGAGGTACCGGAGTTCGGCGCCCTGTTTCTTGGGGACAACGCCTGCAACCGACGCATCGTGCGTATGGATGACGGCTCCTTCCGCGGCAGCATCGAGGCCCTGAACGGCGTCCAGGGTGTGGTGACGGCACGGGTTCTGATCCCAGGTCACGGCCTCACCGGGGGCTGGCAGATCGTGGACAACTACCGCGGCTACCTGAGCGGTGTCTACGAGGGCGTGGCCGGTCTCTACGAGGAAGGCCTCAGCGACTTCGAGATGAAGCCGCGCATCGCCGAGCGCCTGAGCCGCTTCAAGGACTGGCCCGGGTTCGAGGAGGAATTGGGCAAGCACATCTCGCTGGCCTATCTCGAAGTCGAGGCCGGCGCCTTCTGACCCGCCGCCGGAGGTTCACGGGGCTGTGCCGCCACCTCTCGATCGGAGGTCATGGCCATCGCAACCTGATCGGTCAACGTCGGCGGGTGAAGGCCAAGGAACCGGTCACGCGCTATTTCGTGAACAGGGCCTCCAGATTTGCGATGCCATGGGCCTTCATATAGGCATCCTTGTCTTTGCGAAACGCGACGCAGGCGGGGATGGCATCCGCCGCGGCCTGGTTGGCCTTGATGCAGGCAGAAAATTCCGGTTGTGACGCCTTCGTCTTGCAGTCGGCGACGGCGTAGCAGGGATGGGACGCGGTAGGGCCACCTGCCAGAACAGGGGTGGCGAGGCCTAGGCCGAGCGTACAGATCAGCAGGGTGAACGGCTTCATCTCATGGTTCCTCTGGTGTGTTGTTAAACCCGGGTATCCGGGGAGCGAAGCCTAACGCGGCTTGCGGGGTTCGCACAACTGGACCGTGGGGGCAGTCCTGCGCGGGTACACGGGGCCAGACAAGGTCTTAGGCCTCGGATGAAAAGCAGCGCGGCCAAGAGTTGGCTGAGATCGAGGTGAGGTCTTGCTGATTGGCAATGCGTCCCGGTCCAGTTCAGATGGCGGAGACCACGAGACCCCATCCATCCTGCCGGAAATGGCCAATTCCCGTACGCTTCGGGAGGTCGTCAGCGTGGATACTAACGCACTGGCCCAAGACTCCTTCGCTATGTATGCGAAATTCATAGCGCGGCAGGGTACATCGAAAGAAAATTAATGAGTTAGCAGTGAGCTTGCTTGGCGCGATCCTGTTAGCCGAAGTGGCAGACATAGTGATAGGGTTCGCCGATGACCTCGATGTCGAAGGACGAATTGCCTGGCACCTTGAATGATTCGCCGGCGGTGCAGGTTTTCCACTCCTGGCCCTTGATCCGATAACGGCAGTTTCCAGAGACGGTTTCCATAACTTCCGGCGTACCGGTATTAAATGTCAGCGTAGCTGGCATGACCACGCCAACGCTTTTTTTCGTGCCGTCAGCGAACTGCACGGTATGGCTCACGCATTTGCCGTCGAAGTAGACATTGGCTTTCTTGATGATGGCTACGTTATCGAACTGTGTCATATCAGATTCCGCCTATTTTTTGGATGATGTTATTGGCGACGAAGCCAAACCTGCCCAAAGCCAGCACAAAGAACAGCGCGCAGGTGCCGACTTTGCCTGCCTTCGAACGGAAGACCAACTCCCCAATGACGAACTGTATGTAAGAGCATGAGGTCTCCCAACCCGAAGGTGGCACCAAACTTCGTCCACTGCGACTCGGTATAGCCGAACAGCAAGATTCCCGTGGTTCAGATGTCGTCCGGCACCTGACGGTTCTGGACATGGTTCCACCTATGATATCGCCTTTTGTAACTACTCAGGTACCCCCCCAGACCCCAGACCCCAGACCCCAGCCTCCGGCTACTCGAAGCGTGGCTGAGGCGGTGCACCCTGAAAGGTCAGCGTGAGGGCGGTGAAGAGATTCATGCCCTGTTTGTGGAGGGTCGCGAGATAGGAGCGGATAGTGCAGAAGGTCTCCAGGCCGCCCGCGGTGCGAAAGCCACCGGAGACTTTCTGTTTGACCTTGGGCATGCGGATCGCCTGCTCACCGAGGTTGTTGGTGAAGGGCACCCCGGCATCGGTCATGAAGCGCCAGACATCGTCGGCGTAAAGGCGCAAGCGGTCGATGAGATTGAGCGCCTTGCTCTGCTTGGTGCGACCGCGTTTGCCCGAGGGTGGCGCGCGCGGATTGGCCGCTTCCCCGGTGGTGAGAATCCGATCATAGGCCTCCCGATAGTGCGCGATGCGCCCGGCCGGGAGCGGCGCACCCGTGGCCGCCACCTCATGACAGGCGGCGACCAGCAGATCGATCAAGCACTTGGCCCAGGCTTGCCCCAGTTGCTCGAAGACGTAAGTCAGTTCGCGCAGGTGGTGGGCATTGCACAGGCCGTGCTGGCAGGCCAGCTCCCGATACGGCTTCCAGCCGTCATGGATCAGGGTCCCGGCGAATACCATCAGCAGCCCGAAGGCGTCGAACGCCTGCCGGCCGCGCTTGGGGTGCTCACCGAGCCAGGTCAGCAGCGGGGTCACGAGGACATGCAGCCAGTGGATTTTACCGGCCACGCGCATCCCGGTTTCGTCAGCATGAGCGACCGGGGCCGCAGTGAGCGCCTCGCCCATGGCGGCCACGGTCGGCGCCAGCCGCACCTGCGCTTCGGCCTGGATCGCCAGCACGGTGGCGTCAGACATCGGCAGCCCGAACAGGTCACCCATCAGTTCGCCGGTGCGCGCCAGCGGCAGCATGTGGTGGTGGGTCAGTTGCACGACGGCGGCTTTGCTGCGTGGGCCATACTGCACCGGCGCCGTCACGGCGGCCGGGAACCTGCCCAGATGGACCTTGCCGCACGTGCACTGCGTTTGCAGCACCTGATGCTCGGTGACCTCGCATCGCAGCGGCGGCAGATCGAACACCTGACGGGTCTCCACTACCACCGCCGTGCTCAAGGGGCGCTGACAGACATCGCAATGGCTCGCCGGGGCATGCGTTTCAATCCGATCCGGCGACGCCACGCGCTTCAAGGTATGACCCGCGTGTCCCGCTTGTCCGCCCGTCGACTTCTCGCCCACTGGGCGCAGCGACTTGGGCTTGGGTTTGTTTAGCCCGTCCGAGGACGGCGGCTTGCTGGAGTTGCGACTGTTTTTCGCCAGCCGACCTTGCAGTTCCGTAACTCGGGCGGTCAGATCGGCAACCTGCGCGGACAAGTCCACCACCAGCGCGCGCAGCGGCCACAACTCCCCGATCAGCGCGTCTTTGTCAGCAACGCTCAGGCAGTTAAGATCGGGTAGGCTCTCCATGTCTTTGATTATCGGCTTTCGCACCGCGTGTTCAAGCGAAATTTCCGAGACGATGCCGGGAGACCTGAGTAGTTACCGCCTTTTTCAATATCCAGAGTATGCGGGCAAACGGGTTGGATTTCCTGAAACGGCAGTGGCAACTGCCATTCCACCGGCGGCGGGGCCGGGGGGGGGGTAACTATGGCCCGCCCGCCGGGCGGAGGCCACTTGCTGACGGACGGCCCTCCCGCTTAGCCCCTCATGGGTCCTGTAAGAGGTTGGGGCGTTGGCCTATCCTTAAGATATTCGCAGCCGCCTGTTTGGTCCCTGGCCAGGGACCTTGATTCCGTGCCCTACCTTCGGACGCAACGCAAATGACTACTACCAGCCTGCCCATGGAACCCGACGGCCTTTTGCCGCCCGACGACGAACCTGATTTTCACCCTCGAGAGTACGAGGCTCTGCGACAACGCCTGGGTGATGCGCGCTTGCGGCAGCGGCTGCGGCAGCAGATCTATCACGTTGCGGGCGAATCCCACCAGCAAGGGATTTTCCTGAAATTCAAGCAATTCGTGGACGTGGACAAGGCCATAGTCCGGGTGGCCCGGCTCTTCGGGCTCTACGGTTGGGGATACGGCAATTTCCGCGACATCCGAGTGGTGAACAATGTGCTCCGTCATCCGCGGGTGCCTCGCGGTTTGGAAGGATTGCGGATACTTCAGCTGAGCGACCTGCACCTGGACCTCGATGGGGGCATGGCTGACCTCATAGCTGAGCGGATCCGCGGGCTTGAGTACGATTTGGCGGTTCTGACGGGGGACTTCCGCAACACCACGCACGCCGATCACGGTCTCTCCGTGCGCCAGACCCGGCGGCTGGTGGCGGCACTGAAGCCGCCCACCTATGCCATCTTGGGCAACCACGACTTCGTCGAGATAGTCCCGCCATTGGAACGAGCAGGCGTGCGCTTTCTGCTCAACGAGACGGTGGTGGTGGATCGCAACGGCGATCAGCTTCACTTGGGAGGCGTCGATGACGTGCATTTCTACCGCACCCATGACTTCGCCCGGGTGCGTGAAGCCATCCCTGACGACGCCTTCTCTATCCTCCTTTGCCACAGCCCGGAGGGCTACCTGGAGGCCGGCTCCCACGGTTTCGACGTCATGCTTTCAGGACACACTCATGGGGGCCAGATCTGCCTACCTGGCGGCTACGTCTTGATCAAGGTCTGCGATGTGCCCCGGAACATGCTCAGCGGAAACTGGGATTTCCGCAGCATGGCAGGGTATACCTCCGTGGGCACCGGCTCCTGCGGGGTGCCACTGCGGTATTTCTGCCCACCGGAGATCACGCTGCATACCCTGGCACGGCAGGGCCATGAGTAGCGTCCCCACGCCCGGCGGAGACAACGGGTAGCAAGCGCATTCGCCTCGATAAATCGGTGGCGAGGCGCAACTCAACGGTAATACGACCCAGGGCTTCACTGGCTTTTTGGGTGGCAACGTGATGGGTAACCGACAGGGAGTAAAAGGCGCGGACGCCGCTCTGGGCAGCTTCAGCCTGCAGGCGGTCCGAAAGCAAACGAAAGACGCCGCCCTTACGAGCCTCCGGGAGCACAAGGGCGGCGCCCATCTCGCCCTGGGAGTCTCCGGGACATCAGCCGCCAGTGGGCAGAGCGGCGCGGCTAGGGGTTGGCTGAGAACTGGGAGAAATCTTGCTGATTGGCACTGATCCGCGTTGCGCGGATTTACTTACACCAGCACTTACACGGGGAACCTATAAAAGCAAAAGGCTTAGGGTTTTTAGTCCTAAGCCTTTGTTTTTATGGTGGGCCGTGAAGGATTCGAACCTTCGACCAATGGATTAAGAGTCCACTGCTCTACCAGCTGAGCTAACGGCCCGATGTCGAATTATGCTAGCACATTGGGGTGGACGATGGGAATCGAACCCACGACCGCAGGAGCCACAATCCTGAGCTCTACCAACTGAGCTACGTCCACCAGCGTAAATCTGCCTCCAAGCTGACCAGATCCGTCTCCACTCGCGGACGCTTGTTTGGCGCCCCGGGAGGGACTCGAACCCCCGACCCACGGCTTAGAAGGCCGTTGCTCTATCCACCTGAGCTACCGGGGCTTTTCGTATCGCTTGGGAAGATGGTCGGGGTAGAGGGATTTGAACCCCCGACATCCTGCTCCCAAAGCAGGCGCGCTACCAGGCTGCGCTATACCCCGCTTTCGGACATAGGTCCGGAAACCGAAGAGGCGGCATAATACGCGGATACCCCCATGGCGTCAATTGGCCCTGGGCCAAATTTGGACCGCGTCGCTTGCCTGGCGCGGCCAGATGATATGATTTTGCCTCTTCACTCGACTCACCCCAGGAATGACACCCATGAGCGCCCGGATTCTCGACGGCAAGGCCATTGCGGCGGACATACGCGCTGGCATCAAGCAGCAGGTCAATGCCCTGGTCGCGGCGGGCGGACGCCAGCCGGGCCTGGCGGTGGTGCTGGTGGGGGACAATCCGGCCTCCCGGGTCTATGTGCGCAACAAAAGCGCGGCTTGCGCCGAGGTGGGCTTCCATTCCGAGATGCACCTGCTGGAAGCCGACGTCCCCCAGGCGGATCTCCTGGCCCTCATCGACACCTTGAACGCCCGCGAGGCCATCGACGGCATCCTGGT
>JADZBU010000110.1 GCA_020851955.1 Chromatiaceae bacterium | reverse complement strand
CGGGGGTTTGAGCGGCAGAGTCGGGGTTCCGATGCGGGCGCGGAGCATCCTCGATACAGACAACGGCGAGGGTGACCGGCGGATCGGCCAGGGGCGGTGAGGGTAAGCTTTCAGTCACCCAAGCCGCATGGCTTGGGTTCCGGTTCTCCTGCTCCCTCCCCCCTCGCGGGGGAGGGCCGGGGAGAGGGGGCTGCAGGCTTACCGGTGAGTTCAGGTCGAGGTCATCCGCCGGCCGCAGCAAGCTGGACAGCTCCGCCAGAGGCGCGAAGCGCAGGTCGGCGATAGAGGAGGCCTGGGGATAGGCGGCCAAGAACTCGGCGGCGACGGCCTCGTGGCGGTCGCAGGCCAGGGTAATCCGCGGCCGGCCCTGGCCATAATGGGCGAGCAGCAGGGCCTGCAACAGCAGGGCCCGGGCGGGCGGGGCGAAGCCCAAGAAGAGCAGGTGGGGGACCTGATCGAAAACCGGATCCAGACCCAGGTGCGGAGGCCAGCGCCGGAAGAGGGCGCGGGCGGCGCGGTCCTCGATGGCGAAGGTCTCGATTTGCAGGGGATCGTCCGGCTCGCAAGCGGGCAAGACGGGGGCGGGGTCCCGGGGATGCATGAGGATCAGGCGCTGGACTGGCCGCGGCCGGCCTTGCCGCCCTGCCTGGCCAACGGCCGGTCCCGCCTGCTGGCCAACGGCAGATCGCCCTGCTTTCATCACTGACCACCACCTCGGCTGGTGTTGGCGGACCCTCTCCCGGGCCAGTTCGAGCAGCCTGGCGACGAGATCCGGGGCATCCGGCGGATCAGCCAGGATCAGGACAGGAGTTCGGGCCGGGTCGAGCACCGCCGGGTCCCGCCCGTCGAGGCGCCGCACCCTAGCGGATGGGGTCAGGTCTAGCGCCTTAGGATCCAGCGGGCTGGCGGTTCGAGTCAGGTCTGGCGCCGTCGAATCAAGTGGGCTAGCGGTCCGGGTCAGGTCAAGCGGGGTAGGATCTCGCGGGATCGCAGTTCGGGTCAGGCCTGGCTCAGTCGGATCCCGCAGGCTAGCGGTTGGAGTCAAGTCTGGCACCTCCGGACCCAGCGGGCCAGCGGTTCGGATCAGGTCAAGCGCCGCCTGATCCCGCCCGTCGAGCCGCCGCGCCCGGTGGCCATCCCGACGCAGAGCGGCGATCACCTGGTCCGCCAGGTCATCCCGGCCCAGGACCAGGATGGCGCGGCGCCGGACCTTCGGCAACAGCCAGTCCTTCACGATGCGCTATTGCTCAAAATCACGCTCGGCGCCTTGCCTGGCGACCTCCGCGCGAGTCCTGGGGGCATGCCGCCAGATCTCGCGCCCGTCGCAGCCGAGCAAGGCATCCCCGGTGATCCCGGCAATCTCGGCTGTTAGCCCTCAGGCGTCGAAGGGATGGCGCTTGACGATGGTCTCGGCGCGGTCCGGACCCGTCGAGATGATGTCGATGGGCAGGCCCGACAATTCCTCGATCTTGGCCAAATAGCGCTGGGCATTGGCGGGCAGATCCGCGACCTGGGTGGCGCCCACCGTGGATTCCGTCCAGCCGGGCATCTCCAGGTAGTGGGGCACGCAGCGGCTCAGGTCCTCCACCGCCGGCGGCGGCGCCGTCAGCAAGTGGCCATCCAATTCAAAGCCGGTGCAGATCTTGAGGGTCTCCAGACCATCCAGCACGTCCAGCTTGGTTATGCAGATGCCGGTGATGCTGTTGATGTCGAAGGAGCGCTTGAGGGTCACCATGTCGAGCCAGCCACAGCGGCGCTTGCGCCCGGTGGTGGCGCCGAACTCGAAGCCCTTGGCGCTCAGGTGATCGCCCACGGCGTCGAAGAGTTCGGTCGGGAAGGGACCGGCGCCCACCCGGGTGGTATAGGCCTTGACGATGCCCAGGATGTAATCCAGATGGCGCGGTCCCATGCCACTGCCGCTCGCCGCCCCCCCCGCCGTGGTATTGGAGGAGGTCACGAAGGGATAGGTGCCGTGATCGATGTCCAGCAGAGCCCCCTGGGCGCCCTCGAAAAGGACATCGGCGCCCGCGCGCCGCAAGTCGTGCAGGGTGCCCACGACATCGGTCACCATGGGCCTCATGCGCTCGACCTGACCCAGGAGTTGGTCCAGGACTTGCCGGTAATCCAGGGGCTCGACCTTGAAATAGTGCTCCAGGGCGAAGTTGTGGTACTCCATGACCTGACCCAGCTTTTCGGCCAGGCCGGCCGCGTCCAGGGCGTCGCCGAGGCGCAGACCGCGCCGCGCCACCTTGTCCTCGTAGGCCGGGCCGATGCCGCGCCCCGTGGTCCCGATGGCCTGGCTGCCCCGGGCGATCTCGCGGGCGCGGTCGAGGGCGACGTGATAAGGCAGGATGAGGGCGCAGGAGGCGCTGATGGCCAGGCGCTCGCACACTGGGATGCCCCGGGCCTCCAACCCGTCGATCTCCTCCAGCAAGGCCTCTGGCGACAGGACGACGCCGTTGCCAATCAGGCACTTGACGCCATCGCGCAGGATACCGGATGGGATGAGGTGCAGGACGGTCTTCTCGCCCTCGATGACCAGGGTGTGGCCCGCGTTGTGGCCACCCTGAAAACGCACCACGGCGGAGGCCCGATCCGTCAGCAGATCGACCACCTTGCCCTTACCCTCGTCACCCCACTGGGTGCCGATCACCACTACATTCTTGCCCATGGTTCTACATCGCTCGTTGTGAATGTGCTCCGCGCCGGGGGGCGACATCAAACCGGTCGCCGCCGCCAGCGCTCCCCCTCGAAAACCAATTCCTCGGCGCAACCGGCCTCCCGGGCGCCGCCGGGCTGACCGGGCAGTTCGTTGACCACCCGCTCGCCCGCGGCCCGCAGCCGTTCGACCTCGGCGCGCAGGGCCAGATCCGGCAAGGCGGGCGCGAAAATGCCCCCACCGCCCCGGTAGCGGTCCTCCAGCCCCCGCCCCTGCCGCAGCAAGCTCTTGAGATCGGAACTGAAGCCGACCGCCGGCCGCGCCTGGCCGAAGACGCGGCCAATGTCGTCGTAACGCCCGCCGCGGGCGATCTCCAGGCCCCAGCCCGGGACAAAGGCGGCAAAGACCACCCCGGTCTTGTAATGGTAGCCGCGCAACTCCGCCAGGTCGAAATGGACCGGCACCTCTGGCAGCCAGGTGTTCAGGCCAGCGCGCAACAAGGCCAGGTGGTCCAGGGCCTCGCGGACCACGGGGTCCGCCGCGGCCAGATCGCGGCGCGCCCGCTCCAGGGCGTCATCGCCATTCAGTTCCGCCAGGACCAGCAGCATGTCCGCCGCCGGCCCGGTCACGCCCCAGTCACGGATCAGGGCCTCCACCTCCGGGATAGCCTTGCGCTGCAGGATCTCGAAGAGGGCCATCTCCCGCTCCGGCGTCAGGCCCGCCTGGCGTGCCAGGCCCCGGTAGATGCCCACGTGGCCCAGATCCAGATAGGCGTTGCTAATGCCGGCCCGCTCCAGGGTCAAGAGGACCAGGCGCAGGATTTCCAGTTCGCTCTCGGCCCCGGAGTGACCAAAGATCTCCGCGCCCACCTGCAGGGGGCTGCGGGTCCCGGCAAAGCCATCCGAGCGCGTGTGGAGCACGGTCCCCAGATAGCAGAGCCGGGTCGGGCCCGCGCGACGCAGGTGATGGGCGTCCATGCGCGCCACCTGGGGCGTCATGTCCGCCCGGACACCGAGCATCCGGCCGCTCTCCTGGTCCGTCAGCTTGAAGGTCTGGAGGTCGAGATCGTGGCCGGTACCGGTCAGTAGCGACTCCAGATAGTCGATGAAGGGCGGCATGACCAGGTCGTAGCCCCAAGCCTGGTAGAGGTCGAGCAGATCCCGCCGCAGCCCCTCGATGACTCGCGCCTGGGGCGGCAACACCTCCTCGATCCCGGCCGGCAACAGCCAGCGTTCCTCTTGCATCCGCGCCTCGATCAGTCCGGTCTCAGTTAACCAGGTACAGCAGGCCGAGGCCCGCCAGCATGCTGACCAGCCCCGCCACCCGCAGCACCCCGTCCTCCTGCTCCACCATAGTCCGCAGGGCGCGGCGCATGCCCGCCGGGTTCAGGAAGGGCCAGATGCCCTCGATGACGAAGACCAGCGCCAGCGCCACCCACAGGTCGTGCCACATAACAGGGCCCCGCGCCGCTCGGCATCGGCCGCTCGACAAAGTGCGCGATGATTACAGATGAGGGCGGCCCTGTCCATCCACGGCAGCAATTCCCAGCTATTCCCAAGGCTGCTCCTCCCCCTCCCCTAGCCGGTCGCAGACCCTCGACCATGGAGCGAACCAGATCATCCCTGGCGTTGCCGGGTAGGAACTGGACGGGCACGCGGCGGTGTTCTAAGGTGTTCTCAGAAGGTTGGTGCGAGAGCAACTCCAGGAAGCAACGGCCAACCTTCGCCTTAAAAGCGAGCGAACGCCACAGGTCTGGTGCTCATTCGCCACGTCATCAGGAGATTTTTTGTGACCGGGTATTTCTGCCTTGAAACCATCTGTTTATATTGAAACTTCGATTATCAGCTATCTGACGGCACGACCAAGTAATGACTTACGCGCCATGGCAAACCAGTACGCGACATCGGAATGGTGGGAGACACAACGGCCAAATTACAGTACTTTCGTGTCTGACCTTGTCATATCCGAGGCGAGCAGAGGAAACCCAAAAGCCGCCCAGCGTCGGCTAGATGTCATCACCGACATGCCACTACTCCAAATTTCCCATGAAGTGAGGGCCTTGGCGCTGGCACTTATCGAAAATCATGCCCTGCCGCAAAAAGCCGAAGCAGATGCCTACCATGTGGCTATTGCTGTCGTGAACGGTGTCGAGTATTTGCTCACCTGGAATTGTACCCATATCGCCAACGCACATATGCGACCGAAAATCGAATCCACATGCCGCGCGCACGGCTACGAGCCGCCGATTATCTGTACACCACTGGAACTTAACGAGAACTAGAAATGTGGAAAGACCCCATTGTTGCTGAAACGCGCCTTCTAAGAGACGAGTATGCACGTGAGTTTAACTACGATGCGAATGCCATTTTTGAAGACCTCATGACAAAACAGGCCGCGCATCCAGAGCGCGTGGTTTCACGACCCCCGCGCAGGGTTAAATGCATAACAGGCGGGACCACTCTCCATCGCAAATCCGAAATGGCCTCCTAACAAACGGCCATAAAACGCGCCCCCCTACACCGACCCCCGCCGCAGCGCCCTACCATCGGCGACATAAACCACCGCCAGATAGACGGCGAGACAGAGAGTGCCCGCCACCAGGGAGGGCCAGCCGAGCGCGGCCAGCCCCCGCCCGGCGGCGTAGAGCCCCAATCCCAGAAGTAGATAGCCCAGCAGGCGCTTGAGGTCATAGGGCACCGGGTAGTAACGGCGACCCATGGCCCAGGAGACGATGACCATGAAGCTGTAGCAGATCAGATGGGCCCAGGCCGCGCCGGCATAGCCATATTTCGGCACCAGGAGCAGCAAGGCGACCACCGTCACCAGGGCCCCGGCGATCGCCACCCAGGCCCCCAGGCCGGTGCGGTCCGTCAGCTTGTACCAGATGGACAGGTTCACATAGATGCCCAGCAGGAGATTGGCCAGCAGCAGGATGGGCACCACCCAGAGGGCCTCCCGATAGGCCGCGCCGACGAAGTACTGGAAAATATCCAGGTAGAGGCTCACCAGCAGGAAGATGAAGACGCAGAAGATCAGGAACCACTTCAGCACCAGGGCATAGAGTTGGCGGGCATCCGCCTGGCGGGCATAGGCAAAGAAGAAGGGCTCGCCGGCGTAGCGGAAGGCCTGGATAAAGAGGCTCATGAGGATGGAGAGCTTGTAAACGGCCCCATAGATGCCGAGCTGGGCCATGTTGGTCTCCAGGTCGTGGGGCAAGAGGAACTTGAGCGCCGCCCGATCCAGCATCTCGTTGACGATACCGGCCAGGCCGATGGCCACCATGGGCAGGGAATAGCCCAGCAGGCGGCGGGCCAGGCCCCAGTCCCAGCCCGCCGTGATGCCGCGAATCTCGGGGGCCAGGAGGAGCAGCTTGAAGGCGCTCGCCACCAGGTTGGCCAGAAAGACGTAACCGACGCCGATGGCCGGGTCCCAGAGCCCGCCCAGCCAGGAATCGGGGTCCGCCGCGAAGGCCCGCCGGCAAAGGAGGATGAAAAAGAGATTGAGGGCCATGTTGAGCCCGATCTCGGTCAGCTTGACCGCGGCGAACCGCAAGGCCCGTTGCTCCGCCCGCAGGCGCGCGAAGGCAATGGCCCCCACCGAATCCAGGGCCAGGATGGCGGCGACCCAGAGGATGTATTCCGGATGGGCCGCGTGCCGCAGCAGCTCGGCGATCGGCTGCTGGAAGCCCCAGGCCAGCAGGAAAAAGCCCAGATTGGCCAGGATCACAAAGCGCAGCACGGTAGCGAAGACCAGCCGCGGCGCCCAGCCCGCCTCCTCCCGGAAACGGAAGTAGCCGGTCTCCAGCCCGAAGGCCAGCAGCACCGCCAGAAAGCCCATGTAGGCATAGAACTCCGCCACCACCCCATAGTCCGCCGGCAGGAAGCTATAGGTGTAGAGGGGCACCAGCAGGTAATTGAGGAATCGCCCGAGGACGCTACTGACGCCATAGACGGCCGTCTGGGAGGCAAGGCGTTTCAGAGGGTTCAAGTTTCGATGGCGCTAGGTCGGGTTGAGGGAAGGCTGGGGTTGCTGGACCTGGCCAGCCGCGACAGTCTGCCCCGGCGGCGCATTGGGGGCAAGTGGCGCCGGGCCGCCAGTCAGCTCAAACTAGGTTTGATGCGGCAGCGGGTCGCGGCCGGGGAGCTGAAGGCGAAGTTGGTCCGCGCGCCCGGGATCAGCCGCGAAACCCTCTACCAATATCTGAAGGCGTGACGGCCAACCAAGCCGCGCGCACCGGCCTGGTGGCCAGGCCCAACGCATGCGGACGCACGTCTCTCTAAGGCAAACCGTACCAGGCCCCCCGCCCGTGGCCATGGAGTACCAGGAGCCCCCGTTCCCGCAATGCCTTGAAGTGCAGCTTCAGGGTGTTGCGATTGGCGCCGGTCAACATCCGCGCGTCGCCGATGCTGATCCGTCCGTGGTCGCGGGCGTGGTCGAGAAGCCGGATCGACAGGTCCGGCAGGCGGGCGAGTAACAGCCGTTCGCGCTCGACCTTCTCGCGCAGACGGCGCATCTGGCGTTGCAGCGCCTTGAGGAAAAAGGTCAGCCAGGGCGTCCAATCGGGGGCCGCGGTGCGGATGGTCCCCTGGGTCCGACGTAGCGCGAGGTAGTAGCCCTCCGTGTTCTGCTCGATGACGCTCTCCAGGGAGCTGTAGGGCACATAGGCATAGCCGGCGCGCAACAAGAGCAAGGTGGTCAGGACCCGGCTCAGGCGGCCGTTGCCGTCCTGGAAGGGATGGATCTCCAGGAACACGACGGCGAAGATGCCGATGGCAAGCAACGGATGCAGCGCCCCGAGCCGGGCGGCCTCGTCGTACCAGGCGACCAGCTCGGCCATGCGGCCGGGCGTGTCGAACGGGCTCGCCGTCTCGAAGACGATGCCGACCTGCTGACCATCGATGTCGAAGGCCGCGACGCTGTTCGAGGCGGTCTTGTAGCCACCACGATGCCGTTCGTCCTTGTCGCTGTAGCACAGCAGGACGCGGTGCAGTTGTTTGATGTGGTTCTCGGTCGGTGGGATGTCAGCCCAAGACGCGAAGACCGTCTCCATGACCTCGGCATAACCGGCCACTTCCTGCTCGTCGCGCGAGCGGAAGGACTTGATCTCCAGGTTGGACAGCAGGCGCTCGACCTCGCGATCCGACAGGCGACTGCCCTCGATGCGGGTCGAGGAGCCGATACTCTCGATGGTCGCGACCCGGCGCAGGGCCGACAGCCGCTCGGGCGCCAGGGTCCCGAGTGCCCGCCAGGCGCCCTTGAACTCGTCGATTTCGGCGACGAGAACGAGTATTTCGGGGGTGATCTCAAGTGATGCGGTCTGGATCATGCGCCATTTTTACACCCATTTACACCCGTTTACCAAGCCACAAAGACACCCGATAACACCCATTGTTCGGCCATCTTATTGATAGTCTTGGTCCGATTACGCTTGCTTGCGGTCTTGGAGCTTGGGCGATCAGGTCCGGCCGTCCCAAAAAGCGAGGGGCTGTTCGGTATAATGGCGCCCCCGTTCAGCAGGAACCCGCCCATGACCACGACACCGGAACTCTTTCGCGCCCACGCCATGGCGCACGGCCTGTCCCGCGAGGAACTGAAGGCGGACCCCTTGCTCCAGTTTCAGGACTGGTTCGAGGCGGCCATCGCCACCGGTATCCCGGAGCCTAACGGCATGAGTCTGGCGACGGTGGACGAGGAGGGCCAGCCCTGGCTGCGCACCGTGCTGCTCAAGCTTTACGATGCGCGCGGCTTCGTCTTCTTCACCAATTACGAGAGCCGCAAGTCCCGTCAGATCGACGGCAACGCCCGGGTCGCCCTCCTCTTTCCCTGGGTCGGCCTGGCCCGGCAGGTCAAGATCCTGGGGCGCGCGGAGCGGATTCCGACCCGGGAGTCCCTGGCTTACTTCCTGACCCGGCCCCGGGGCAGCCAACTGGGGGCCTGGGCTTCGCCTCAGAGCCAGGTCATCCGGTCCCGCTCCCTGCTGGAGGCCAAGGTGGAGGAGGTGAAGCGCAAGTTTGCCCAAGGGGAGATCCCGCTGCCCGATTTTTGGGGGGGCTATCGGGTTGTGCCCCACCGGATCGAGTTTTGGCAGGGGCGGGATAGTCGGTTACATGATCGGTTTGCGTTTAGCTTGCAGGCGGAGGGGGGGTGGACGGTTGAGCGGTTGGCGCCTTGAATGGGATTTTGGGGTTTGACTTTCGTCAAGACGCGCTTGATGGTCAAGGCTTAAGTTGAATTGGTGTAATCGGGGGTCGGAGGTTTGCACCTGGGGGCGGCAGGGGTTAGTGTTTGCGGCTTTGTGGCTGGCCTTCCCCCTCTCCCCAGCCCTCCCCCGCTAGGGGGGAGGGGGCAAGAGGGCATCAGCAACTCTCAGCAATCATTGGGAATTCATGCTAGAAGTCGTCGATCTGGAATGCCGGCGGGGCGATCGCCTCCTCTTCTCGGGGCTGTCCTTTAACCTGGAACCGGGCACCCTGCTGCATGTGCGCGGGCGCAACGGGAGCGGCAAGACTACCCTGCTGCGCACCCTCTGCGGGCTCCTGACTCCGGATGCCGGCGATATCCTCTGGAATGGCGAAAATGTCCGCCGCCTGGGGGAGGACTTTCATCGCGACACCCTCTACTTCGGCCATCTCAACGGCATCAAGAGCGACCTGACCGCCAGCGAGAACCTGAGCGTGTCCGCCATCCTGGATGGCGACCGCGCGGAGGAGGCGGACATCCTCGCGGCCCTGGACCAGATGGGCCTGACCGGCTTCGAGGATCTGCCGACCAAGATGCTCTCCCAGGGCCAGAAGAAGCGTGTCGCCCTGGCCCGCCTGCTCCTGAGCCAGGCCCCGCTGTGGATCCTGGACGAGCCCTTCACGGCCCTGGACCTGGACGCGGTGGATCGGCTGCAGATGCTCATTGCCCAACACGTGGCGGAGGACGGCCTGACCATCCTCACCACCCACCAGGAGGTGCCCCTGACCTCGGGCCAGATCCGGCGGCTCCATTTGGGCGCCCCCCAGGATGCTAGCTCGCGTCAGCCCGGGGATCTGGTCGGGGATACGGAGGTATCAGCCTGATGTGGCGCGTCTTTCTGTGCGTCCTCGGTCGCGACCTGCGCCTGGCCATGCGCCGGCGGACCGATGTCCTGACCACCCTCTTCTTTTTCGTCATCGTTATCAGCCTCTTCCCTCTGGGCGTGGGCACGGAGAAGCAGATCCTGCGCATCCTGGGGCCCGGCGTGGTCTGGGTCGCGGCCCTGCTGGCCTCCATGCTGGCCCTGGAGCGCCTCTTCGCCGCCGATCACGAGGACGGCACCCTGGAGCAGATGCTGATGACGCCCCAGCCCCTGTCCCTGGTGGTGCTGGCCAAGGTGACGGCCCATTGGCTGCTGACCGGCCTGCCCCTGGTGGCCATCGCCCCCCTGGTCGGGATGCAATACCACCTGCCGGACATCGCCTTGCTGACCATGGTCCTGACCCTGCTCCTGGGCACCCCCGTTCTGAGCCTCATCGGGGCCATCGGCGCGGCCCTGACCCTGGGGCTGCGGGGTGGCGGAATCCTGCTGGCGCTCCTCATCCTGCCACTCTATATCCCGATCCTGGTGTACGGTTCCCGAGCGGTGACCGTCAGCGTCATCGACTTCGCGGATACGGGGCCCTATTTCTCCCTGCTGGGGGCCTTTCTGCTGCTGGCCCTGGTCCTGTCGCCCCTGGCGGCGGCGGCGGCCTTGCGCATTTCCACGGAGTAACCAGGTGCCCCTTGCCGGTACGACCGACAAGCCGCGGGGTGGCCGGGGCGGGGAGCGTCGTGGTGATTGGAATTCAGGCCGCCAGGCCCTAACTCATGGCCTCGCCTTCGGCCACCAGGCCTGCCCGTGCTAACCTTGTCCATCGCCCCCCTTACGGGCCTAACTTGCCTGATCGAGCCATGAAGCTATTCCGATTCTCATCGCCGGCCGCCTTCTATCCCCTGGCCGGAAAACTCATTCCCGTTTTCTGGGTGCTGGCGATCCTGGCGCTGGGCATCGGCCTCTACTGGGGCCTGCTGGAGACCCCCGACCGGCTCGGCGGGACCAATCCCCAGAAGGAGTATTACCGCATCATCTTTATCCATGTGCCGGCGGCCTGGCTGTCCATGTGGCTCTATCTGATGCTGGCGGTCTGGTCCGCCATCGGGCTGGTCTTCAACACCCGCCTCTCCTTCATGATGGCCCGGGCCACGGCGCCCACGGGGGCCATCTTTACCTTCCTGGCCCTGGTCACGGGCTCCATCTGGGGCCATCCCAGTTGGGGCACCTGGTGGGACTGGGACCCGCGCCTGACCTCGGAGCTGATCCTCTTCTTCCTCTACGTCGGCTATCTGGCCCTGAATTCGGCCATCGACGATCACCGCCGGGGCGACAAGGCCAGCGCCCTCCTGGCCATCGTGGGCCTGGTGATGCTGCCCATCATCTTCTGGTCCATCAATTGTCCGGACCCGAATCAGTGCGCGGCCCTGCATCAGCGTTCCTCCCTGTCCCAGATGGAGGGCAATATCCTCTTTGCCATGCTCATCATGACCTTGGGCATGTGGATGTATTCCTTCGCCACCACCCTGACCCGGCTGCGATCCATCATTCTGGAACGGGAGGGCGACAGCACCTGGGCCCGTGACATCCTGGAGAAATCGGCATGAGTGCCTTTTTTGCACAAGGCGGCTATGGCGCCTATGTCTGGGGGGCCTATGGCCTGACCCTGATCCTGCTCGTGGGGGAAGTCTGGCAACTGAGACGCCAGCGGCGAACTATCCTCGCCCGCCTGAGTCGAATGGTCCGTTTGCGCACCCGTGGAGACCAAGCATGAAAGCCCGTCAAAAACGCATGATGTTCATCGGCCTGGGCCTCGCCGGCGTGGGTGTGGCCGCCTGGCTCGCCATTGGCGCCCTGCGCGGCAACATCGCCTACTTTTTCAGCCCGTCCCAGGTGCTGGCCAAGGAGGCCCCCGAAAACGCCGTTTATCGGCTGGGCGGCCTGGTCGTCAAGAACAGCCTGGCGCGCCAGGCCGACGGGCTCACGGTCCATTTTGACGTGACCGACAATGCCGAGACGGTCAAGGTCAGCTACACGGGCATCCTGCCGGACCTCTTTGGCGAGGGACAGGGCGTGGTCACCAAGGGCCGCATGGGCCCCGGCGGGGTCTTCGTCGCCGAGGAGGTGCTGGCCAAGCACGATGAGTCCTACATGCCGCCGGAGGTCCAGGATACCCTCAAGACCGCCCATGCGGAGGGGATCGTCAAGATGGCGAGTCAGGATACCAACCCAGCCGGCAACCCGGCCCTGGGCAACGCCAGTCCCGACCAGCCTGGCCGGGTCGCCGCTGGAGACAAGCCATGATCCCCGAGCTCGGTCACTTTGCCCTCATCCTGGCGCTGGGCCTGGCCCTGATCCAGGCCTCGGTCCCCCTGGCGGGTTCCTACTCCGGCAATCGCAACTGGATGAACATGGCCCGTCCCCTGGCCTGGGGGCAATTCATCTTCGCCGGCATCGCCTTCGCCCTCCTGCTGCAGGCCTTTCTGACCGACGACTTCTCCGTCGTCTATGTCGCCAGTAACTCCAATACCCTGATGCCGACCCTTTACAAAGTCTCGGCGGTGTGGGGTGCCCACGAGGGCTCCCTGCTGCTCTGGGCGACCTTTCTCGCCGCCTGGGGCGCCGCCGTCGCCACCCTGAGCCGCAATCTGCCGCTCCAGGTCGTGGCCCGGGTCCTGGCCGTCATGGGCATGGTGGGGATCGGCTTCCTGCTGTTCATGCTGCTGACCTCCAACCCCTTCGACCGCATCTTCCCTATGCCGCTGGAGGGGCGTGACCTCAATCCCCTGCTCCAGGACTTCGGCCTGGCCGTCCACCCGCCCCTGCTCTACATGGGCTACGTGGGCTTTTCCGTCGCCTTCGCCTTCGCCATCGCCGCCCTGCTGGGAGGCAAGCTGGACGCCTCCTGGGCCCGCTGGTCGCGCCCCTGGACGACCACCGCCTGGATCTTCCTCACCCTCGGCATCGCCTTGGGGAGCTGGTGGGCCTACTACGAACTGGGCTGGGGCGGCTGGTGGTTCTGGGACCCGGTGGAAAACGCCTCCTTCATGCCCTGGCTGGCGGGTACCGCCCTGATGCACTCCCTGGCGGTCACGGAAAAACGCGGGGCCTTCAAGAGCTGGACCGTGCTGCTGGCCATCACCGCCTTCTCCCTGAGCTTGCTGGGCACCTTCCTGGTCCGCTCCGGCGTCCTCACATCGGTCCACGCCTTCGCCACCGACCCGGCGCGCGGTGCCTTCATTCTCCTCTTCCTCTGCCTGGTGATCGGGGGTTCCCTGGCCCTTTATGCCTGGCGGGCGCCCGCCGTCTCCGGCGGGGGCCGCTTTGATCTGCTCTCCCGCGAGAGCCTGCTTCTCTCCAACAACCTCTTGCTGACCCTGCTCACCGCCTTCATTCTGCTCGGCACCCTGGCCCCTCTCATCTACGAGGCCATGGGTTGGGGCAAGATCTCCGTGGGCTTTCCCTGGTTTAACACCATGTTCGTGGCCGTCACCCCCTTCCTGGCCCTGCTCATGGGCATAGGCCCCTGGACGCGCTGGAAGCAGGATGATGTCGGGCGCCTGGGGCGGGCACTCTGGGTGCCCTTTGTGGTGGCGGGCCTGGCCTTCCTGCTGACCGTGGTCTTCATGCCCCTTCTCGGCGATGGCTGGTTTCTGGTACCCATCGGCATCGGCCTGGCGGTGTGGCTGCTGGCCTCCCATGTCCTGGTGGTCCGCGATCGCCTGCGCCACAAGACCAGCCCCGGCGCCTTCTTCTCCGACCTGGCGGGCAATGGCCGCAGTTTCTACGGCATGGTGCTGGCCCATCTGGGGGTGGCCATGTTCATCGTCGGCGCCACCATGGTCTCCAACTTCGGCCAGGAGAAGGACGTGCGGATGTCGCCGGGGGATGCCCAGGAGGTGGCGGGCTATCGCTTCGTCTTCCAGGGGGTCAGGAACGAGCGCGGGCCCAATTACATAGCAGCGCGCGGTCATTTTCAGGTCTTCGAGGGTGATCGCCAGATCGCCGAGCTCTGGCCGGAAAAGCGCAACTACTTCGCCTCCCAGAAGCCCATGACCGAGGCCTCCATCGACTGGGGTTTCACCCGGGATCTCTACGTCTCCCTCGGGGAACCCCTGGATGGCGGCGACTGGGCCCTGCGCCTCTACTACAAGCCCTATGTGCGCTGGATCTGGCTGGGGGCGGTCCTGATGGCGCTGGGTGGCCTGCTGGCGATCACGGACCGGCGTTATCGCCTCGCCCGCAAGGCCGCGACCCTCCCCGCCGGCGCCACCGCCATCAGGAGTTGAGACATGGGTCAGTCACTGAAATTTCTTATCCCCCTGGGCCTGTTTGGCGTCCTGGTCGCCCTGCTCTTTTTTGGGCTGACCACGGACCCTAGCAAGGTGCCCTCGCCCCTGATCGGTAAGCCGGCACCCGAGTTTTCGCTCCCGGCCCTGGGAGATCCGGCCCGCACCGTCTCGCATACCGACTTGCTGGGCAAGGTCACCCTCCTCAATGTCTGGGCCTCCTGGTGCCACTCCTGCCGCGCCGAGCACACTCAGCTCATGCGCCTGGCACGGGAGCTCAAGGAGGTCCAGATCCTGGGCCTGAACTGGAAGGACACGGAGGCGGATGCCCAACAAATGTTGCGGACCTCCGGCAATCCCTACCGGGTCAGCGCCTTTGACCCAGAGAATCAGGCGGGCATCAACTGGGGCGTCTATGGCGCGCCGGAGACCTTCCTGGTCGATGGCGAGGGCCGCATCTGCTTCAAGAAGATTGGCCCCGTCGAACCCGGTACCTGGGAGACGGAAATGGCCCCCACCATCGACCTGACCACCAAGAAGTGCAAGGAATCCCGGACATGATCAAGCCGCAATGGCCGGCCTTGCTGCTGGCGGGGCTGCTGGTGGCCCCCTCCCTCGGGGCCTACACCCTGGAGGAGTTCAAGTTTCAGGACCCGGGCCAGGCCGAGGATTTTCATCGCCTGACGGCCGAGCTCCGCTGCCTGGTGTGCCAGAACGAGTCCCTGGCCGGTTCCCAGGCCGATCTGGCCCAGGACCTGCGCAAGGAGGTCTATCGCCTGCTGCAGTCTGGCAAATCCCGTCAAGAGGTCATTGACTTCCTGGTCGCGCGCTATGGCGATTTTGTCCTCTATGACCCGCCGCTCAAACCCTCCACCTACCCCCTCTGGTTTGGGCCCCTGGCGCTCGCCGGCGTCGGTGGCCTCTTTTTACTCCTCACCCTGCGCAAGAAGAAAGAGGCCCGGGAAGAGGCGTTGTCACCGGAGGAAAGGCAGCGGCTCCAAGCCCTCCTGGCGGATGACTCGAACCCTAACAAGGACAAGGCATGACCATCTTCTGGATTCTCGTCGCCGGCCTCGCCGGCCTGGCCCTCCTCTTCGTCATTCCACCCCTCCTGTCCCGGCACGAGGCCACGGCGGAACCGGATCAGGACCAACTCAATCTTGATGTCTTCCGCCAGCAGCTCGTGGAACTGGAGGCCGACATGGCGGCGGGCAAACTGGAAAAGGGCCAGTACCAGGACGCGCGCCAGGACCTGGAGCGGGAACTCCTGCATGACGTCAAGGGCCAGGGTGCCACCGCCGCCACCGCCGCCCCGGGTACGGCCCCCTTCACCGCCCTGATCCTGGCCCTGGCCCTGCCGGTCTTCGCCGTCGGCCTCTACATGGCGATTGGCGACAGCGCCATCATCCCGCGCCTCGAACAAGTCGCTGGCGCGTCCTCCGCCCAGGCCCCGGGGCAGGGGCATGGCGCCGCCGACGCCCAGCAGGCCGCCTCCCTTGAGATCATGGTCGAGCGCCTGGCGGCCCGAATGGAGGAGAATCCCGACCAACTCGAGGGCTGGCTGATGCTGGGGCGCACCTATGTAGCCCTGGATCAGCCCGCCAAAGGCGCCGCCGCCCTCGAACGGGCGTTGGCCCTGGCCCCGCAAAACCCGGAGGTCATGATCAACCTGGCCCAGGCCCTGGCCACCGCCGCCAATAGCCAGCTCGGTGGCCGGCCCGGGGACCTGATCGCCGCCGCCCTCGTCATCGAGCCCAAGCACGCCACCGGGCGGTGGCTCAATGGCCTCGTCGCCTATCAAGCCGGTGACTTTCCCCTGGCCGTACAGCGCTGGGAAGCCCTGGCGCTCGACCTGGATGCCGCTGGCGAGGACGCCTCGGAACTGCGTCAATTCATCGCCGACGCCCGCGAGCAGGGCGGCTTGCCTCCGGCCACAATCGCAACCAGCCCCACGCCGGCCCCGGCCAGTGTGACCAGTCCCGCGGCTTCGGTTGGACCAGCGGCTGGGGTTAGCCCCGCCGCCAGCGTTGGACCTGCGGCTGGAGCTAGACCCGCCGCCACCGTTGGCCCCACGGCTGGAGCTAGACCCGCCGCCACCGTTGGCCCCACGGCTGGAGCTAGCCCCGCCGCCAGCGCTGGATCCGCGGCTGGAGCTAGTCCCACCGCCAGCGCTGGACCCGCGGCTGGAGTCAGCCCCACCCCCAGCGCTGGACCCGCGGCTGGGATTAGCCCCAACGCCAAGCCCGCGCCCGCGCCAGCCCGCGCCGCCCAGGGCCCATCCATCCAGGTCGCCGTCAGCCTGGCGGAACCCCTCAAATCCAAGACCAACCCCAACCAAAGCCTCTTCATCTATGCCAAGGCCGCCGCCGGCCCGCCCATGCCCCTGGCCGTCAAGCGCCTGCGGGTTGCGGATCTGCCCGTCACCGTTACCCTGGACGACAGCCTGGCCATGACCCCCGAAATGCGCCTGTCAAGCTTCCCTCAGGTCATGGTCGGCGCCCGTATCTCCGCCAGCGGCCTGGCCACGCCTCAAAGCGGCGATCTGGAGGGCGAGAAGGGGCCACTGAAGCCCGCCGAGACCTCCTCCCTGCAACTGGTCATCGAACGCGTCCGGCCCTAGGCCCATCACAGGCCTGCAAACCTCGGACGATAAGGACGGGCGCAACGTCATCATGGCTACCCTCGCCCAGGAATAAGCCTTATAACCCTTGAGCCCCCTCTCCCCAACCCTCCCCCGCGAGGGGGGAGGGAGCAGGAAATACCCCTCCCAGCACATCCTGCTGGGGCCCAGCTACAAGCCCCCAGGAGGGGGGAGGGAGCAGGAAAAACCTTTCCCAGCACATTCTGCTGAAGCCCAGCTAACTCGCCCGCGAGGGGGGAGGGATAATCAAATCAGTAGCTCAAACCACTGATTCTCTTGCTCCCTCCCCCCTCGCGGGGGAGGGCTGGGGAGAGGGGG
>JADZBU010000109.1 GCA_020851955.1 Chromatiaceae bacterium | reverse complement strand
GGCCGGGTGGTGTAGGGGATGTAGCCGGCGTGGCGGTCGTCGGTCTGCACCTTGAGGGAGGTGATGGCATCCTCGTCCGCCCCGGCGTTGTGATCCAGGCGGCGCAGGCCAAACTGCTCGCCCAGGGCCCGGATGATGTCCTTGTCCGGATCGTCGCCCAAGCCGCTGACATAGATGGCCATGTTGGCGCGGCGACAGCGGTCGAGAATGGCGCCGTGCTCGGCGGGCGTGAGGTGGCGCGGGTCCTGGACCTCGACGATCAGGTCTTCCACCCGTGTCGGGTGGGCCTCCAGCTTGGCTTGGCGCCAGCGCCGGTAGGCCTCCGGCTGGTCGAGGTCGAAGGGTGAGATTTGCGGGTCGGTCAGGGTCGGCATGAGTGGCGTTCTCGTTACGGCGGTTACGGCGGGTTGGGGTCTTACCGCGACCCCCTTAATCCGGGACTATAATTAGGGTCGCAACGGGGCAAAATCGAGGGGCTCATCATGTCCGTATCCCAATATTCACTCATCCTGACGGCGGTGGATTTCTCCGCCCAATCCGAGAATCTGATTGCCCGCGCGCTCGCAATGCGCGACCTGTGCGGGGCGCGTCTCTGCCTGCTGCATGTGGTGGAGTATCTGCCCATGGCCTATTCCGGCGACCTGGTGCTGCCGGAGGGCTTCGACCTGGAGCAGGAATTGTTGGATGTTGCTTCCCGTCAGATGGCGACTCTGGGGGAGCGCCTGGGCGTGCCCGCGGGGGATTGTCATGTCGAGATCGGCAACACGGGCCACACCATCCTGCGGGTCGCCGAGGAACTGGGCGCGGACCTCATCCTGGTCGGCAGCCACGGGCGCCACGGTTTGGCGGTCCTGCTGGGCTCCACCGCCCGCAGTGTCCTGAATGGCGCCCACTGTGATGTCCTGGCGGTGCGGGTGCCGGAGGACTGAGTAACGTCCGCTTAGCCCGGGCCGGGCGGCGGCTCCGGTCAGGGATTGCCGTGTTCGGTTAGGCACGAGGCGGTCATTTGTTCTAATCTTGCCGGGCTAGCCGTTTAGCTTCGCCCGGAGGATGCCATGACCGACCCCACTAATCCCAGACATGCCCTCACGGGCAAGCAAATTGACCTCGGTAAGCTTGACCAGGTCGTGGCCACGGCCCGCCAGGCCCGCGACGAACGCGCCCTGGGCTATCGCGATCAGGCCCTCAAGCTCTATCCCTGGGTCTGTGGCCGGTGTGGCCGCCACTTCGGCAACGAAAATCTGCGGGAGTTGACGGTTCACCATAAGGACATGAATCACGACAACAACCCGGCGGACGGCAGCAACTGGGAACTCCTCTGCCTCTATTGCCACGACAACGAGCACCAGCGGTACGAGGAACACCTGGCGGCCATGGCCGCGGGTCGTACCGGCGGCGGGCCCGCGGCCGCCACCACCAAGACCGCCACGCACAAACCCTTTGGTGACCTGGCGTCCCTCCTCAAGCGGAGCGATTGAAGGCCCATGCCACTCCTCAGTCTGCGCTCCCTCACCCTCTCCTATGGCCATCCGCCCCTCCTGGAGGAGGTGAGCTTCGAACTCGAGCGGGGTGAGCGGGTCTGTCTCATCGGCCGCAACGGCACCGGCAAATCCACCCTGCTGCGCATCCTGGCGGGCGAGGTCCAGCCCGACGGGGGCGAGGTCTGGGTGCGCGAGGGCGCGACCATCGCCCGCCTGACCCAGGAGGTGCCCGAGGGCATGGCGGGCAGCGTCTTCGACCTGGTGGCCGGCGGGCTCGGCGAGCAGGGTGACCTGGTCCGCGAATATCACGACCTGAGCCATCGCCTGGAAGGCGCCGGGGGCGCCGGGGGTGGCGCGGGTGCCCCGGCCGACGCGGCCCAGGCTGAGGAACTCCTGGAACGGCTGTCGCGGGTCCAGCAGCGGCTGGAGGCGGCCGGCGGCTGGGAGATCGAACAGCGCACCGAGCGCACCCTATCGCGGCTGGACCTGGACCCGGAGGCCAACTTCGCCAGCCTCTCCGGGGGCCTCCAGCGCCGTGTCCTCCTGGCGCGGGCCCTGGTGCGGGAGCCCGACCTCCTGCTGCTCGACGAGCCCACCAACCACCTGGACATCCAGGCTATCGACTGGCTGGAGGGCTTCCTGCCCGAGTTTCCCGGCGCCATCCTCTTCGTCACCCACGACCGCCTCTTCCTGCGCAAGCTGGCCACCCGCATCCTGGAACTCGACCGGGGTCGGCTGACGGACTGGCCCGGCAACTATGACAACTACCTGCGACGGCGCGAGGAGCGGCTGCACGCGGAGCAGGTCGCCAATGCCCGCTTCGACCAGAAGCTCTCGGAGGAGGAAGTCTGGATCCGTCAGGGCATCAAGGCCCGCCGGACCCGCAACGAGGGCCGGGTCCGCGCCCTCAAGGATCTGCGGGAAGAGCGCCGGGAGCGCCGCGAGCAGATGGGCAAGGCGCGGCTGCGCCTCGGCGAGGCCGAACGCTCCGGCAAGCTGGTGGTCGAGGCCGAGGACGTCACCTATGCCTGGGATGGCGCCCCCGTGGTGCGGGACCTCAATACCCTCATCCTGCGCGGCGACAAGGTCGGCATCATGGGCCCCAATGGCGCCGGCAAGACCACCCTGCTGAAGCTGCTCCTGGGTCAGCTCGAGCCCAACTCCGGCAGCATCCGCCGCGGCACCAACCTCCAGGTGGCCTATTTCGATCAGCTCCGCGCCCAGCTCGACGAGGACAAGTCGGTGCTGGACAACGTCGCCGGCGGCAGCGACAAGGTCACCATCGACGGGCGCAGCCGCCATGTCCTCTCCTATCTGAAGGACTTTCTCTTCACCCCCGAGCGCATCCGCCAGCCGGTGCGTGCCCTCTCGGGCGGCGAGCGCAACCGCCTGCTGCTGGCGCGGCTCTTCACCCAGCCCGCCAACCTGCTGGTCATGGACGAGCCCACCAACGATCTCGACACCGAGACCCTGGAGCTGCTGGAGGAGTTGCTGCTGGACTTCCAGGGCACCTTGCTCCTGGTCAGCCATGACCGCGCCCTGCTGGATGCCGTGGTCACCAGCACCCTGGTCTTCGAGGGCGATGGCCGGGTGCGGGAATATGTCGGTGGCTACGAGGACTGGCGCCGCCAGCGGCCCGCGTCGGAGCCCGAGAAGGGTCGCGTGGCCAAGCCCGCCAAGGCATCCACCGGCGCCCCAACCAAGGCCGCCTCGGGGCTAGCCCCCGACGCTAAGGCCCCGGCCAAACGCGACAAGCTGGGCTTCAAGGAACAGCGTGAACTGGAGACCCTGCCCGCCCGCATCGAGGCCCTGGAGGCGGAGGTGGCGGGGATTCATGCCCGCATGGCCGACGCCGCCTTCTACCAGGGGTCCGGCCCGGATATCGCCGCCACCCGTGACCGGCTCGGGGCGCTGGAGGCGGAACTCGCGGCGGCCTACGTTCGCTGGGAGGCCCTGGAGGCCCTCAAGGGCTGAGGACCGCGCGCCGGGTTCCCAGGCGGAAAATCCTGGCCGTCACCCCCCGGCCAGGGGATCCTTGCCGTCCGTCAGCCGCTCTGCGCTACAGGAGGGTTAGGGAGCCGTCAGGGCCCGGAGCCCGTTTGCGCCGTACCCTCTTCATCGCCTGCGTCCCCGTGCCCGATGCCAACGCCTTGAGTTGAAAGACCAACTCCAGGGCCTGAAGCGGCGTCAGGTTCTCCGGGTCGAGGTCCCGCAGCACCACCACCGCCGGATCGGGCTCCTCCAGGGAAAAGAGGGACAACTGCGTCGAGGTCGATTGCCGCTGGCTGTGGCGCTGGGCGGCATCCTCCAACTCCCGCAGCCGCAGGCGGGCGCGCTCGATGACGGCCTTGGGCACCCCGGCCAGGCTGGCGACCTGGAGGCCGTAGCTCTGGTTGGCCGGGCCCTCGCGCACGGCGTGCAGGAAGACGATGCCGTCTCCGTATTCCACCGCGTCCAGGTGGACGTTGGCGATACCGGCATGCTCATCGGGCAGGGTGGTCAGCTCGAAATAATGGGTGGCGAAGAGGGTGAAGGCCCGAATCCGCGCCGCCAGTTCGACCCCGCAGGCCCAGGCCAGGGACAGGCCATCGAAAGTGCTGGTCCCCCGGCCAATTTCGTCCATCAGCACCAGACTGCGCTCGGTGGCGTTGTGGAGGATGAGGGCCGTCTCCTCCATCTCCACCATGAAGGTGGACCGCCCGCCAGCCAGGTCATCCGAGGCGCCGATGCGCGAGAAGATGCGGTCCACCGGCCCCAGCCGGACGGCGGCGGCGGGGACATAGCTGCCCGCCAGGGCCATGAGGACGATGAGGGCGGTCTGGCGCATGTAGGTGGACTTGCCGCCCATGTTGGGGCCCGTGACCACCAGCATGCGCCGCTCCGGGTCGAAGCCGACATCGTTGGCGACGAAGGGGCGGTCGCTGACCGCCTCCACCACCGGGTGACGGCCATCCTTGATGTCGATCACGGGCTCCGTGGTGAGTTCTGGCCGGCACCAATCGAGCCGGCGGGCCCTCTCCGCCAGGTTTGCCAGCACGTCCAGGGTGGCGACGGCGGTGGCGGTGGTTTGCAGGATGCTCAAGCCTCCCCGCAATTGTGCCAGCAGGGCCTCGTAGAGGGCCTTCTCCCGCGCCAGGGACCGCTCACGGGCGGACAGGACCTGATCCTCGAAGCGCTTGAGCTCGGGCGTGACATAGCGCTCCGCGCCCTTGAGGGTCTGGCGGCGCACATAGTCCGCCGGCACCTGATCCGCCTGACTGCGGCTGACCTCGATGGCGTAGCCGTGGACCCGGTTGTAGGTGACGCGCAGATTGGCCAGGCCAGAGCGTTCCCGCTCCCGGGCCTCCAGTTCCAGCAGAAAGCGGTCGGCGTTGGTGGAGAGGTCGCGCAGTTCGTCGAGCTCGGGGTCATAGCCGCCCGCCAGGACGCCGCCGTCGCGGATCAGGGCCGGGGGGTTCTCGATCAGGGCCCGCCGCAGCAGGTCCACCACTTGCGGATGGGTGCCGGCCTCCCGGGCCAGATCCCGGAGCAGGGGCGTCTCCCGCGGGGCCAGCAGGGCCTGGAGTGCGGGGAGGCGCGCCAGGGAGTCGCGCAGCACCGCCAGGTCTCGCGGTCGGGCGCTGCCCAGGGCGACGCGGGCCAGGATGCGCTCCAGGTCGCCCATGCCGGCCAGTTCCTCCCGGAGGGGCCGTTCGCCGTCGCCCTCCAGCAATTCGGCGATGGCGGCATGGCGCTGGCGCACCACCGGGATATCGCGCAGGGGCCGCGCCAGCCAGCGCCGCAGCAGCCGGCTGCCCATGGGCGTCACCGTCTGGTCCATGACCCCCGCCAGGCAGGCCTCCGAGCGCTCCGCCAGGCTGCGCTCGATCTCCAGATTGCGCCGGGTGGCGGCATCCAAAATCACCGCCTCGTCGCGGCTCTCCGTCGTCAGACCCTGGATATGGGGCAAGGCAGCGCGTTGGGTATCCTTGACGTACTGCAGCAGGCAGCCGGCGGCCCCCACCGCCAGGGGCAAGGCGGCGCAGCCAAACGCCGTCAGGTTACGGCTGCCGAACTGGGCGCACAGCAGGCGCTCGCCGCTCTCGCGATCGAAGTGCCAGGCCGGCCGGCGGGTGACGCCCCGCGCCAGACCCAGGGCGGCGGGCAGGCGGCTGTCCTCGTCGAACAGGATCTCCGCCGGGGCCAGGCGGCCAAGCTCGCCGCGCAGGGCCTCGGCGCCGGTCACCTCCATGACGGCGAAGCGGCCGCTGGAGACCTCGATCCAGGCCAGGCCGTAAGTGACACCCTTTTGCCCCTCCCGGCTCGCGGCTCCTGGGCGGTCGCTTGGCCCATCCCCGGGGCCGACCCCCTCCGCCACCGCCGCTAGGAGATTTTCCCGCCGCTCCTCCAGCAGGGCCTCGTCGCTCAGGGTGCCGGGGGTGACGATGCGCGCCACCCGACGTTCCACCGGGCCCTTGGCCTTGGCGGGATCGCCTATCTGTTCGCAGAGGGCCACCGCGACCCCCTGGCGCACCAGCTTGGCCAGATAGCCCTCCACCGCGTGATAGGGCACCCCCGCCATGGGGATGGGCGCCCCCCCGGAGTGGCCGCGCTTGGTCAGGGTAATGTCCAGCAGCCGCGCCGCCCGCTCCGCGTCCTCGAAGAAGAGTTCGTAAAAGTCGCCCATGCGGTAAAAGAGCAGCTTGTCCGGGTGCTCCGCCTTGAGGCGCAAATACTGCTGCATCACCGGGGTGTGCTTGGGAGCGGCGGGGTCCGGGGCTAGGTCCATGGCGGCATCGGGGTCTGGTGCGGGGGATTTTAGCGACACGGGGGATTAAACCGGAAAGAGGCTGGCCAGGCCTATTGAAACACAGTGGGGCGCCCCTCGTGGGCTGCTGGGGGGCTGGGCGACAGCCTCCGGGCGCGAACCCGGTTCAGGTGTGGCCAAATCGCGGGCAAAAAAAAGCGCGACGGGGGCGTCGCGCTAAAAGTTTTTACCACCAAAGGAGGATGGAGGAGTGCCTGAACCACCATAAAGCGCTTCAGAACATCAACAGTTTCTTATATAGCGATGGGCATGTCAAGCCTGATTTTGAGCGGGGGGTCTGAGGTTCCAGGGAGCCTGGCGCGGGGATGGCCGTGGATCAAGACGAGCGCCAAAGTTTCCCAAGAGCCGGCCTTGGCCGTTAGGATGCTCGGGTTTGATCATTGAATCCCCCGCGCCCCCATGAACGAGCCCGAACTTTACAGCCTCCTGGTCGTGATAGGCCATCTGACCATCCAGGTTGCCCTGGTTCTGCGGGCCCTGATGCGTCCCCATCGGGAACCGGCCTCGCGTATCGCCTGGGTCCTGGTCATCCTGGTCTTCCCGGTTCTGGGGATCCTGGCTTACCTGCTCCTGGGGGAGACCAATATCGGTCGGCGGCGGGGGGAGCGGCTGCGCCAGACCCTGGCGCGGCTGCCGGATCCCGGGTCGCTATTCGGGGCGCCCGGCGGCGCGGCATTGGCCAGCGACACGGCCTTGGCGGGGCGCTATCAGCCCCTCTTCGATCTTGGCCAGTCCATTACCGGCTTCGCTCTCTGTGGCGGCAACCAGGGGTCGCTGGCGGCGGATTCCGACCAGGCCATCGCGGACCTGGTGAGGGACATCGATGCTGCCCGCCATCAGGTCCATCTGCTGTTCTATATCTGGCTGCCGGATAACAACGGCACCCGGGTGGCGCGGGCCCTGATGCGCGCCGCGGGCCGCGGCGTCACCTGCCGGGCCATGGCGGACGACCTGGGATCGCGGCTGCTGATCCGCTCGGACCTCTGGCGCGAGATGGCGGCGGCCGGGGTGTGCCTGGGCCGCGCCCTGCCCACCGGCAACCCCTTGCTGGGCTCCCTCCTGGGTCCCCTGCGGGGGCGGGTGGATCTGCGCAACCACCGCAAGCTCGCCATTATCGACAACCGCATCACCTGGTGCGGCAGCCAGAATTGCGCCGACCCCGCCTTTCTCATCAAGGCCAGGTATGGGCCCTGGGTGGACATCCTGGCGCGCTTCGAGGGGCCCATCGCCCGGCAGAATCAGTGGCTCTTCGCCAGCGATTGGATGGCCAATAACGAGGGAGACGACCTGAGCGACTTGCCGAGCGAGCCCTGGCCCACCCGCGAGGGGGGCTTTGTCGCCCAGGCCATGGGCACGGGGCCCACGGTGCGCAACGCGGCCATGCCCGAGTTGTTCGCGACCCTGATGTTTGCCGCGCGCCGGGACCTGACCATCACGACGCCCTACTATGTCCCCAACGAAGCCATGCAAGCCGCCCTCTGTGCCTGCGCCCGCCGGGGGGTGAAGGTGCGCATTATCCTCCCGGCCCGCAACGACTCCTGGGTGGTGGCCGCCGCCAGCCGCAGCTATTACGCCGATTTGCTGGAGGCCGGGGTCGAGATTTTCGAGTTCGTCGGCGGTCTGCTGCACGCCAAGACCATCACCCTGGATGGCGAGATCGCCCTCATCGGCTCCGCCAACATGGACCGCCGCAGTTTCGATCTGAACTATGAGAACAATGTCCTGATCCGGGACGAGACCCTGACGGCGGCGATCCGCCAGCGCCAGGAAAGCTATCTCGCCCAGTCCCGGCCCATCACCCCGGAGCGGGTCGCGGCTTGGCCCGGGTGGCGTCAGCTCTGGAACAACACCATCGCCACCCTGGGCCCGGTGCTCTAGGCCTGGCCTGGGTCGCCGGCCTGAAGCCGCTTGATGAAGACCTTGGAATTGCGCTGGTAGTTGTAGAGGACCTGCTTGGCCATGGGCAGGTCCGCCAGGCGGGCGGGCTCGAAGCCGCGCTCGCGGAACCAGTGGGCGGTCTGGGTGGTGAGGACGAAGAGGCGCCCGATGCCGCGCTGGCGGGCCAGGTCCTCCATGCGCTCCAGGAGCAGGGCGCCCCGGCCGCGATTGCGGTATTCCGGGTTGACGGCGAGGCAGGCGAGCTCGGCCATGCCCTCCGCCGGGTAGCCGTAGAAGGCGGCGCAGGCGCTGGCCATGCCGTCGCGCTCCATCAGGAAGAAGCGGTCGATCTCGGTCTCCAGGCGCTCGCGGGAGCGGCGCACCAGGGCGCCGGATTCCTCCAGGGGCCGCAGTAATTCGAGGATGCCGGCGACATCGTCGATGCGGGCCGGGCGCAATTCCTCGAAGGGGAGGTCGGTGATGAGGGTGCCCACGCCGTCGCGGGTAAAGAGCTCGCGGAGCAGGGCGCCGTCCAGGCGGCGCGGGACCAGATGGACGCGCTTAACGCCCTGGATGCAGGCATCGGCGCCGGCGCGCAGGGCCTGGGCCAGATCCCCCGCCAGACGGCTATCGGTCTCCAGCAGCCCCGCCACCTCGCGGCTGAGGACATTGGAGACGAGCTGGCCGTTGGCGTCGGTCAGACCCTCCTCCTCGAGCAGAAAGATGAGCTTGTCGGCCTGGAGGGCAATGGCCGCCGAGCGGGCCACGTCCGCCGCGCTCAGGTTGAAGACCTCCCCCGTGGGGGAATAGCCGATGGGCGGCATGAGGGCTACGGCCCCGTCGTTCAGCCGTTGCTGAAGGGCGTCGCGGTCGATGCGGCGCACCACGCCGGTGTGCAGATAATCGACCCCGTCCAGGACCCCCAGGGGTTTGGCGGTGACGAAGTTCCCGGAGGCGACGGGGATGCGCACCCCGGCCATGGGGGAGTTGGCCAGGCCCTGGGAGAAGAGGGCCTCGATCTCCACCCGCAGGCTGCCGGCGGCCTCCTTGACGCTGGCCAGGGCCTCGGCGTCGGTGACGCGCAGTCCGTTGACATAGCGAAAGCCGGCGCCGCGCCGCGCCAGGCTGGCCTGGATCTGGGGCCGGGCGCCGTGGACCAGGACCAGGCGGATGCCCAGGCCATGGAGGGTGGCCAGGTCATGGACCAGGTCGCGAAAACCCTTGTCGGCCACCGCCTCGCCTCCAAAGGCGATGACGAAGGTGCGCCCGCGATGGGCGTGGACATAGGGCGTGGCGTGGCGGAACCAGCGCACGAAGCCATCGGCGGCGGGTTCCGGGTCCGGACTCCGGGGCGGGGCCTTCCGGGGGTGGGTGGCGTTAGTCATTCGATCCCCAGCTTCGCCAAGCGATAGCGGAGCGCCCGCAGGCTCATGCCGAGCTTTTTGGCGGCGGCGGTGCGGTTCCAGTGATTCTCCTCCAGGGCGCGCAGGATGGCCTGGCGCTGGATCTCGCCCAGGGAGTCTTCCAGGGAGATGTCCGCCGCCATCGGCTCTGGCCGGTCGAGGACGGCGGGGGCGGGCGCCTCGGGGGCCGGCGTCTCGGGTAGATAGAGGTCCCGCGGCTCCAGGGTGTCGCCATCGGCCAGGGCCAGGGCGCGCTCCAGCACGTTCTCCAGTTCCCGGACATTGCCGGGGAAGGCATAGCGGGCGAGGGCGGCATGGGCCGCCGCCGTCAGGCCCGGCACCGCCATGCCGTTTTGGTGGGCGATGCGGGCGAGGAAGTGCTCCGCGAGCAGGGGGATGTCGCCGGTGCGCTCGCGCAGGGGCGGCAGGTGCAGTTCGATGACGTTGATCCGGTAGAAAAGGTCCTGGCGGAAGCGGCTGCTGGCAACCTCGGTCGCCAGGTCGCGGTGGGTGGCGCTGATCAGGCGCACATCGATGGGGACCTCCCGTTGCCCCCCCACCGGCCGCGCCTTCTTTTCCTGGAGGACGCGCAGCAGCTTAACCTGGGCCGGCAAGGGCAGTTCCGCCACCTCGTCGAGGAAGAGGGTGCCGCCCTCCGCGGCCTTGAAGAGGCCCGGGTTGTCGGCGATGGCGCCGGTGAAGGCGCCCTTGCGGTGGCCGAAGAGTTCGCTCTCCACCAGGTCCGGGGGGATGGCGCCGCAGTTGACCGGCATGAAGGGTGCGCTGGCGCGGGGCCCCAGGAGGTGGATCAGGCGCGCGGCCAGTTCCTTGCCGGTGCCACTCTCGCCGCTCACATAGACGGGAGCCTGGTTACGCGCCAGTTTGGCGATCAGGCGGCGCAGTTCGATCATGGCGGGGGATTCGCCCAGCAGTACCGGGCGGTCCTGGGCCACTCCCGACTCGGCCTGGGGCATGCGCAGCCGCAGGGCCGCCGCCACCAGCCGGCGCAGGACCTGCAGGTCCACGGGTTTGGAGACGAAATCGAAGGCGCCGGCTTTCATGGCCGCGACGGCGCTGTCCATGCTGCCATGGGCCGTGATCATGGCCACCGGCAGTTGGGGGAACTGGCTGGCGATCTGGCGCACCAGGTCGATGCCGTCGCCATCGGGCAGGCGCATGTCGG
>JADZBU010000108.1 GCA_020851955.1 Chromatiaceae bacterium | reverse complement strand
GGCGTCCTGGTAGCTGATCTCGCCCTCCTCGTAGAGATCGAACAGGGACTGGTCAAAGGTGACCATGCCCTGCTCCCGGGACTTCTTCATCAACTCCTTGAGCTTATGGACCTCGCCCTTGCGAATCAGATCCGCGGCCAGGGGGGTACCGACCAGGACCTCGATCACTGCGCGCCGACCCTTGCCATCCAGGCGCGGGGCGAGCATCTGGGCAATAACGCCCTTGAGATTCAGAGACAGATCGGTGAACAGTTGGTTGCGCGCCTCCTCGGGGAAGAAGTTGAGGATGCGATCCAGGGCCTGGTTGGCGTTGTTGGCGTGCAGGGTGGCCAGGACCAGGTGGCCGGTCTCGGCGAAGGCAACGGCATACTCCATGGTCTGGCGGGTCCGAATCTCGCCGATAAGGATGACGTCGGGGGCCTGGCGCAGGGTGTTCTTGAGGGCGACGTCAAAAGATTGAGTATCGACCCCGACCTCCCGCTGGGTGACGATGCAACCCCCGTGGTCGTGGACGAACTCGATGGGGTCCTCGATCGTGATGATGTGTCCGGAACTGTGTTTATTGCGGTAGCCGATCATGGCCGCCAGGGAGGTGGACTTGCCGGTGCCGGTCCCGCCCACGAAAATGATGAGCCCGCGCTTGGTCATGGCTAGTTCCTGGATGATGGGCGGCAGGCGCAACTCCTCCAGGGTGGGGATCTTGGACTCGATGCGGCGCAGCACCATGCAGGCGGCGTCCCGTTGTACCAGGGCACTGACCCGAAAGCGGCCAACACCCTTGGCATCGATGGCGAACTGGCACTCCTTGGTCTCCTCGAATTCCTTTTGCTGCTTCTCGTTCATGACGCTGTAGACGAGGTCATGGGCATCCCGGGGCGTCAGGGCCTCGTTGCCGACGTTGCGGATGACCCCATCGATCTTAATGCCCGGGGGGCGGCCCGCGGTGATGAACATGTCCGACCCCTTCTTCTGGGCCATGAGGATGAGCAGTTGGTTGAAGTCCATGATGTCTCGGGTGTCGGTAGAGGATCCGGCTCGCCTGGGGGGTGCCCCTGGGGGCGAAGACCGCTAATCAGCCGAAGGAATCCTTGTTCTGGGCCTTGGACTGGGCGTCGGCGCGGGTGATGAGGCCCTGCTTCAGCAAATCCGCCAGGTTTTGATCCAGGGTCTGCATGCCGAAGGCCTGGCCGGTCTGGATGGCGGAATACATCTGGGCCACCTTGTCCTCGCGGATCAGGTTACGGATAGCGGGGGAGCCGATCATGATCTCGTGGGCCGCCACCCGCCCGCCGCCGACCTTCTTCAGCAGGGTCTGGGCGACCACGGCGCGCAGGGATTCGGACAACATGGAACGGACCATATCCTTCTCCGCCGCCGGAAAGACGTCGATGATACGGTTCACGGTCTTGGCCGCGGAGGTGGTATGGAGGGTGCCAAATACCAGATGGCCCGTTTCGGCGGCGGTCATGGCCAGGCGGATGGTCTCCAGGTCGCGCATCTCGCCCACCAGGATGATGTCGGGGTCCTCGCGCAGGGCCGAGCGCAGGGCCTCGGCGAAGCCCAGGGTATCGCGGTGGACCTCCCGCTGGTTGATCAGGCACTTCTTGCTCAGGTGGACAAACTCGATGGGGTCCTCGATGGTGAGGATGTGCTCATAGCGGGTGTCGTTGAGGTAGTCGATCATGGCCGCCAGGGTGGTGGACTTGCCGGAACCCGTGGGTCCGGTCACCAGGATCAGGCCCCGGGACACCTCGACGATGTCCCGAAACAACTTCGGGGCCTTGATTTCATCCAGGGATAGCACCTTGGAGGGGATGGTACGCAGGACGGCGGCGGCGCCCCGTTTCTGATTGAAGGCATTGACGCGGAAGCGGGCCAGGCCAGGGATCTCGAAGGAGAAGTCGGTTTCGAGAAACTCCTCGTAGTCCTTGCGCTGCTTGTCATTCATGATTTCATAGACCAGCGTATGGACCGTGCGATGGTCCATGGCGGGCAGGTCAATGCGGCGCATGTCGCCATTGACCCGGATCATGGGTGGCAAACCGGCGGAAAGATGCAGGTCCGAGGACTTGTTCTGCACGGAAAATGTCAATAACTCAGTGATATCCACGACGCGCTCCGATCTTCATCAGGGGCTGTAAGCGAACCCGCGCGACCGCGGCTTTATTCGCCCCGCTCCAGACGCTCCGCCTTGGCGAGGACCGCCGCCGCCAGGGCCTGCTTGAATTCGATCAGGCGCTCCATGAGGCCGGAATCACCGGTGGCGATCATTTGGGCAGCCAGAATGCCGGCGTTCCTGGCGCCATCGATGGCAACCGTGGCCACGGGTACGCCCGGGGGCATCTGCACCATCGACAAGAGGGAATCCTGGCCGGACAGGCTGGCGCTCTTGACGGGTACGCCGATCACGGGCAGGGGCGTCAGGGCCGCCGCCACCCCCGCCAGGTGAGCGGCGCCGCCGGCCCCGGCGATGATGACCTTGATACCGCGCCCGCGCGCGCCCTCGACGTATTCGAACACTCTTTTGGGGGTGCGATGCGCGGAGGCGATGGTCATCTCGCAGGGCACCCCAAGCTCCCCGAGGACCTCCACCGCCGCCCGCATGACACCCAGGTCCGAGTCACTGCCCATGATAATGCCCACCAATGCTTCATTCATCGCCGATTCCCCGCTTGTTGTTGGAAGTTACTCAAGATAATAGTGCCTAGCGCCATGCCTGGGCTAGATGCGCTCACCCACGGTAAGCCACTTGTCGTCTTTTGGTCGCCTAGGGTGGAAGCCGCGATGCCCCGAGAGCCGGTTTGCGACCCATCGAGCCGTGCACAAGCTTGCCGCGCCCCGGTGCAACCCGAACGGCAGGCTCCCGGGTTCGGGGGCCCTGAAGCTGCCGCCTGGATACAACCGACTGTTTATAAATGATTATATTTAACACCCCCCAACCAGGGAGGGTGCCTGCTTGAGCGACTAATAATTAAATTTATGGGTAGCCTCAAAATATTTCTATGTGCCGAACCCCCCTCAGCCAGGATATCCTTGCTTCTCTATCCGTTTTTTTGCGTAACCCGAATTCCAGGTAAGGCATTGAGGCTTAAAGGAAAATCATAGCCAAACGGTTACTTTTCGAGAGATTGGGGGCGAACGATGACGACAAGAGATGCGCGCAACAACGCATGGATAGCCGTCCTGCGGGGCCAAGTCCTCGGCATTCTGGTTATAACTCTATCCGCGCTCTGCCTGACGGGTTGCGCGACCTCCGGCCAGGATAGCGGCTTGCAACAGACCTCCGGACCCGCCGAGCAGGTGGTTCCCAAGGTCGAGACACCCCCTCCCACCAAAAAATCATCCTCCTACGTGGTGAAAGGCAAGCGATATTTCGTCAAGTCCGACGCCACGGGCCATGAGGAAAAGGGTACGGCCTCCTGGTATGGCAAGCGCTTCCACGGTCGCCGCACCAGCAGCGGCGAGCGCTATGACATGCACGCCATGACCGCCGCTCACAAAAACCTGCCCATTTCCAGCCTGATCCAGGTCACTAATCTCGACAACGGCCTGAGCACCCTGGTACGAGTCAATGATCGGGGGCCCTTCCATGGCAACCGGGTACTCGACCTCTCCTATGCCGCCGCCACTCAGCTCAACATGGTTGACAAGGGTTCGGCCAAGGTCACCATCCAGGTCGTCGAACCGGGTAAAGCCAAGCTGGATAAGGGCCTGCAGGACATGTTCGTCGCGGCCTCCGACAAGGCGCGTACCGGCGTGGAAGCCCCACAAGACCCACCAAGCTCGACCCCAAGCCCGACGGATTCTCGGGTCGCCGCCGCCCCGGAAACGGACATCCTGGGCAGCCCCCTGGTCGCCGCCCAGCCCAAATCCAAGCCTAAAACCTACGATACCTCATCGCTTTATCTGCAAGTTGGCGCCTTCGAGGATCGTTCCACCGCGGAGTCGTTGCGACAATCCCTGGTGGCCAAACTGGAGGAAGGCGTCCTGGTCAAAACCGACGTCTCGAACGACTCGACCCCTTACCAAATTCAGATAGGCCCGGTTGATTCCCAGGACAAGGCTCAAGACCTCTCGCGTAAATTGGCCTCCCTGGGGGTTGGCAACCCCAAAGTGGTGAGCCGCTAGTCAGTTTTTAATCGGAGTCGCCGGCCTAACGGCACCTCCATGGCCCCAGCGTCCCGGAAAGTTGGCCCGGGGGAGGCTAGCCCTTCCCCCGCCCGGCCCGGCTTGCAGCAACCCTTCCCCAGCAATTTCTCGATCAAGACGGCTGCAACCCAGGGCGCCAGCGCTTAGAATGAGGCATTCCGGGCTTGTTTCCATTGCCGCCCTGATCCTCGCCCCTCCTCCATCCAGCGCCGAGCCTTGCCGATGAAGCCCCTCGCCCACCTCTTTTGCATTCTATCCTTGTTCCTTCTGACGCCGGTCCTGGCCCAGGACAAGACCTCCGCCGCCAACCCCCAGACGCCCATCCCCGAGCCACCGACGGTCGTCAGCCTGGCCCATCTCCTGGTTGACCATAACACTGGCAAGGTATTGGCCGAGCACCAGGCGGACGAGCGCCTGGACCCGGCGAGCCTGACCAAAATCATGACCGCCTACGTCGTCTTCCGGGAATTGGCGGCGGGCAAGGTGGCCCTCACCGACGAGGTGACCATCAGCGAAAAGGCCTGGCGCACGGGCGGTTCCAAGACCTTCGTCGAACTGGGCAAGCAGATTCCCCTGGAGGTCTTGCTCCACGGCATGATCATCCAGTCCGGCAATGACGCCAGCGTAGCCCTGGCCGAGCACGTCGCCGGCAGCGAGGAGACCTTCGTCAGCCTCATGAACACCCATGCCCAGCGCCTGGGGATGACCCATAGCCACTTCACCAACGCCACGGGTCTGCCCGATCCCGAACTCTATACCACCGCCCGCGACATGACCCTGGTCACCGCGGCAACCATTCGTGAATTTCCCGAGTTTTATGCCTGGTACTCCGAGAAAGAGTACGTCTACCACGGCATCAAGCAGAACAACCGCAATCGCCTCTTGTGGCAGGATGCCGCCGTCGATGGCGTCAAGACGGGCCATACCGAGGCCGCCGGTTACTGCCTGGTCGCCTCGGCCAAGCGCGACGGCATGCGGCTGACCTCCGTGGTCATGGGTGCCAAGAGCGAGAAGGCCCGCGCCCAGGCCAGCCTGGCCCTGCTCAATTATGGCTTCCGTTTCTACGAGTCCCCCAAGCTTTATCCGGGGGGCCAGCCCATCGAGAAGCTGCGGGTCTGGATGGGAGCCAGCGAGGAACTGCCGGTGGGGCCCGCGGCGGACATCCATGCCACCATTCCGCGCGGTCGTTATGACAAGCTCGCGGCCCGGATCGAAAAAAATCCAGACATCATCGCCCCGGTCGCCAAGGGCGACAAGGTGGGAGAGATCGTCGTGGACCTGGAGGGCAAGGAGATCAGTCGGGAACCCCTCATCGCCCTTGAGGATGTCGCGGCGGGCGGTTGGTGGGAGTGGCTCAGGGATACGGTCCTGCGCTGGTTCCAGTAATGCGGCCATGAAGGCAGCATCGACCGGCCTGATAGAGTTCCCCTGCGCCTTTCCCATCAAGTCCATCGGCAGGATGGACGAGCATTTCGAGGAACTGGTCATCGAGATCGTCCGTCGCCATGCCCCCGATCTGTGCGAGAGTCAGGTCAAGGTGCGTCCGAGCCGGGGCGGCAAGTGGGTCGCCGTGACCCTGGTCATCCAGGCGGAAAGCCAGGAGCAACTCGACGCCATCTATCGCGATCTCAGTGGCCACGAGCGCGTGGCGTGGGCGCTCTGACCTAGCGCCCGCCGTGAGCACCCCCGCCCCGGCGACCAGCGATGGCCTGCTCGTGATTCGATATCTGGGCCTCCGCGCCTATGAGACCATCTGGCAAGCCATGCGGGATTTCACGGACGCCCGCGACCCTGAAACCCCCGATGAACTCTGGCTCCTGCAACACCCGGCCATCTACACCCTGGGCCAGGCTGGCCGATGGGAGCACCTGCTGGATGCGGGTGGCATTCCCGCACTCAAGGTTGATCGCGGTGGCCAGGTGACCTACCACGGACCGGGACAACTCATCGCCTACCTGCTGCTGGATCTCAAACGGGCAGGTCTGGGCATCAAGGGCCTGGTCCACCTCCTCGAAACCGCCGTCATGGAACTGCTCGCCGCCCATGGCATTACCGCCCAGGTCCGACCCGATGCCCCCGGCGTCTATGTCGCGGGCGCCAAGATCGCCTCGCTTGGCCTGCGGGTGCGGCGTCATTGCAGCTACCATGGCGTGGCGTTGAATGTCGATCTCGACCTCGAACCCTTCTCCCGCATCAACCCTTGCGGCTATCCGGGCCTGGCCGTCACCCGACTGGTTGATTTAGGCGTGGCCCTGTCCCTCGACAGGTTAGCGGAGGAACTGGCCGCCCGCCTCGCGGCCCGACTGGGACGCGCGGCCATGCTCCCGACCTGAAACGAACGGGGCCGGCTACCAGCCGGCCCCGGTCCTCAATCCCGCGTCTCCTCGCGCAACGCGGGTGGGTTTACTTCCTCACTTGATCTCGATGCGGCGACGCTCCGTCTCAAGGGCCTTGTGGAGATGGATTTCGAGCAATCCCTCCTTGAACTCGGCGTCCACCCGCTCCGGATCGACCGGGACTGGCAGGCGGAGGCTGCGCGTGAAGGCACCCCGCGCAATCTCGGCGCGATGCACTTCACCCTCCTCGGTCTCCTCCTCGAACCGGCGCTCCCCCGCGATGGTCAGCAAATCACCCGTCAGATCAAGCTTCAGATCCTTCTTGTCAACGCCCGGGATCTCCACCCGGACCAGAATCTCCTTGTCGCGTTCGATGAGGTCGAGATGCGGCATGGCAAATTCCATCCGACCGGTCAGCGGGGCCCACTCCGGCAGCAACTCACGGAATGGCCGCATCCAACCGCGATAGAGGGTGTCAAACACCCGATCCATGTTATCGAACACATCGATCTCGCGACGCGGTGTCACTTCACGCAACTCTGTCGATTTGGTCTTCATGGCTTTCACTCCTTTTGTCTTTCCTCCCTACTTAAAAAATAGACGGGGCTGGCTCGTTTTTCAAGGGCATCACGAATATTTTTATATCCATCAATCAATTAGTTACGCACATTCCGTGCTTTTGGGTATAAACCCCCAAAGGGCCTATAAGCGGAGGGCCAGCCACAAAAAAAGCCCGCGGAACGCGGGCTTTTATCGCGAGGCGGGAGGCGGATCAGGCCTCGAGGTGGGTCTTCATTTTCCTCATGGCATTCTTCTCGATCTGGCGAATGCGTTCGGCGGAGACGCCAAACTGGGCGGCCAGTTCATGGAGAGTCTGCTTTTTCTCCGTCAGCCAGCGGGCCTGGAGAATGGTTTTGCTGCGTTCGTCCAACCCCTCGAGGGCAGCGTGGAGCCGATCGTAGCGATCCATCATGGTGTCCTGACGTTCCAGGGCGCTCGCGGGCTCCATGCGCATATCCGGCAGATAGCTCGAGGGCGCGGCGGGACCCTCCTCGTCGTCGCTGTCATCGCCGTCGAAGGCCAGATCCTGGTTGGAAAGACGCGATTCCATCTCCAGTACCGTCTCGGGCTTGACGTCCAAATCCCGGGCGACGCTCTCCACCTCTTCGCGCGTGAACCAGCCGAGGCGCTTCTTGGCGCTGCGCAGATTGAAGAAGAGCTTACGCTGGGCCTTGGTGGTGGCAACCTTGACGATGCGCCAGTTACGCAGGATGTATTCATGAATCTCGGCGCGAATCCAGTGCACCGCGAAGGACACCAGCCGAACCCCCACGTCCGGCTCGAACCGTCTGACCGCCTTCATGAGGCCGACCGAGCCCTCCTGAATCAGGTCTGGCAAGGGCAGGCCATAGCCCAGATAGCCCCGGGCGATGCGGATGACAAACCGCAGATGTGAGAGGACCAGCCGGCGGGCGGCGTCCATGTCCCCGTGATCACGCAGACGAACGGCCAGATCACGCTCTTCGTCCGGGGTCAGCATGGGAATCTGATAGGAGGCGCTGATGTAGGCGTCAATGTTGCCGGTAGGGAGCAGAGCGAGGTCTTTAGTCATGGTGCCAATACCCAAGTAATTTTCTATGGAATTGAGTGTAGCAAATCCGCGCGGGGTCACACAAGCTGCATATCGCTCTGTTAGGGGCTACCGGCCTGGAAAAGTTTCCGGGCGTGCCCAAGGGACGCCGGTTGGCGTGCTCAGCCTGGCTCGATGGCCGCGAGATGCCGGCTCACGGCGATCCAGCTCCCGGCGAGACCCAGGACCAGGCTGCCACCCAGCAGCACGGCCAAGGCCAGAGGGCCCAGCCCGACCAGGAGAAAGTCCGCCTGATAGAGAGCGGCCAGGCGGGATACCGGGCCCTGCATGAAGAAGCGTGCCAGGGAAACCAGGCTCCAGGCAATGAGCCCCCCCAGAAGGCCATACCAGACCCCGAGCCAGATGAAGGGGCGGCGGATAAAGGCATGGGTAGCCCCTACCGTCTCCATGATGACAATCTCCTGGCGCCGGTTCTCGATCTCCAGGCGGATGGTATTCCCGATCACCAGCAGGACCCCCAGGGCCAGGATGCTGGCCAGCACCTGGGCGGCGCGCTCGCCCAGCAGGACGACACCCTGGAAGCGTCGCACCCAGAGGGTGTCCATGCGGACCAGATCCGTTTCCGGCAGGGCGGTCAGCACCTCGCGCAATCCCTCCAGGCTGGCCGCATCGCCCAGGCTTTGGGCCGGACGCAGGGCCAGGACATAGGGCAGGGGATTGGTCTCCAATTGCTCGACCGCTTCGGCGAAGCCGGTTTCGGCCCTCAGTTCATCCAGGGCCTGATCCGGCGAGATGAGGGTAACGGACTCCAGGTCCTGCCGCCCCGCCAGGCGGCGGGCCAGGGCCTCCGCCTTGGTCGCGCTCACCTCCGCCTTGAGGAAGAGAGAGATGGCCGCCGTCTGCTCCCAACCTTCGCCCAGCCGTTCCAGGTTACGCGTCAGGACATAGAGGGCCCCCGGCAGGGCCAGGGCGATACCGATCACCAAGACCGTCATCAGGGTCGGCAGGGGGGTGCCGCGTAGCCGACCCAGACTGGACAGGGCTCCCTGCAGATGATGCCCAAACCAGATCCCCGGTAACCGGACAAAGGGGATCTGGAGCCGCCGCATGGGGCGCCCGGCCTTAGCGGCCTTATCCGGGGTTGGCTTCTGGGTTCTTGTACGCATGGGAATCGGCGACCAGGCGCCCTTTGTCCAGAGTCAGGGTACGGTAGGGCAGGCTAGCAATCAGATCCAGGTTGTGGCTGGCAATGAGGAGGGTGACGCCAACCTTATTGAAGCGCGCGAAGAGCGCCATGATCTCGCGTGAAAGTTCCGGGTCCAGGTTGCCGGTGGGCTCGTCGGCCAGCAGTAAGGGCGGACGGGCGACGATGGCCCGGGCAATGCCCACCCGCTGCTGTTCGCCACCCGACAGGGCCAGGGGGTGGGACTTCTCCTTTTTCAGGAGTCCCACCTGATTGAGGGCCGCCCGGACACGCCGCGCGATCTCCTGATGACCCAGACCCGCGACCACGAGTGGCAAGGCCACGTTGTCGAAGACGGAGCGATCCGTCAGCAGGCGGTGATCCTGGAAGATCATCCCCACCTGACGGCGGTGAAAGGGAATCTTGCGCCGGGGCAAGCGGCCTACGTTGCGGCCATCGACCATGAGCTGACCCCGGCTGGGGCGTTCCAAACAGCCAATCAGCTTGAGGAGGGTGCTCTTACCCGCACCCGAATGGCCCGTCAGAAAGACCATCTCCCCGGCCGCGATCTCCAGGCTCAGGTTGCACAGCACCTCCCCGCTTTCCGCATAGCGCTTGCTGACCTGGTCGAAGCGGATCATGTCCGGGAGGGCATCAGGAACCGAAGAGGGCTTCGAGGAATTCCTCGGCCACGAAGGGCCGGAGGTCATCGATGGACTCGCCCACGCCGATGAAGCGGATGGGGACACGCAGGCGCTCGGCGATAGCGAAAAGGACGCCCCCCTTGGCTGTGCCGTCGAGCTTGGTCAGGGCGATACCCGTCAGGGGCACGGAGGCATTGAACTGCTGGGCCTGGGCAATGGCATTCTGGCCGGTAGTGGCATCCACCACCAGCAGCACCTCATGCGGGGCCTCGGGATCGAGTTTCTTCATGACCCGGGCGATCTTGGCCAGCTCCTCCATAAGATTAGTCTTGGTGTGCAGGCGCCCGGCGGTGTCGGCGATGAGGACATCGATGCCGCGGGCGGTGGCGGCCTGGAGGGCATCGAAGATGACCGAGGCGGAATCCGCCCCCGACTGTTGGGCGATGACGGTGACACCGTTGCGCTCGCCCCAGGCCTGCAACTGCTCCACCGCCGCGGCACGGAAGGTGTCGCCCGCGGCCAGCATGACGCTGTTGCCCTCGGCCTGTAGCCTTTTCGCCAACTTGCCGATGGTGGTCGTCTTGCCGGCGCCATTGACGCCCACCATGAGGATGACCTGAGGCCGGCCCGGGGCCGCGACGCGAACCGGCCGCTCGCAGGCGCGCAATATCGCCGCCAACTCCTCCTTGAGGGCGCTCATGAGCACTGCGGGGTCGGAAAGTTCGTGGCGATTAACCCTTGCCGTGAGATCGCCGATGATGCGCAGGGTCGCCTCAACCCCCACGTCGGCGGTCAGCAACCGGGTCTCCAGTTCGTCCAGCAGGTCTTGATCGATGCGCTTGCGGCCTCGCACCAGATCACCAATGTCGGTATTGAGGACGGCGCGGGTCCGTTGCAGGCCCTCGCGCAGGCGGGCGTAGAGGCCAGCCTTGGGCGCGGGGTGCTCGGTCCCTGCTACCGGCGCCACCGCATCGGACGCGGGTTGCGACTTCTTTTTGCCAAAACCAAACATGAATAAAAAGACCTGATGGACGGGTAGCGGCGCTGGGGAACTATTGGCTGGAGGCCTTGCCAATACGTGACCTTTAACGTCATCCTAGCAAACATCGGCGGATGCGTCTCCCGGTAAAGACCGCCGGACGCCCGGCGCCACCGCCCCCCAGCCAGAAAATGGAGATGCGATGAAATCCCGACTACTGCTCGTCACGGCCCTGGCGCTCCCCCTGGTCGTGACCGCCGAGGCCCCCAAGGTTCAGGAGCGCCTCCTCGATAACGGCCTCAAGGTACTGGTCAAGGAGGACCATCGCGCGCCCATCGTCACCTCCCAGGTCTGGTACAAGGTCGGCTCCAGTTATGAGCACGGTGGCCTGACCGGCGTCTCCCATCTGCTCGAACACATGATGTTTAAGGGCACGGAGAAGCTGGCCCCCGGCGAGTTCTCCCGGATCATCGCCGCGAACGGCGGTGACGAGAATGCCTTCACCGGCCGGGACTACACCGCCTATTTCCAAACGCTGGCGGCGGATCGCCTGCCCATCTCCTTCGAGCTGGAGGCCCAGCGCATGCGCTTCCTGACCTTGCCGGAGGAGGAGTTTCTCAAGGAACTGGAAGTAGTCAAGGAGGAACGGCGGATGAGAACCGAGGACGATCCCGAGTCACTCGCCTATGAGCAATTCAATGCCACGGCTTACGAGGCATCGCCCTACCGCATCCCGGTCATCGGCTGGGCGAGCGATCTGGAGGATATGCAGGTCGCCGATCTGCGGAACTGGTATCGCCAGTGGTACGCCCCGAACAACGCCACCCTGGTGGTCGTCGGCGACGTGAACCCCGAGGAGGTATTTGCCCTCGCCGAAAAGCATTTCGGGCCTCTGTCAGCGGAGCCCATATCGGCACCCAAACGAGGTGGCGACCCGGCCCAGCGTGGCGAAAAACGCATCAAGGTCAAGGCCCCCGCCAAGGAACCCTATCTGCTCATGGGCTACAAGTCCACCGCCATCGGTCACGCCGGGGAAGACTGGGAACCTTACGCCCTGGAAATGCTGTCCTCGGTTCTGGACGGGGGCTCCAGCGCCCGGTTCAGCCGCGAACTGGTGCGCGGCGCCCATGTCGCCGCCTCGGCCGGCGCCAGCTATAGCGCCTTCAGCCGGCTGCCCGGCATGGTGCTGCTGGATGGCATACCGGCCCAGGGACGCACCATCGAGGAACTCGAACAGGCCCTCCTGGCCCAGATTCAGCGACTGCGGGATGAACCCGTGGCGGAGGCCGAATTGGAACGTATTCGCAATCAACTCATTGCAGCCAAGGTTTACGAAAAGGATTCGGTCTACGCCCAGGCCAAGCAGATCGGCAGTCTGGAGACGGTTGGGCTCGGCTGGCAACTCATGGACGACTATGTCGAGCACCTGAACCGGGTCACCCCCGAGCAGGTCCAGGCCGTCGCCCGCAAATTCCTGGTGCCCGACAATCTGACGGTTGCCTTGCTGGAGCCCCAACCCCTTGACGGCAAGGAATCCAAAGCCCCCAACCCGGGAGGTCACGCACGTGCGGGTCACTAATCGCCTCTTTACCCTGGTTTCCGGCCTGCTGCTCCTGGTGGGCAGCACCCTGCTGCAGGCCACGCCCCAGATCCAAACCTGGATGACCCCCGCGGGCGTCCCCGTGCTCTTTGTGGCGGCCCCTGATCTGCCCATGCTGGATGTGCGCATCGCCTTCCAGGCCGGCAGCGCCCGGGATAATGGGCAGTCAGGTCTTGCCTCCCTGACCGCCGACCTGCTGGACCAGGGCGCGGGGGAATGGGACGCGAACGCCATCGCCGAACGCCTCGAGGCCGTGGGCGCCGAGATGTCCATCGAGGCCCAGCGCGACATGGCCTCCGCCTCCCTGCGCAGCCTGACCCAGCAACCCGCCTTGAACCAGGCCCTGGAAACCCTGGCCCAGGTGATCTCCCAGCCGCGCTTCGCGGAGGCCGACTTTGAGCGGATGCGGGCCAATGTGCTGACCAGCCTCAGTCGGGACGAACAGGACCCCGGCACCCTCGGCCAGAAGGCGATTTACCGCCGCATTTTCGGCGACCACCCCTATGCCGCGGAACCCTCCGGCACCCCAGACTCCGTGGCGGCCTTGAACCGGGAGGACCTGGCGCGCTTTCATGCCCGCCATTATGTCGCCCGCAACGCCGTGGTCGCCCTGGTGGGAGCCGTGAGCCGCCCGGAGGCGGAAGCCATCGCCACCCAACTGACCGCCGGTCTGGCCCAGGGGGAGCCCTTGCCTCCCCTGCCACCGGTCGCGGACCCGCCGACCGCCGTCCTGGAGTCCATCGCCTTCCCCTCGACCCAGACCCATGTCTTTACCGGCCAGCCGGGCATGAAGCGGACGGATCCCGACTATTTCACCCTCTATGTGGGCAACCACATCCTGGGGGGCAGCGGCCTGGTCTCCCTGCTCATGGAAGAGGTGCGCGAGAAGCGTGGTCTTTCCTACAGCGTTTACAGCTACTTCCTGCCCCTGGCGGAACGAGGACCCTTCATCGCCGCGCTCTCCACCAAGAACGACCAGGGCCAGGGTGCCCGCGAGGTCCTGATGGCGACCATCGAACGTTTTCGTACCCAGGGGCCGACCCCGGAGGAGTTGACGGCCGCCATCAAGAACATCACGGGAGGCTTTCCCCTGCGCATCGCCGGTAACGGCAAAATCGCGCAATACCTGGCCATGATCGGCTTTTATGGCCTGCCGCTGGACTATCTCGACCGCTTCAATGACCGCATCTCGGCCGTCACCGCCGAAGACATTCGCGATGCCTTTCAACGGCGTATCGACCCGGCGCGCTTCGCCACGGTCATGGTGGGACCGGCCGTGAAGGCGCCGGCCCAGGCTCAACCTTGATAGCCGGGTTGACAATCCTCATGGCGGCCGGCAAAGGCCATGTCTAGTTTGGCGAAGCCCTTTCCGGGACCCTCCCCATGAGACCGCGCGGCGCTGGACCCCCCGGGCGCCTGCGCATCGTGGGGGGTGAGTGGCGTGGTCGCCGACTGCCGGTATTGGACCAACCGGGCTTGAGGCCCACCCCTGACCGGGTGAGGGAGACCCTGTTCAATTGGCTGGCCCCCCTCATCACGGGCGCGCGCTGCCTGGATCTTTTTGCGGGTAGCGGCGCCCTGGGTTTCGAAGCGGCCTCGCGCGGCGCGGGCCGGGTCGTCATGATCGAGAAAAGTGCGAATTTGGCGCGGGTGCTGCGCGAGAACCGGCTCTTGTTGGATGCCCGCCAGGTGGAAGTGATTCAGGCCGACGCCGGCCTCTGGCTGGCGGGTCCGGCGGAGCCCTTCGACCTGGTCTTTCTGGACCCCCCTTTTGCCGAGGACCTGCTGGGCCCAACCTGTACCGCCCTCGCTCAAGGTGGTTGGCTCGCGCGGGCCGCTCGGGTCTATCTGGAGGCGGCGGCAACGCCAGGATTTCCGGCCCTGCCGGAGGAATGGCGCCTGGTGCGCGCCAAGCAGGCGGGACAGGTGCGTTACGGGTTGGCGGAGATCGGTCAGGTGACCCCTGTTAATGTCCCGTGACTTGATGCTCGCTAAGGAGAGAGATGATGCGTAGGGTCGTCTATCCGGGGACCTTTGACCCCATCACCAACGGTCATATCGACCTGATCGAGCGGGCCGTCCGCCTTTTCGATCAGGTGGTGGTGGCAGTGGCGGCGGATACCCACAAGGCGCCGCTTTTCGATACGGAGCGCCGGTTAGCCCTGGCGCGGGAATCGGTGGCTCATCTGCCGAGTGTCCAGGTCACCGCCTTTAGCGGCCTGCTCGTGACCTTCTCCGCCACCCAGGGTACCGATGTCATCCTGCGAGGGCTGAGAGCGGTGTCCGATTTCGAGTTTGAACTGCAGTTGGCCAGCATGAACCGCCGCCTGTCCCCAGGGTTCGAGACCCTCTTCCTGACCCCGGCGGAGCAATACGCCTACCTGTCTTCCTCGCTCGTCCGCGAAGTCTCGCGCCTGGGCGGAGACGTTTCAGCCTTCGTGCCGCTACCGGTGCATGCTGCATTGCGCGAACGCTTTGGGTAATATGACGCCCATAGTCCCTTGGGCCTCAGCGGCCCCTTAATCCATCCGACTCGATTGACACCAGCCTCAGGAGTACTCACATGGCCCTCTACATTACCGACGAATGCATAAACTGCGACGTTTGCGAGCCCGAGTGCCCGAACGGCGCCATCAGTCAGGGCGACGAGATCTACCAGATCGACCCCGACCTCTGCACCGAGTGCGTGGGCCATTACGAAACCTCCCAGTGCGTCGAGGTCTGCCCGGTAGATTGCATCCTCAAGGATCCCAATCACGAGGAGACGGAAGAGCAACTGACCGAGAAGTACAAGCGCATTACGGGTTAGTCCGATCCCCAGACTTTTTTTCCTGCCTGATTCAACGCCCGGGAAGCCGTGCTGACTTCCCGGGAATCCTTGCTCTCCGATGGGGTTGCACATTTTTCGACTTCAGACCCGACACGCCCGAACCTGCCTATTGCCAAGCAACCGTCCTGGTTCGCGCCAAGTGTTGTAGAACCGGGTGTGGACCCTCACTTCCGAACTGTCATTCAATCTCGTTTCTTCGGCCCTTGAGGACGCTCATGAAAAGCCTTATCGCCTTCGCAGCCACCTTGTTGGCATTTTCCCTCATCGCCGTTCCAGTCGCAGAGGCTAAACGCCTGGGTGGCGGTTCGAACCTGGGCAAGCAGTACAGCACCCCCCATGCCACCCCGGCTCAGCAGGCCAAGCCCGCCGGAAATGCCGCGTCCCCCGCAACGGCCGCCGCGGCCAATGCTCCTCGCGCGAGTGGCGCTAGCCGCTGGTTGGGGCCTCTTGCAGGTCTGGCGGCCGGTGGCCTGCTGGCATCCCTCTTTTTCGGGGATGGCTTCCAAGGCATCCAGTTCATGGATTTCCTCCTGATCGCCTTGCTCATCTTCGGCGGCATCATGCTGTTCCGCTACATGAGGCGCGGAGCTAACCCGGTTCCCGCCGGGGCGGGCGCGGGAACTGGAGCCAATCCCTTGGGTGCTGATGTTATGAAGCGTACCGCCTCACCCTCGGCACCCGCGACGGGTTTCACGCCCGCCCCCAGGGCGGATGACGCCCAGGCCCCGGCTTGGTTCGATGCCAAGAACTTCGCCGAGGGTGCCAGATCGCATTTTCTGCGTCTGCAGGCGGCCTGGGACAAGGCGGATTTCAATGACATCAAGGAGTACACGACTCCCGAATTATTTGAAGAGTTGCGGCGCGAGCGGATGGATTTGGGGACTGACCCGCAAGTCACCGAGGCGGTGACCCTCCAAGTGCAACTAATCGGCGTTCGCCGTGATGGCGATCTGGTCGTGGTCAGCCTGGAATTCTCCGGCCTGATTCGCGAGGCCGCGAGTGAAGGGGCCAACCCCTTCCGCGAGATCTGGCACATACAGCACGCCTGGAACACCCCGGATGGCGACTGGTTCATAACGGGTATTCAGCAAGTTGGGTGAGGCTATCGCCTTCGGGGGCGACGCCCCGAAGGCGGTCCCTACAAACAGGATCTCCAGCTAAAAAATCGCTAAACCTGGCAGTTTGGGCAGAAGAAACTGGATCTCTGCCCGATCTTTTCCCGCCGTAGGTCAGTACCGCAATGCGGACAGGGCTGGCCCTCATGGCCATAGACCCGCAGTTGGCGGGCGAAATAGCCGGGATGGCCATCCTCGGCCACGAAATCCCGCAGGCTAGTACCCCCGGCGGCGATGGATTCGCCCAGAACGGTGCGAATGCTTCTTGCCAGCAGGGCGTATTGCGACTCGCTCACCTGCCCCGCGGGACGATTCGGATGTATTCCCGCAAGAAACAGGGATTCACTGGCGTAAATATTCCCCACGCCCACCACCACCTTGGCATCCATGATGAAGGCCTTTACGGCCACTTGTCTGTTGCGCGCGCGCTTGTGTAAGTAGGCGCCATCAAAGCCCCCCTCCAGGGGCTCGGGCCCCAGATCCCGGATCAGGGCATGATGCTCTGGCGGCGCCGCCGTCCAGATAAAGAGGCCGAACCGGCGGGGATCCCGCAGGCGCAGGCATCGCCCATCTTCCATCACTAAATCCAGATGGTCGTGGGGCCCCGGCGGAGTGGTTAGGGGCAGGATGCGCAAGCTCCCGGACATGCCGAGGTGCAGGAGCAGGCTGCCTTCTTCCAGGTCCAACAGCAGGTACTTTCCCCGCCGCCGCAAGCCCAGTATCCTTTGGCCCGCCAATCTTGCCTCGGTGCCCTCCGCGATGGGATAGCGCAGACGCCTTTCCCGCACCTTGAGTTCTCGAATTTGGCGGCCCTCGAGATGGGGCCTGATGCCCCGCAAGGTGGTTTCGACCTCGGGGAGTTCAGGCATGGATCAAGCCAGGGTTAAGTCCCTTCTGGCGACCCCATCGACCCCTGGTCATCCTAGAACCTGCCCCCCAAGCCCTTCATGCGGGAACGAAACTCCTGGGTGACCGACTCGGCGTCCTGATCGCTGGCAATAATCTTGGGTGTCAGGATGACCAGTAATTCCTTGCGATCGGCCTGGCGGGTGTTATCGCTGAAGAGGGCGCCAAGAACGGGAATATTCGAGAAGCCGGGCACGCCACCCTTTGAACTTGCATCATTATTTTCAATGAGACCGCCCAGTACCACGGCCTGACCCGATCGCACCGCCACGTTGCTGGTGATCTGGCGCACGATAAAGGTGGGAGACTGGATGTCCGAGGTATCGGTTGTCGTGGCGGTACTCACCTGCTGCTCCACGTCCATTTGGACCATGCCGCCGGGGGTGACTCTTGGCTTGACGTCAAGCTGAACGCCGGTGGTTTTGTAGGATACCGAGTTCACAATATTGGCGTCGATATTCTGAGTTGATTGCTGTTGCTGCGTGAGGATTGGCACATCCTTGCCGACCTGGATATGAGCGGTCTGATTGTCCCTCACCATGACGGACGGCGAGGACAGGACGTTCAGCAAGCCATCCGCGGCATACATATTGAGGTTGGCGCGAACCAGGTCCGCCGAGGCCAGGACCGTCCAATTGAAACCAGGAACAATAGGGGTTATCGGGCTTTTGTTTTTTAAGGATACATTGGAAATGTCATCCCCGATCTTGCCCGTCAGATTCCATTGGACGCCATATTCCAGTTTGCCAGACAAGGTGATCTCGACGAAGGTCGCCTCGATCAGAACCTGAAGCGGCACCAGATCCAATTGTTTCAGCGCATCCAGGATCTTCTTATAATCCCGCGGACTTGATTTGATCAGCAGGGAATTATTGGTCGCGTCGGCAACGATGCTAACGGAGGACGTCATTTCCAGGGTGCTGGCCACCGCCTGTTTGGCCCCCTGAGTTTGCTGGCTCCCGAATTTCTTGGAGCTGGAGCCCCCGAGTTGACTAGAGCCCCCTAGCTGGTTGGAGCCCATCTTGCCACCCGCGAGGCTCTTGTTGTCGGTCGAAGATTGGCCCATTGCAGTGCCTAAACCGGGCGCTACCGAACCCAGGCTCTTCTTCATGCCCTGGGCTCCGCCCTCGGAGAAGAGGCCAATCAGGCTGCTGGCCATGATCTCGGCGTCCCCATGCTTGACGCGGTAAACGAAGAGCCGCTCATCGCCATCGCCCGCAGCGGCGGCCACATCCAGCCTCTCGATCCAGACCCTGGCTTGGGCAAGGTATTTCTCCTGGGGCGAGACGACGAGTACGCTCCGGGCACTCTCGACGGGGACGAAGCGGAAAATGCCCTTCATGGGATTGCCAGACTCATCGGAAAGCAGGGTATCGAGCTGGGTCACCACATCCTTGGGGTTGGCATATTCCAGGGTGAAAAAGCCGACCGAGAGGCCCGCCATCCAGTCCACGTCAAAGACCTGGATGGTATCCAGCAAATTGCGAATTTCCGGGCCAGTGCCGGCCAGGACCAGGAGGTTGCGCAGGCTGTCGGCCCGGATGATGCTGCCCTCGGGCGCCAGTGGCTCGAGGATTTTGCTCATCTCTTCCGTGCCGATATAGCGCAAGGGGATCACCTGGACGCTGTAGCCTTGGGGCAGGGCCTTGCTAGACTCGCCGAGTTGGGGCACCACTCGGCCACGGACGGCATTGGTCAGGGGCACGACTTCATAATTGCCACCATTCTGGACCAGGGCGGCGTTGTTCATGCGCAACAGGGTTTCCAGGGTCGGGATCAGAGCCTGTCGGGACAGGGGCCGCCCGGTTTCCAGGGAGGCGGTACCGGAGACGCCAGGATCAAGAACATAATTCACGTTCAGGATGTCACCAAGAATAACCTTGACGACTTCCCGGATGTCCGTGCCATCGAAATTCAGGGTGATGTCGCCCGGCGTCGTATCCACGGTGGGCCGTTCCACCTTGCGCACGAAGGTTCCCGTGCCTGGCATGGTCTTATTCTTGGGCGCGGGAGCCCTATCCGCATCCTCCCCCAGGCGAATGCCAGAGGTGGCGGCCGTTCCGGCGTCTTCCTTGGCCTCTCTGCCGGTCAGGGGGGTAAGAATATCCCCCTGGGTGGCGTTGACCTTGACCGTGGGATCCCAATCGGAACGCTGGCAGGCGGTCAGGAGGAGCAGCAGGGAAGGTAGGAGCAATAACCAGCCCTGACGGCGGGTTACCTTGGTACCGATTGCCTCGAAAAAACTAAGCATTGATTCTGATCCGGTTCTTGAACGGTCCCTGATTCGGGTATTGGCCTCGGGAAAGGTTGGCGGTCGGCGGCGCCACGGCGCCTACTTTGGCGCGGCCCGCGGTGGGCGCTGAGGTTTCACCCCATTCGGCTGGGTGGGGGGGCGTGGCGTTGGTGGGGATGCCTGGCGGGGAGGACGGCCATTGGGTTTTGCCGCGGCCCCTCCTGGTTTTGCCGCCGCGCGAGCTGGGGGCCGGTTCGGGGGTGGCTGTCCCCCTTGGCTGTAATTACGCAATATCAGGCTGTCTGTGCTTGCCACCCCCTGCACCTCGACATTATCGGGCGTGATGGCCTTGACCTTCCAACCCTCAAACTCGTCGCCGATCCGCACCTTCTGGGGTTTGGGGCTGTTGGGTGTACTCACCCAGGCGACGGCGCCGTCCGGGGTGATAATGACGGCATTGAGATCCATGGCATCCAGGGCCGTCAGCGGCTCACCCTCCCCGGGCGCCCCCTCTGGGTCCTCGGCTTCCGGGGTTTCCTCGGGCGGGCGTCGCCCCGGCAGAAACAGGGGGCGCTCGGTCACCGAGACGTAGTCTTGCTTCTCCAGGGGGGGTGGAAGTTGGGCGAGGGGGTTATCTCCCTTTTCCCCGATTGGCGGTGCGACTTCCCTTGGCGTATCGGGGCGTGAGCCCATCCGGTCCGGTGGCCAATCACGCCACTGCATCACCAAAAGCACACTCAGCCCTATCAGGACAGTGACCAGCAAGCTTTTCAACTGGCACTCCCCAAGGCGTAACCGAAGACATCCAGCCGAATCGTCAGCTCTTGTTTGGTTTGTGCTGGCGGATTGGTTCCACCCTGCCGCCGGTCGCGCCGCTCCCGCCGGGTGGTCGAACGAACCGAGAGTTGGTCAACAAAAAGGAAAGGCCTGGCATGCTCAAGACTATAGAGCACGTCCAACATGGCATTAGTATCGCCCTGAATTTGGGCTCGAATACGGACCCGAGGGGGCTGTTCATTGCCCTCGGCGGGCAAAAACTGGGAATTGACCAGACGCGCCCCCGCAGCCTGGACCATCTCCTGGATGGTAGCCTGAAGCTGAGCCCCGGCCAGAGCCGCGGTGGGGGCATCGAAGTAGAAGGCCTTGATCTCCTGATTGTTCCGCTCTCGTTCCAGCTCGGCCTTGAGTCGGGGAATGGTGGCGATCAGGCGCTCAAAGCGCTGAATTTGGTCCACGACGGACTCGGTCTCGCTTTCGAGCTCCGTCATCCGCTGCAGCCAAGGCACCCCCACGGCCAGCAGCATGATCACGGGTATCAGGATGGCCACCGACCAGGCAAGCAGGCAGCGACCCCACGGGGGCAAGGGCCCGACCTTGATCATGAGTCGCCACCCGGACGCTGGTAGTTAAAACCGATGTGAAAGCGCTCCCGATCCGTGTTGGGAACCTGGGAGACGGGGGAACGGAAGGCGACACCGGAAATGGAGGGTGCCTGCTCCAGGAGGCCTATCAGGGCGGCGGCCTGAATGGATTCGCCCCGCACCTGGACCTCGTTGCCCTGAAATTCCAGGTTTTCCACCCAGGTACCATCGGGGAGCCGGTCCGTGAGTTCCCGCAACAAATCGATCATGGCCGCCTGACTGGCCTTACGCTCCAGCACCGCCACGCTACCCTTGTGAGCGGTCTCCACAGCCTCGCGCAAGGTATTGACCTCCGCCGCCCGGCCCTTGAGGTCCGCCAACTCCTTGTTCAGACCCCCGAGGATCTGGGTCTTTTGCCAGATGGGCCCCGCCAGGGCGGCAGCCACCAGGACCAGGATCAGGAAACCCAACAGAGTGGCTAAACTGAATAGTCGTCCCGCCCCCTTGGGGCGCTCCCCCTCGGGCAAGAGGTTGAGGCTCGACCAGGCCTCTGGCCAAGTGATGCGATCGACGGGGGCGCCCGCCTCCCGCATGCGGCCCAGCCAGCCCTGAATGGGTTCACGCCGACAGAGGGCCAGTTCCACGGTGAGGCGCCCACCCTTGGCCTGATCCTCGGCCAGCCGGAAGTCGTAATAGACCTGGTCGGGATGAAAGGGAGTGAGGCGATCGATCTCATAGCGGATCACCTGGCGCAGGTTTTTGCGTGCCTGGCCGGGCAGGTACAGGGTGCGGGTGATGATCCAGTTGGCGGGCAACTCGATACAGGTGCGTGGTTCCGTGTCCCGACCCGCCACCAAGGCCCCAAGGGTCGCCCGTGAGCCCTCATCCAATTCCGACAGCCTATGACCAGCAAGGCCCTGGCCCTGGCGCAGCACGGCCTGGCCTTCTTCCAGCACCAGGGTGAGATGGGTATCCCTTGGCGCCAGCAAGTCTCCCAGCCGCCCGGGCAGACAGAGGGCGAGATCCCGCCGCCAGCGCGCGACCAAGGCCTCCAGCGATAGGCCAACGCCAAGCGCGGGAAGCCGGATACCCAGGGATGAAAGGGCTAGGGACATACGAGGAACGACTTAAATATCCAATCAAACCATGAGGAACAGACTCGACACAATGACGATATCAGGCGCAAATGTAAAGCCTGGAGGCCCCGCCAAAGCCCGAGGAACGGAGGAAAAATTACGCATCCCCCGGGGGGGCCAAGCAACCTTTAAGCAGGGAAATAGGGTACCTATCCCTGCCCTTCTTCCTCCCCAGTCATGCTTCCCAAGGCCTGTTCCGGCACCAGGACCTGGCGTCGCCACAAGATTTCGACCGGGGGACTGATACCTTGCTGAATGCGTACCAGGGATTCCATGGCGCGAAAGGTGCCCCCTGGCGCGTGCCAGCTGACCTGGATGCGGTAGAGGGGGCCTCCCCGTCCCTGAGGGGTCGGTGTCTCCGGCAAGACCGCGGTCTCGGTGTCCAGCCGACCTTGCATCTCATCCAGACTGATGCCCTGGAGCGCCGCCTGTACCAGGGGGGGGGCAAAGCTGGGCTCCGGGGTCGCCTGCCCCGATGAAACCGTCAGGGCCGGTGCCAAAATCCGGTAGAGCGCCTTATTAAAGCCCATAACCTGCTGCAGCTCTTCCAGGCTATCGAAGGGCCCATCCTTGGCCCCGTAGGGCAAACCGGCGGCTTCGTAGTCCGGATCCTCGGCGCCATTGACGAGATGCAGATCGTCTTCGTCGCGCCAGTCGAGGATGGCATCCACCAGGCTGTCGGGTTCCGCGTCCTGGAGACCGACCGCCAACATCAAGGCCAGGAGCAGGTCGCGATCGGCGGTGTTCAAATCGATGAGGGAGGCCTCATTGATGATACGAATCTCCAGCATCTGCTCCCCAAGCCCCCACACCCGTGGCTGACCGTCCGGCACCCAGAACACCTGGGTATCCAGGGCTTCCGCCTCGGTGGCCACGGGGGGTTGGGTCAGGAGATTCAAGGCCGCGAACTGGATGGCGGCATCGGCCTGAGCCCGGAAGACGGAGCTGGCGACCTGATTGGCCGCCAGATTGATCTCGGTGCGCTGGGTGGCGGTCATACCCACGGCAATGATGGTCAGCAGGGTAATGACCCAGAGCACCAGCATGAGGGCGATGCCACGCTGGCGGCCACCTCTCCTCGCCAGGGGCCGGCAATCCCCGGGGTTGGTGACCGCCTTCATTGGGGCTGGCCAAAACCGGACAGGGGCACTGGCGTGGTGGCCCCCAGCCAGATGATGAGATCCGGCCACACCCGATAGGGCGTGGTGAGATGGATGCGCAGGGCTTGGGGCGGCATGGCGCGCCCTTGCCAGCTTGTCTGCCACTCCCCCTTGGCCTCGACGTTCACGGCGGGATCCTCGCCCTCGGGAAAGCCGAAATAGGCGATTTCGAACTCCGCGACATCATCCAGCAGGATACTGGTGCCGAAGGCGCCGGCCGCCACATCCTGATCCTCCAGGACGCCCGACGAGGCCGCCTGACCACCCAGGGGCTCCCATGCCGGGATGTCCTTCGTCCCCGCCAGCACGTCGGGGTTGAGTAGCCAGCGGGTCAAGACCAGCGAGCCCCCCTCCCGGCCAGCCTCCAGCCCCAGGCGCAAGAGGTAGAGTCCCGGGATACCGACCTGTTCGGAGAGGGGCGCGACGAATTCCAGGTTCTGACCATCTCCGGTAAAGAGCAGGTAGGGCTCCGCATCCAGGGTGAGCGTAATGGGCCGCGCTTGGCTCAAGACCCGCGCCAGGAAGTCACGGGCCAGGCGCAATTCCGAATTGAATTCGGCCGAGGTCTCGACACCTTCCCAGGAACGGATGCCCAACCTCAAACCGGAGAACAGCAGAATACTGATCAGGGCCACCAGGACAAAGGCGATCAGGAGTTCCACCAGGGTGAAACCCGCTGCCCTTCCCGGGGCAAGGCGCCTAGCTTTCAGGGAGGGCCTCCCCCAGGCGGAGCGTGGAGAGGGACACTCGCCGGGTCCCGCGCGCCGTCTCCCAGGCCACCTCGGCGGTGATGAGATAGGCGGGCAGGGGGGGCTCGCCTGGAAGCAGATTTCCCAAGGGCAGTTCGGTCACCAGGACTTGCCACTGCAACCCATCCTCCGTCTCCCCGGCCCGGGAGCCTGGTTCCAGGGGCATATCCAGACCCACTAGGCCGATACCCGCTTCCGCCAGAGCCGTGGCCCGGCCATAGCTGCCGCTGAGGGCCGCGGTGTTCAGGGCCCGCGAAAAGACTTGCGTCAAGACGCCCAGGGTGATGGCCAGGATGGTAAAGGCCACCAGCACCTCCAGCAGGGAGAAGCCGCGCTTGCAGCCTCCTGGCTTGATGGGGCAAGATCGCGCACCCCCGCTTCGGACATTCCCGCCTAGCCGGCGGCTGGCGCCAATCCCCTTCATGGTCCTTCCCAGGGCCCGACCTGGACCCGCCCGGTCAGCCATTGAGTCCCCACCTGCCAGCCGGCGCCCTCGCGGGCCAGAATGACGCGCCCACCCGTGGAACCGCCATCGGCAAAGAAGCGAATGGCGCCCATCCGGTCATTCTCCATCTCGGATTCGGCCACCACCAGCTTGAGGTCAACGCCCTTCGGCAGGAAGACGCGCCGAAAGGGACCCTCGACTTCGTAGCTGCGTTCCTCCAGATCGAGCCTGAAGGCAACATCCCGCCCGGTGCGAATGGCCTCTTCACGCGCCAGGCGGAGCCCGGCGGCCACCCGACGGGCGGAGGATTTCAATTCAACACCGGGAATGGCGGCGGAGATGAGGGGCGGAACCAGGGCGATGAGCATGGTGGCCAAGGCCAATACCACCACCAGCTCCAGCAAGGTAAAGCCACGGCCACCTGATGGCGGGGCTGGGGATATCCGGGCCAGGCTCATGGCCGGGACCTGGTATTAAGCAGGATCGGGATTATTCCCAGCCGAGGATGTCCTGGTTCTCACCCTCCCCGCCCTCGCGGTTGTCGGCGCCCAGGGACCAGATATCGAAGCTGCCATGCTCACCCGGAGAGCGGTACTGGTAATCGAAGCCCCAGGGGTCCTTGGGCACCTGATTCTTCTTGAGATAGGGGCCATTCCAGTTAGACGCCCCCGCCGTATTTTCCACCAAGGCCTGCAGCCCGTCATTGGTGGTGGGATAGCGGCCCAACTCAAGCCGATAGATATCCAGGGTGGCCGAGAGATCCTCGATCTGGATCCGGGCCGTCTTGGTCTTGGAACCGCCCAGGGCCTTCATCACCTGGGGTCCGACCAGACCGACCAGCAGGCCCAGAATGGCGAGAACGACCAGGAGTTCGACCAGGGTAAAGCCCCGCCGGCGTGACCGGGACCGCATGGACTTGTTCTGGGGACGCGTTAAACCACTTTCACAGCTTAAATTTTCCATCTTCGGGAACCTTGCGGCAGTATTGAAAAACGAAGGGCTTGGGAGATGGCCAGCATTTTAACCCAAACCCACCGGGACACTCACGACCACGGGACCCCGGGGAAGGGCCCCCGTGGCTACATCACCAATTCATTGGCCCCCAGGATCGGCACTATGATGGAGATGATGATGCCTGCCACGACCACCCCCAGACCAATGATGAGGGCCGGCTCGAGCAGGGTCAGCAGGCGCTTGACGCTCAACTGGGTCTCCTTGTCGTAGATGGCGGCGACCTTGGCCAGCATGGCGTCGAGGGCGCCGGATTCCTCGCCCACGCGGACCATCTGCAGGGCCATCTGGGGCAGGATCTCGCGCTGGGTAAAGGGCTGGGCCAGGCCGCGTCCCCGCTTGAGTTCCTCGCCCGCCTCGGTCATGAGGCCAGCCAGCTTGCGGTTGCCGACCACCTCCTTGGCCAGGTTGAGGGCACTTAGCAAGGTCAGACCATTCTTAAGCAGGGTGGACAGGGTGTGGCAGAAGCGGGCTGTCTCCATCTTCCAGATCAGGTCGCCAAAGAGGGGCAGGCGCAGGACCCGGCTATCGAAGCGGTCGCGCACCTCGGGCCTGGCCAAGGCCTTTTCGATCGCCAGGGCGGTGATGGCGATCAGGGCCAGCAGCACCCACCAGAAGTCACGAAAGAAATCCCCCAAGGCCATCACGATGCGGGTCGGCAGGGGCAAGGCGGCACCCATGTCCTGGAAAAGGACGGCAAACTGGGGCACCACGAAGACCAGCAGCAGGATCACCGACAGGCCCGCCACCACCAGCAGGATGAGGGGATAGACCAGGGCGGAGACGACGGTCTCCCGCAGATCGGCGGTCCGTTCCAAATATTCCGCCAGGCGCGCCAGAACCCCATCCAGGGCGCCGCTGGTCTCGCCAGCGCGCACCATGTTGATGTAGAGGCGTGGGAACTGGCCACCCTGTTGCTCCAGAGCGGCGGAGAAGGTCGCGCCACCCCGCACCCGGGCTTGGAGGTCCTCCAGGACGCGATTGACCCGCTCCTCGGCGCCGAGTTCGATCAGGATCTGGAGCGAGCGGTCCAAGGTCAGACCGGCCTCCAGCAGGGTCGCCATCTCCCGGGTCATGGCGCCGATTTCCTTCATGGTCAGATTTTGCCGGCGGCGGCTGGCAAACAGCTGATCGCGCAGCCCCCCGGCGCGACGGGCCGAGAGGGGGATCAGGCCCTCCTTTTGCAGGTGACGAATGACCGCCTCCTCGTCCTGGGCCTCCATCTGGCCCTCCACCGCCTCGCCGTCCAGACGTACCGCCTTGTAATGAAAGCTGGGCATGGAATCAATGCTCCTCGGCCACGCGCAACACCTCTTCCAGGGTCGTGCGCCCGTCCAGGCACTTGCGGAGACCATCCTGGTACATGGTCGCCATACCCTCCTCGATAGCCAGGCGCAGGATGACGGTGGCGGTGGCATGCTCCAGCACGGCGCGGCGGATGGCGTCCGTCATGCGCAACACCTCGGTGATGACCAGGCGACCGCGATAGCCGGTGCTATTGCAGCGCTCGCAGCCCACGGCCCGGTAGAGCTGGATGGCGTCCACATCCGGTAGGGACTTGCGGACCTTGGCGGCGACCTCCGGCAGGGGTTCATAGCTCTCCCGGCAGAAGGGGCACAGCCGCCGCACCAGGCGCTGGGCCAGGATACCGTTGATGGTGGAGGTCAGCAGATATTCCTCGACCCCCATGTCGAGCAGGCGGGTGACGCCGCTGGCCGCGTCGTTGGTATGCAGGGTCGAGAGCACCAGGTGGCCGGTCAGGGCCGACTGGACAGCGATCCGCGCCGTCTCCAGATCGCGCATCTCACCCACCATGATGATGTCCGGGTCCTGGCGGACGATGGAGCGCAGGGCGCCCGAGAAGGTCATACCGATCGCGGGCTTGACCTGAATCTGGTTGATGCCGGGGATCTGGTATTCCACCGGGTCCTCGACCGTGATGATCTTGCGCTCCTGGGTATTGAGCCGGCTCAGCACCGTGTAGAGGGTGGTGCTCTTGCCGCTGCCGGTGGGGCCCGTCACCAGCAGGATGCCGTAGGGAATCTCCATGATCTGATCGAGCCGGGCGCGGGGCCCGCCGTCGAAGCCCAGGGCGTCGAGATCGAAGCGCACACTCTCCTTGTCCAGCAGGCGCATGACCACGCTCTCGCCAAACATGGTGGGCACGGTGGAGACGCGCAGGTCCAGCTCCTTGCCCTGCACCCGCAGGGGGATACGGCCGTCCTGGGGCAGGCGCCGCTCGGCGATGTTGAGCTTGGACATGATCTTGATGCGGGAGATGATGGCGGCGGTGGACCTGACCGGTGGGGAGGGCACCTCGTGGAGGATGCCGTCTACCCGATAGCGCACCTTGAGTTCCTCGGCGAAGGGTTCGATGTGGATGTCCGAGGCGCGGGATTCCACCGCCTTCTGGATCAACTGGTTGACCAGGCGGATGACCGGGGCCTCGCTGGCCAGGTCCTTGAGGTGCTCGATGTCATCCTCGGAGACCTCCCCCAGATCCGCGTTCAGGTCGTCACCCTTGTCCTCGGCCTTGGGCTCATGGAGGCGTTCCAGGGCGGTGTCGATCTCGCTGGGCAAGGCCACGCGCTGGAGCAGGGGCTTGCCGGCGGCGAGGGCCACGACATCCACCACGAAGCGGTCGGTAGGGTCGGCGAAGGCGACCTCGAGCCGGTCCTCCTCTTCGCGCAGGGGCAGGACCTTGCTGTCCTTCAGGAAGCGCAGACTCAGGGTCTCGCTGGCCACCGGCTCGGCGGGGAAGGACTCCACCTCCGCCAATTCCAGGCCCAGGACCTCGGCCATGGCCTCGGCCATGTCGCGCTCGGAGACCAGGCCCAGCCGCACCAGCATCCGCACCAGGGGGTCGACGCCTTCCTCCCCCAGGCGCTTGGCGCGATTGAGGTCGGTCTGACCGAGCCGGCCCGTGGCCTGGAGGTGATCGATGACGCGCTGGGCGGTGGTGGGCGGGGCCGGCTCGGCCGGGCCCGCCGCCTCCTGGCTCAAATCGGGCGCCTCCGACGCGGCGGTTGGTTCCGTCTCCTCAACGGGCGGAGTGGCCGGGGGGACAAGACCGCGTGGCAGCCAAGGGCGGAACTGGCGCAGGGTCGTCAGGATGGGTGTTTCAAGCATCTTCGCGAGTCTCCGGCCGCGGTCCGACCTGCAACGCCCCGGTATGGGGCGGAGCTAGGCGCATGAGAATGGTGCCCAAGGCCGCCTCGTCGCCGGCCGCGACCGCGACCTCCAGCTCGTCCAGGGCCAGCCGCAAGGCCCCTGGCACCGCCTCGGGTGGAGCATGGGCGACGCGGATCTTGGGGTGGCTGGTCGCCACGAGGCCCTCGCTCGGGTAGAACAACTCCTCGAACAGCTTCTCGCCGGGCCGCAAGCCGATGTATTCGATGGCGATATCCTGTCCCGGCCGGTGGCCGGAGAGGCGGATCATCTGTTCCGCCAGGTAACGGATGGGGACCGGCTCGCCCATGTCCAGGACGAAGATCTCCCCGCCGCGCCCGATGGTCGCCGCCTGCATGATCAACTGGCAGGCCTCGGGGATGGTCATAAAGAAGCGCTCCATGTCCGGGTGCGTCAGAGTCAGGGGCCCACCCTGGGCGATCTGGGCGCGGAAGAGGGGCACCACGCTGCCGGCGGAGCCCAGAACATTGCCAAAGCGCACGGCGATAAAGCGGGTCCGGGACTGGGTGTCCAGGACCTGGCAGAGGCGTTCGGCGACCCGCTTGGTCGCGCCCATGACGTTGGCGGGGTTCACGGCCTTATCGGTGGAGATGAGGATGAACTGCTCCACCCCCCAGCGATCGGCGGCGGTGGCGAGGATCCGGGTGCCCAGGATATTGTTGCGTACGGCGGCGCGCACCTGGTCCTCCAGGAGGGGAACGTGTTTGTAGGCGGCGGCATGAAAGAGGATCTCGGGCCTCTCCCGGGCAAAGAGCGCCGCGACCGCCGCCGCATCGGTGACATCCACCAGGCGGCAGCGCACGGCCAGATCCGGGTAGGCTTGGCGCAACTCCCGGTCGATCTGGTAGAGGTTGTACTCGCCATGATCGGCAAGGATGAGGCCGGCGGGCCGGGCGCCGGCAATCTGGCGGCACAACTCGGAGCCGATGGAGCCGCCTCCCCCGGTGACCAGGATGCGGCGGCCGGTCAAGCCCCGGCGGATCGCCTCCTCATCCAGGGCCACCGGGTCGCGGCCGAGCAGGTCCTCGATACTCACCGGCCGCACCTGACTGATGGAGACCTGGCCATTCATGAGGTTGCCCAGTTGGGGCACGGTGCGGAAGGGCGGGCCCGCCCGCTCGCACAAGTCCACCAGGCGCTGCATCTCGCTGGCCGAGGCATCGGGGGTGGCGAGGAGGATGAGAT
>JADZBU010000107.1 GCA_020851955.1 Chromatiaceae bacterium | reverse complement strand
GGCAGGTCTTCACCCCGGAGGCGCTCGACCGGGTCTGGGAACTGACCCAGGGCCAGCCGTGGCTGGTCAATGCCCTGGCCTATCGCGCCTGTTTCGAGCTGCGCGCCGGCCGTGACCGTTCCCGGCCGATTACCCTGGATCTGATCGATCAGGCCAAGGAAGGCATGATCCTGGAGCGCGTCACCCATCTGGATCAGCTCGCCCATAAACTCCAGGAGCCGCGGGTGCGGCGGGTCATCGAGCCGATGCTGGCCGGCACCGAGCTGGGCGAGGTGGCCGAGGATGACCGCCAGTATCTGGTCGATCTGGGCCTGCTCAAGCGCGACGGCGCCGGCGGGCTGATCGTCGCCAATCCGATTTATCGGGAAGTCTTGCCGCGCGCGCTGGCCAGCGGCCCGCAGGACAGCTTGCCCCGGATCGCCCCGAGTTGGCTGAATGCCGATGGCACCCTCAACCCGGCGGCGCTGCTCGATGCCTTCCTCGCCTTCTGGCGCCGGCACGGCGAGCCATTGCTCAAGAGCGCGCCGTATCATGAAATTGCCCCGCATCTGGTGCTCATGGCCTTTCTGCACCGGGTCATCAACGGCGGCGGGACCCTGGAGCGCGAGTATGCCATCGGCATGGGGCGCATGGATCTGTGTCTGCGCTACGGGGCGGTGACGCTGGGGCTGGAACTCAAGGTCTGGCGCGATGGCCGTCCCGATCCGCTCGCCGAGGGGCTGATCCAGCTCGACGACTATCTGGCCGGCCTGGGGCTGAACAGCGGCTGGCTGGTGATCTTCGACCGGCGGTCAAATCAGCCACCGATTGCCGAGCGTGCCGCCAGCGCCGAGCAGGTCAGTCCACAAGGGCGGCGGATTCAGGTGATTCGCGCTTGAAGCGCGGTGGCGCAGTCTTGGCGCCGACTCCGGGCGTCCCCGTCACGCAGGGGCGGCGCGCGATTCGGATCGCACCCGCGCAAAGATAGGCTGAAATACCGGGTCAGACTAAACCGCCAGCAGCCCCGATAGTTCCCAGCCTCCGGCGGACCAGGACGGTTTTGGTGAATTTAATAGGTTGTCGTTCAGGCACATCAACTAGCCCGAGGTGAGGTAGGCCAGCGAGAGGAGAGGAAGAGGTGGCGTCGAGAAAAGGTACTTGCTACCGCTAAGATGCTGACGACCCTCCCCCGACGCCGAAAGGGGTATAGGACGAAGCACACATCCCTGTGCGCGAGGATTTCCTAACTCAACCGCACCTTACTTGGTGGGAGCGGCGGGGGCAGCTGGCGCGACCGGGGGAGCGGGCGGGGCGCCGTAGGGAGCGCCATAAGGAGCATAGCCGTAGGGGGCGCCGTAGCCATACGGGCCGTAACCATTGTAATAGCTATCGTAGTAGCGGCTGTTGCCACGGCCATAGCCGCGTCCGCCGCCACCCATGTTCATGCTGAAGTTGCCGTAGCCATCTCCATCACCGAACATGTCGTTCATCATGTTGTTATTACCCCAACCGTCATTGCCATAACCGTTGTTACCCCAGGGACCACCGCCCCAGAAGGCGGAAGCAGAAGCGGAAACACCCAGCAGGGCGGCGATGGCGGCGGCAGCAGCAAGCTTTTTCATGTGATTTTCTCTCTCGTTGGTTTCTAGTTGGTGACAAGGGCGGCGTCTTGGTTAGGCGGTGCGCCGTCCATGGGTTAGTAGAATATTAGAATGTTCTTATATTGTCAATCATCTTTTTTCTTGGCAGGGTCCTGCCATTCTTGAGGATCGGTATCACCGACCATCCGGGATGAGAGAGGGAGCTACACCACCCGGCCCGGGACACCGAGATCTCCGCCAAAGGGGCAAAATTACGAAACGAACCCATTTTTTTGACCTGACAAGAATTCACCCCAGCCGCCGGAGTCGCTCGCGGAATGACGACAAGTGTCATATGATTAAGTGACATTTGACCCGAACTGGCGGCCGCCATGACCCTTGAGAGAGACCTCGTCGCACCCAAGCCGCAATCCAACCGGCAGGCGATCACGCGGGCCACGACCCAGGCCGATGCCGGGACGGTGGCGCAGGTCGGCGGCCAGGCACGCCCAGGGACAGCAGCCAGGCGTCGGCAGCTTACCAAGGCAAACGCCCAGGGCAGGTCCCCGATCCCAAAAGGTCTGAGCCTCCTGCAGGCGCACGACTTGGTGACCGAGGGCCTGTCGGTGGACGTCGCGCTCGCACTGATGGCCGCTTTCCATGTTCTGGACAAGAATACGGTGCTCAGGGCGATGGGCATCAGCGAGCGCACCCTGCAGCGGGCCCAGACCGCTGACAAGCGGCTCGATCCTAACGCCAGCGACCGCACACTGCGGCTGGCGGCGGTTACCGAGCAGGCGACCGACGCGCTCGGCTCCTGGGAAGCCGCCGAGCGCTGGCTGGCGTCCCCGGCCATGGGACTCGATCAGCGCCGGCCAATCGATCTGCTGCAAAGCTCGGAGGGCACGGAACTGGTCAAGACGCTGCTCACCCGCATGGACTACGGAGTTTACGCATGACCCCTTTGCCGGCGGCGCTGGGCGGCACGGGCCTGGCGAGTTGGCGACTGGAGCGCGACACCCATCTTAGTAGCTGGGACCAGGCCCAGGGCGCCTACCTGGTCGGCGGCCGCTGGTCATCGGCGGGGCGGCGCGTCCTCTATACCTCCCTTGATCCCGCCACGACGATCCTCGAGGTGGCCGTGCACAAGGGGTTCCAGGGACTCGACCGGGTGCCACACACCCTGCTGGAGCTTGGCGTCGATCCGGCGGGCGTCCACATCCTTGGGCGGTCTGACATACCGGATGCCCACTGGCTACGCCCCGGCACCGTCAGTTCCAACCAGCAGCAGTTCGGCGACACCTTGCTCGACCGGTACCCGCTGCTCCTGGTACCCAGCGCGGTGAGTACCCACTCCTGGAACCTGCTGATCCATGTGCCCAAGGCCGACGGGCTCTTCGTCCTCAAGTACCAGGAGCCCTTCGCGCTCGATCCCCGGTTGAGTCCCGGCCTCCATGCTTGAAGCCTGCCGACGGGGAAAGAGGCCTGCTTCATGTTTTTCAGCCTTGCGAATGATCCGGTGAGGTGTCGGCTCCTCGCCGCCCTCATCCTGCCCGGGAATTTCTCATGATTTGCTGTGCTTAGCGCCACAGGCTTCTCCTGGCAGGGCTGGCGTAGGGCTAGCACCGGAGGGCCGGGTGGGGGCTGGCGGGGGTGTCGACCGCAGGGATGCGGTCGCCAAGCCTACAGGGACGTATTCACGGCGTCCCCCGCCAGACACCACCCGGCCCGGGTAACCGAGAACTCAGCCAAAAGGGCAAAACTACGAAACGAACCCAATTTTTGGACCTGCCAAGGTTTCAGCCCAGCCCCTAAAGCGGGCTCTTTTCCTCACTAAACCCCAGGCTAGGCAAATTGGCGCGACCGATGACGTGCAGGACGATGCCAACCCCGACGAAGAAGACCAGGCTGGCCCCCAGGCTGGCGATAACGGGATGCTCGCTCCCCAGTTCTCCGAGCCAGATAAAGACGCCGGCCAGGCAGAGGACGGCGCACAGATAGGAACCCAGGGCCACGCCGTAGGCGACGCGCTGACCCAGGCCGCGGCGGGATGCCAGGGAGGAGGTATCGGCCAACAGAATGTTTTTCATGACGAAGTCACCAGGCTAGGAAGGGGAAAGAACCCAAGAGGGGGCGGCGCTAATAGCCGATCTCGGCGTCCGTGAGATAGCAGCCGGGGTCCTCGGCCCAGGGATCCCCCGTGACCTGGTAGGCCCGGGTGCGGGTGTTGCCATTGCAGATAGCCAGATGGGCGCAGGTACCGCAACGCCCCCCCACCGGGCGCGGCCGCTGTTTGAGTCCCGCCATGAGGGGATCGGTCCGGTCCTCCCAGATGGCGGAAAAGGGGCGGTCACGGACATTGCCCAGGGGATAGTTCCACCAGAAGCTGTCGGGATGGACCTGACCCAGGTTGTCGATGTTGGCGATATGCTGCCCCGAGGCATTGCCGCCCCACTTGACCAGGACCCGGCGCAGGTCCTCCAGCCGTTCCGGGAAATGCCGCTCGGCCCAGTGAAGCAGATAAACGCCATCCGCGTCATTGTTGCCCGTCACCAGTTCGACGGCCTGGCCACGCTGGATGCGCGACCAGCCGGTCTCGATGAGGAGATCCATGGCCGCGCGGGTCATGCTGGCGTAGGCATCCCGTTCCCGATGCTTGTTACCGCGCCCGGCATAGTTGAGGTGGGACAGATAAAACTTATCGATCCCCTCCTCGCTCATCAGATCCAGCAGGGCCGGCAGGTCCTGGGCATTGTCCTGACAGAGGGTGAAGCGCATGCCGACCTTGAGACCGGCCTCGTGACAGAGGCGCAACCCCTGGAGCGAGGCCTGAAAGGCGCCCTGGCGACGGCGAAAGCGATCGTGCTTCTCGGCCAGGCCATCCAGGCTGATGCCCAGGTAGTCGAAGCCCACTGCGGCGATGGGCGCCACCTGGTCCGCGTCGATGAGGGTGCCGTTGGTGGACAGGGCCAGATAGAAGCCCAGGGACTTGGCGTGGTGGGCCAACTCGAAGATATCGGGGCGCATCAGGGGCTCGCCCCCGGAGAGGATGAGGACGGGGACCCCAAAGGCCCGCAGGTCCGCCATCACGGCCTTGACCTCCGCCGTGGTCAGCTCCCCGGCAAAGTCCTTGTCCGCCGAGGTGGAGTAGCAGTGGGCGCAGGTGAGGTTGCAGCGCCGGATCAGATTCCAGATCACCACGGGGCCGGTGGGGGTGACCGGGGGCGCTGCGGCGGCCTGGGCCAGGCGCTCGGGGTCGGCGAGCAGGTGGAGGTAGCGGCTGAGTCTGAACATCAGAGGGTTTCCTGGGGTTGGAAGCGCAAGCCGGTCTTTTTCAGCACCGCCGCGCTGAAGAGGACCTCGTGGCCCTGGCAGTGGTCGGCCACCAGATCCTGGACGCGGGCGGCGGCGGCCCGGACCTCGGCGCGATCGCGCCCATGCAGCATGGCGAAGAGGTTATAGGGCCAGCGGGGTAGCCGGCGGGGACGGCGATAACAGTGGCTCACGCCCTCCAGGGCGCCGATTTCGGCCCCCAGGCGGTCCACGGCCTCGTCCTCGATATCCCACACCGTCATGCCATTGCCCCGCAGCCCCAGCCGGTAATGATTGGGCACGGCGCCGATGCGGCGAATAGCGCCCTGGGCCAGCAGCGCCGCAAGCCGGTCCAGGACGGTCGCGGGGCTTTGACCCAGGCGACTGGCGATCTCGGCGTAGGGCGCGGCCACCAGCGGCAGGCCGCCTTGGGTGGCGGCTACCAGGCCCCGGTCCAGGGCATCCAGGGGGGCGGGACTGGCCGTGGGGCTCCGCACCCAGCGGCGCATACTCAGACCGCCATTCGCCTCAAGCTGGAGCCAGAAGCCCAGGTGGTACTCCGCCAGCTTGGGAAAATCCAGCACCTCCAGGCCCGTCAGGTCTTGGATGTGAGCCAGGGCCTGTCGCAGCAACTCCTCGCTGGAGGTGGCGAGCACGCACCACATATTGAGGGCGTGATCGCGCCGGTAGTTGTGGGCGACCTCGGGGAGGGCGGCAAGTTGGGCCGCCACCCGCTCGAAATCCGCCTCGGGCACCGCCATGGCCGCCAGGGTGAAGCGGCCGCCCAGGCGCTCCGCGTCAAAGAGGGGGCCGAAGCGGCTGAGCAGGCCACTCGCCAGCAACTCCTGGATCAGGGAGATCAGGCGCACCTCGTCGGTCCCCAGCTCCTGGGCGACTAGCGCGAAGGGACGCTCGACGAGCGGAAAGTCGCCCTGATAGCGGTTGATGAAGGCCCGTTCCAGGTTCCCCAGCACGGGGGCCGCTGGGATACCTGGCCCGGCCTCGGAACTCATGCCGAGGCCTCGCTGGCCCGGACTGGCAGGGGACCCAGAGCGGTCCCTAAAGCGATACCCCAAACCGGGTTCAAGACGGGGACGGCCAGCGCCCGGGGCAATCCCCGCGGCGGGCGTGACCGCGCGGGGTTCACCCCCGCCGCTCCCGGGTTATCGGTAGCGGGTCGAGCCTCCGCCAGGGCCGCGGGCTGGTAATAGGCGCCGCGCTGCTTGAAACGCTGGCCGCTGAACAAGACCTCGCTGGGGACGGATTCCAGGTCGAAATCCGCTTTGATAGCCGCGACCTGCGCCAGCACCGCCGCGCGATCGCGACCATGGATCATGGTGAAGAGGTTGTAGGGCCAGGCCGGGAGGCGGCGCGGCCGGCGATAGCAGAGGGTGACATAGGGCTCTTGGCCGATGCGCTGGCCCAGGGCATCGACGGTCGCGTCCGGCAGGTCCCAGACCACCATGGCATTGGCCCCATAGCCCAGCTCCTGATGACGGACCACCACCCCCAGGCGCTTGATGGCGCCGGCGGCCATGAGGGCCTGAATACGGGCGATCACCGCCCCCTCCTCCAGGCCCAGTGCGGCGGCGATGGCGGCAAAGGGCCGCTCCACCAGGGGCAGGCCGCCCTGAATGGCCCGGATCAGGGCCGCGTCACCCGGCTGGCCAGGGCCGGGGCTGGCTGAATCATTCATGTCCATTGCAGTGGAAACCCCAGATCGATGTGATATTCGGCCAACATGGGTAGATCCAGGACCGGCAGGCCAGCGCGGCGGCCGATCTCGTCCAGGACCCGCTCCAGGCAGGTCTGACCCGGCGCGGTGAGGACGAACCAGAGATTGAAGTCGTGCTCCCGCTCGTAATTGTGGTTGACCTCCGGAAAGCCGTTGACCAGGGTCGCGACCTCCGCGAGGCGCTCCGGGGGCACGGCCATGGCCGCCAGGGTGCTGGCACCCACCTGCCGGGGGCGGAAGACGGGGCCCACCCGGCTGACGGCGCCGGCCTCGGTCAGGCGTTGCAGGCGGGCGATGACCTCGGTCTCGGTTACGCCCAGTTGCTCCGCCATCAGGGCGAAGGGCCGGGGCGCCAGGGGGATGCCGGACTGGAAATCATCCAGCAGGCGCCGGTCGAGGGCGTCGAGCCGCTCCAGGAGTGGGGTGCCCGTCATAGCCCGATGCGGAAGGCGCGGTCGGTGAGAAAGATGCCGCTGGGTTTATTGGCCGGGATGCTCGCGAGGCGCGCGAAGGTCTGGGTGTCATAGACATCCACGCGATCCTCGTCCCGCACCGAGACCCAGATCTCCTCGCCCCGAGGCTCGAACTCCAAATGCAACACCGCCTTGCCGGGCTGGAGTTCATGGATCACCGCCAGGCTCTCGGCATCGATCACCTGGACGCGGTCATTGTCCGGCAGGGCAAAATTCACCCAGATCTGGCGACCGTCCGGCCGAGCCATGACGAAGACGGGCTGTCCCGCCACCGGGATGCGGCCCACCTCGGTCCAGGTGTCCATGTCGATGACCAGCACCTCATGCCGGCCGATGGCGGGGACGAAGACGCGCCGACCCGCCACCGCCCAGCCCTCCAGATGCGGCATCTTGAAGACCGGCAGGGGCTCCTCGCCCCGGCCATAGCCTGGCAGGACGCGCCGCACCCCCTGCTCCGGGTGCCAGAGATCCAGCAGCGCCAGGCCATCCTCGCCAAAGAGGCCCGCGAGGTAATAACGGCCGTCGGGGGTGATGAGGTCGTCATAGGGCTGGCGGCCGATGTTGCGATGACGGGTCACGCCGGGCTTGGCCGGGTCCGTCAGATCGGCGACCCAGATCTCGCCCCCATCCCAGAGGCTGAAGACGAAGCGGTTGCCGGGGGCGTCCACCAGGCCGACCACCTTGGAGGCCGGTTTGCCCTCTTCGTAAAGGGCCGGGATGTCGGCCACCTGTTCCAGGGTCTCGGCATCGAAGACCCGCACCCCGCCGGGCTCATAATTGGCGACCGCCACCAGCTTGCCGTTCTGGGAGATGGCGCCGCCAATGGAGTTACCCGCCTGCATCACGCGCCGGACCACCTGGCCCGCCAGCAGATCCACCTTGGAGAGGCCGCCATCGCGGCCAAAGATGAAGGCGTAACGCCCATCCCGGGAGAAGACCGCCGAGGCATGGGAGAGGTCACCCAGACCCTCGATCCGGCCCAGGGCGGTGTTGCCGCTGGTCTCGATCAAGAGCAGGGAACCCGAGCCCCGCTCCACGATGATACCCAGGTCACCCGTCCCGCGCGGTTGCGGACAGGGGGCGGCGGCCGTGACCTCGGTCGGAGCCGCGTGGGGGGCTAGAGCCGCGGGGTTGGGGGGCGCGGCTAGGGGCTTGGCCGTGTCGCTGGTGGCGGCCGCCAGGGCCGGGGGGCCGATCAGCAGCAGCGCCAGGATCAGATGGCGGGTGGGATTCATGGGTTCTCTCCCCGGAGTTCACGCGCCAGCCATTCACCCTCTGCCTCGGTCAGGAACCGGGACCAGGGGGGCATGGCGGTCCCCGGCCGGCCGTTGAGGATGGTGTAGGCCAGATAGGGCACCGGCTTGTTGGCGACCTGTTCGCGCTGCAAGGGCGGGCCCAGGCCACCGCCCAGGGTCAGGCCATGGCAGGAGCCGCAATCCTGGGTCAGGAAATGACGCAGGGCGAGGGCCCGTTCCCGGGAGACCGGGGCGGGGGCGGTTACGGCTACCTCCGCCGGGACGGGGGGCGAGTCCAAGACCGGCGGGACCGCCGCCAGGGCCGCCAGGCTGGCCCCGGAGAGGACCGCCAGCCAGCCAGCCGTTCCGGCTGTCCAGCCAAGAAAGATATTCAAGCCTGACGGCATGGCCCTGACTCCTTGGATGCGAAGGTTTAACCCCAGCCAGCGTCCGCCCATCGGCAGGGGCTGGACGGAATTGGCATGGGGCCTAGGCTAAGGATTAACGACGCCCTCCGCCCTTGACTCAAGTCAAGCCCGCGCGGTTCCCGCAAGGCGCGGACGGGGCGCGGCGGCACCGGCATGACGACCAGCCCCAGGGCGCCGACCCCGTGCCAGACAAGTGTAGCCAGAACTCCCGGACCGGGAAGCCTCCCGGCGGCTAATGGCTTTGACATCCATCAAGGCCGGCGGCGAAGGTTTGACATAACTTGTTGTTTTAGATTTCATCTCCTGGCAATCCCTCGATGAGCACGGCAGTAAGCACCCCGGCGGCGGGACGATACCCTCCCGGCGACCTGGCGATCTGGATCTTCATCCTGGCCGAGCTATCGGTCTTCGCCATCTTCTTCGTCGCCTATGCCTTTACGCG
>JADZBU010000106.1 GCA_020851955.1 Chromatiaceae bacterium | reverse complement strand
TCCGCGACCCGACCCGCCTGAATGAGGCGCTACGGGCAGCCCAGCCGGAGATCGTCCTGCACCTCGCCGCCCAGGCCCTGGTCCGCCAGGGCTACGCCGACCCGGTCGCAACCTACGCCCCCAACGTCATGGGCACCGTCAACCTGCTGGAGGCGGTGCGCCAGACCCCGGGCGTCCGCGCCGTGGTCATCGTCACCAGCGACAAGTGCTACGAGAACCGCGAATGGGTCTGGGGCTACCGGGAAAACGAACCCCTCGGCGGCCGGGACCCCTACAGCAGCAGCAAGGCCTGCGCAGAACTGGTCACCCACGCCTACCGCGAGGCCTTCTTCAACCCCAGCCAACCGGCCCAGCCGGGGATCGCCAGCGCCCGCGCCGGCAACGTCATCGGCGGTGGCGACTGGGCCGCGGACCGGCTCATCCCCGACCTGCTGCGCGCCCTGGCCGCGGGCGCGCCCGCCGTCATTCGTTCCCCCCAGGCCATCCGCCCCTGGCAGCACGTCCTGGAGCCCCTGGCCGGCTATCTGCTCCTGGCCGAACGCCTCCACGCCCAAGGCCCCGACTTCGCCACCGCCTGGAATTTTGGTCCCGCCGAGGAGGACGCCCGGCCCGTCCAGTGGCTCGTCGAGCACCTCGCCGCCGCCTGGCAGGCCGGCGGCGCGGCGGCCCACTGGCGGCTCGACCCCCAGCCCCAGCCCCACGAGGCCCATTACCTCAAACTGGATTGCGCCAAGGCCCGGAGCCAGCTCGGCTGGCAGCCCCGCTGGCCCCTGGAGGAAGCCATCCGCCGGATCGCCGCCTGGCACCAGGCCCACGCCGCCGGCGCCGACATGCGCGATCAATCGCTTCGGGAACTGACCGACTATGAGAATCAGTCACTTTGACACCGGCAAGGAGACCGCTGCCCATGATGATCACCGACCAGACCCTAGCCGTTGATCCGGAGGGCAAGGTCTCCTTCCAGGTCCCCAGACCCCCCGGAACGCGCATCCGGGTGATCGTCCTGGACGCGGAGGCCGACGAGGGCAAGGCTGAAACGACGGCGCTGGCCCGCCAGCAGGCCCCGACGGGTTCCGCCCCCGTGGCGTTAGCCAACCCCGCGGAGGCTGTCCGCCCGGTGACGGAAAACGCCTTGGCCAGCGCTCACCGGGGGGTCATCGCGGCCGAGATTCACCACTTCGCGGCCCTGACGCTGCCCCCCCGCCCTTTCGAGCCCGGCGTCACCCCCATCCCCCCCGCCGGCAAATCCCTCGACGCCACCGAACTGCAGCACATGGTCGAGGCCGCCCTCGACGGCTGGCTCACCACCGGCCGCTTCAACGACGCCTTCGAGGAACGCCTGGCCCGCTTTCTCGGCGTCAAGCACCTGATCACCGTCAACTCCGGCTCCTCCGCCAACCTCATCGCCTTCAACACCCTCACCTCGCCCAAGCTCGGCGAGCGCGCCATCCAGCCCGGCGACGAGGTCATCGCCGTCGCCGCGGGCTTCCCGACCACGGTCAATCCCATCCTGCAATACGGCGCGGTGCCCGTTTTCGTCGATGTCGAACTGGGCACCTACAACATCGACGCCAGCCGCGTCGAGGCCGCCATCGGCCCCCGCACCAAGGCCATCATGCTCGCCCACACCCTGGGCAACCCCTTCAATCTGGAGGTCATCACCAGGCTCTGCCGCCGCCACCACCTCTGGCTCATCGAAGACTGCTGCGACGCCCTTGGCTCAACGTATGCTCTTTCCCCCTCCCCCCCCGCGGGGGCAACCACCCCCCGGATGGTCGGCACCTTCGGCGACATCGGCACCCTCAGCTTCTATCCTGCCCACCACATCACCATGGGCGAGGGCGGCGCCGTCTTCACCAACAGCGGCCTGCTCAAGCCCATCGCCGAATCCTTCCGCGACTGGGGCCGCGACTGCTTTTGCGCCACGGGACGCGACAACACCTGCAACAAGCGCTTTGCCTGGCAACTCGGCACCCTGCCCGCGGGCTACGACCACAAATACACCTACTCCCACGCCGGCTACAATCTCAAGATCACCGACATGCAGGCCGCCTGCGGCCTGGCCCAACTCGCCAAGGCCCCCGACTTCATCGCCCGCCGCAAGGCCAACTTCGCCTTCCTGACCGAGCACCTCCAGGCCTGCGCGGAATTCCTCATTCTGCCCACCGCCACGCCCCAGAGCGACCCCTCCTGGTTCGGCTTCCCCCTCACCCTGCGACCCGAGGCCGGTGTATCCCGGGTCGACCTCCTGCGCCACCTGGACCAGCACCGGATCGGCACCCGCCTCCTGTTCGGCGGCAACCTCACCCGCCAGCCCTATTTTCAGGGACGTCATTACCGCGTGGCCGGGGAGCTCACCAACACCGACCGCATCATGCATGACACCTTCTGGATCGGCCTCCAGCCCGCCTTGACCAACGAGATGCTGGACTACAGCGTCGAGCAGATAGGCGCGTTTTTTCGTAAGAAGGCCAATCATTAACCCCGTATCAGGCAACGTTTGGCATAAGCCGCACGTCAGCGGCTAGCGACAGCGCCTCATGGAGGCGCCATAATGGCCTCATGCAGCCTCAAGAGATTGACCGTGGGTAGCAAGCAATGGCACTGGCACAAGAAGACATTGAATTTATAAAGAAAAACTTGGGAATCTGGCTAGCGGAACAATCCCTGGGCAAACCCCCAGTGGTGTACGAGATCGAACTCCGCGAGCGAATGGTGCGGGTCGAGGAGGAACTCAAGCACCAACGGGAACTGATGCGCCAAGGTTTTGAGATGATGGAAAAGCGCTTCGAGCAGGTCGATAAGCGCTTCGAGCAGGTGGACAAACGCTTCGATGAAATGCTCGGGCGCCATGATCGGCACTTTCTCTGGCTGATAGGCTTTATCGCCACCAGTGCCGGACTGGTCATTGCCGCCTCCCGGTTGCTGTAAAGGACACCTCGTCAGTCGGCCTGGCACTCAAGCCTAAGAAACAGACCTGCATCACACGCCCTTCCCCCTGCAGCGGTTGGCACAGGCCGACCGCATGCAATATTTTCCATTCATAAACAATATTTTAGATAAATACCCAAGTCGCAAGCCAGGGTGTGCTTGCCCGGCTGATTTGGCTTTGTTTCGTAATTTGGCCGTTTTTCGACCGCCGTCGGGAGAGCGTTTCGTAGCAGGGGCATCTTGGCCGGTTGGTTTGGGTTCGTTTCGTAGTTGGGGCCGCCTGGCTGGCCGAAATGGGTTCGTTTCGTAATTTTGCCGATTTTCGACCTCCGTGGGATAAGAGCTATCACCCTGGCAACAAATAAACCCCAATATGCAGCCAGGTAACGATCTGACCAAATATCAAAACAAACCAGGCTGACAATGGTGGCCGAGAATGTGTCATCATAATTAACATTAATGGCAATCCAAGCCAGAGAATGCCCATCGATACCATCAAATCAAAATCGTGCGGAAATCCCAAATCAAAATTCCAAAAAAAGGCCAAGGTAAAATGCGCAAGAAATACCAAGGTGAAAAACAGAGAATAAATTTCTGTTTGGGATCGATTACCTTCAACCAATCTTTTCCATGAAATAACATATAAAGGCCCCGCAAACAGAAACAAAAAATTGGTGACAGAAAAAATCGCTCCGACATTAGACAAATGATCTTTAGAAAAAATCACATAGCGCTCATATTCACCAGCCGCTTCGAAAAGGGGAACAAACATTCTTCCATCGCCACCTCCAGCAGCGCCACCGGCAAATATCTCGAACCCTTCAAACTCATTCAAGATCATCAACACAATAATAATTAAAATAATAGACAATAAACCAGGAATCAACAAATTGAAATTAAAAGCTCGCTTGGCGACCACCAGACTCACATAAACAGGGAGTATAAAAAATACCGGAAACCAAAAGATATTAGAGGCATGCATCAAAAAAGCCAGGCTGAAAAACCCGGCGGAGTAAATGGCGTAACTCAACAGACCCGTTTGAATATGCTTGAGCAACAAGTACGATGAAATAACAGCAAAAGGCAAGGCAAGCTGGGTTGTTTCAAGATACCCCTTGAAAAAAATCAAGTGGACCCCTGTCGATACAAAGAGGCACACTGCAAAAAATCGCCACTCTCTTCCGTGGGACTCGGGAGCCTTAGATGTCAGCAAAAACAGGATACGCAGTACGAAATAGGTTGTGAGGCTGCCAGACGCTGGGGCAATATAGGGCGTGACATACCAGAGACCATTTAGGTAAAGAATTTTCAAACAGGCCTCGCCCAGAGCCTCCGAGAACATGCAACCAGGATGAAATTGAACTTGGGCAAGCCAGTTATCCCCGAGAGGAGTGACATCCAGGAGCCAATAAATCGGGCACCAGGCCAGGGTAAGGATTACAGATAAAAGATGATCCGTGAGCCCGGCCCATTTTGTAAGAAAAATCCAGGCAAACAGCAAAAAAACCAAACAATGAATTATAAATAATGCGCCACCCAATCCCGGTAAGACAAAACCTAACATGGGCGCGGTGAAAAACAAAATCACCAAAAGAAACAGAGTTACGCCAGTGAATGAAAAACCCACAAGCCTTTCGAAATTGGTCAATAAGCTTTCCCGATCCGACAAGCTAACATGTTTATCCAATTTACTCACATCCTGCCATTTTATTAACCGGCGTTGGCCGGGGTATGCGCCACTGGGGGCGAAACTGCACCTTGCGCACGGTCAGACCGGGGTCTGGCAGGCCTATAGGGCCTGTCGTGCGCCTGCGTTGCAGGCCTCATTGATCCGCGGGATCAGTGATCGACGCTCCACGTGATCCTGCTGGGCGCAGCGACTGCTTTTCGTGGTGCGGGGCCAGCAGCCGGGAGTGGAGGCAGTCTTTTAGTTCTTGCGGATATTGCGTCATGGGTGTGTCGTTCCGGTTGTGCCTTCTTGGCGGCGAGCCAGTTCCCTGTCCCCCGCCTGGGTGAGTCCCTCCATACAGAGGAGGCAACATCTATCCTGAACAAGGGTATCCCACCAGCAGCGCCTAGCGTGGAGTCGTATAATCACGCAGCGGTAGGGTTGCAAATGAAGGAGGGCTTTTTTCAAACAGTCCTTAGCGGCCTAACTAATTGATAATATACAATTTATATAATTTTACCTGAACCCATGAAGCCCTTCTTGGCTCATGGTGCAACACTTCATTAATCATTTTTGGTTCAGTTAGACCAAACCCATATTGGACCAAGGCTGCAGAGATCCCATGACGAAACCACAACCCACTGACTTTTCCGAGGACCTTTTCGTTTTCGAAATGGCCAACAACCACCAAGGCAGCGTGGATCATGGGCGAGAGATCATTCGCCAACTCCAGGCTGTCGCTGCGGGCTTCCCCTTCCGCTTCGCGGTTAAACTTCAGTATCGCAACCTGGATACCTTCATCCACCCGGCCTATCGGGATCGCCAGGATATCAAGTATGTCAAACGCTTCCGCGACACTGAACTGAAAGCAGATCAACTCCTCGCCCTGAAGGAAGCCATCGACACAGCGGGTTTCATCCCTATCTGCACCCCCTTTGACGAAGACTCGGTGGACTGGATCGAGCGGCATGGCTTCCAGATGCTGAAAATCGCGTCCTGCTCCCTTACCGACTGGCCACTGCTGGAACGTATCGGCCGGACCCGACTCCCGGTCATCGCCTCCACGGCTGGTGCCACCCTGGAGGAAATTGGCAAGATCGTCGATTTCTTCAAGAACCGTCACAAACCCTTGGCCCTGATGCACTGCGTGGGCGAATACCCCACCATGCGCGAGCACTTGCAACTCGGCCAGATCGCTCTCCTCAGGCAGTGCTTCCCCGACATCCCGATCGGCTACTCTACCCACGAAGACCCCCGGGAGACCGAGGCCGTCAAGATGGCCATGGCACTTGGCGCCAGCATTTTTGAAAAACACGTCGGTGTTGGCGAGCTGAATGCCTATTCCGCCACTCCCGACCAAATTGGCGTCTGGCTGGAGTCCGCCCGAGAAGGCCGCTCCATGCTCGGTCAGACCCAGGAGCGAGTCCCCGTCACAGCGGAGGAAATCGCCACCCTGAACGCCCTTCGTCGCGGCGTCTTCGCCAAACGCGCCTTGGTCGCAGGCGAGAGCGTGAGTCAGGAAACCACCTTCCTCGCCATTCCCAGCCAACCGGGACAACTCTTGGCTAACGATCTGTCGAAATACGTTTGTCAGACTCTCCGTGTCCCGGTAGCGGCTGGCGAGCCCCTGCTGCCCCCGCAACTCGATATCCAGGACCATCGCGGGCGCGTCATGGAAATTCTGAAAAAGGTCACGGACCTGCTCAGAATCGCTCATGCCACCGTACCCGACGGCGCCGCCTGCGAACTTTCACACCACTACGGTATTGACCATTTTGAGGAACATGGCGCGGCCATCATCAACGTGATCAACCGCGAATATTGCAAGAAACTCATTATCTTGCTGCCAGGACAGAGTCACCCGTTACATCGCCATTTGAAGAAAGAGGAAACCTTCAATGTCCTCTACGGTGCCATGGACTTAGATCTGAATGGAGAACGTCGCCATGTCCGGGCAGGTGAAATGGTCACTGTAGAGCGAGACTCCACGCACGCCTTCTCCACCCAGGATGGCGTCGTATTTGAAGAGCTATCCACCACCCACTACCCCGACGACTCCTTCGACGATGATGATAGGGTCCAAATGAACCCCAAGCGCAAGACTCCCCTGCTGTTTCGAGCCCAGTGGCTGACGGAGGGCCTGCGTTAGACCCCTCCGGGAGGTTCCCTCTACACGGCATTGCAACAAGCCCAGGCTCGTGTGACCAGGGTTGTGCCCAACCAAGGCCGCAACAGCAAGTCGCTCTTAACCCACTGAATTATATTGATATGATGCGCGTCTCTGATTGGATCATGCAGCGCCTGGCCGACACTGGCCTGCGCCACGTCTTCTTACTTCCCGGCGGCGGCGCCATGTATCTGAATGATGCCCTGGCCTGCGAGAAACGGCTGATCCCGGTACCCTGTCATCATGAGCAGGCCTGTGGCATCGCGGCCGAGGCTTATGGGCGCACGGGGCACCCGGACAATCCAGGCTTCGGCGTCGCCCTGGTCACGACCGGTCCCGGCGCGACCAATATCATCACCCCAGTCGCCGGTGCCTGGATCGACTCCATCCCCCTCCTCGTCATCTCGGGCGGAGTAAAACGCGCCGACCGCCTCGCCGGCCGGCCGCTGCGCCAGAGCGGCGTGCAGGAGGTCGACATCATCCCCATGGTGCGGGGCATCACCAACTATGCCGTGACCCTGGACGACCCAAATCAAGTCAGGGCCGTCCTCGAAACCGCCCTACACAGGATGCGCGCGGGCCGCCCGGGACCGGTCTGGATCGAGATCCCATTGGATGTGCAGGCCGCCCCCATCGATCCCACCGCCCTGCCCGGCCCACCCGATGAGTTGATCGATACACCCAACCCTGATCCCGACCAACTGGCCCGCATTCTGGATCTCCTTGCCCAAGCCGAACGGCCGCTCATCCTGGCCGGTCACGGTGTGCGGCTCTCCGGTGCCGCCGAGGCCTTCCGCATACTGTATGAGCGTTGGCAGGTGCCCGTGGTCACCACCTGGAACGCGTTAGACCTGATCCCGTTCGCTCACCCGCTCTGCGTCGGCCGCCCCGGCGTTGTAGCCCTGCGGGCCCCCAACTTTGCAGTGCAGAACTGCGACCTGCTGATCGCCATCGGCTGTCGTCTGGACAACATCATCACTGCCTACAATCCCGGCAACTTCGCCCGCGCGGCACGGAAGGTGGTCGTGGACGTGGACGCGGCAGAACTCGACAAGCCTGGCATGGTCATGGACGAGGCGATCCAGGGGGACGCCGCCGTCGTCATCGCCGCCTGGCTCGCGGCCGAATCGCCCCCTGCCCCGGACCGCTCGTCCTGGCTCTTACGCTGCCAACAATGGAAGGCGCGCTGGCCGGTTAACGACGGCCAGCCCTTCGCGCCCTCCGACACCATCAGCCATTACCACTTCGTGGCCGCGCTGTCTGACGCCATCCCACCCAAAACCCTGATCGTGACCGGCAGCTCCGGGCTCGGTGTGGAGGCCTTCTACAGTACCTTCCGCAACAGCCCCGGCCAGCGTTTATTTCTGACCTCCGGCCTTGGTGCGATGGGCTACGGGCTGGCTGCTGCCATCGGCGCCTGCCTGGGTAATGGTGGCCAACCCACAGTTGCAATAGAGAGCGACGGCAGCCTGATGCTTAACCTGCAGGAGCTGGCTACGCTGAAAGGTTTAAACCTGCCGTTGCGGTTAGTCATCATGGACAACCATGGCTATGCGTCCATCCGTAACACCCAACGCAATTATTTCGACGGGCGCTATATCGCCACAGGGCCGGAAGGCGGGCTACATCTGCCTAATTTGGCAGCTGTTGCTGAAGCGATGGGGCTACCTTGCGTGCGTATCGACACCCCGGAAGCTCTCGCGCCCGGTCTGCGTAAGGTAATGGAGACCTACGAGCCAATCGTCTGCATTGTGCGACTGGTCAGCAACGAGAGCCTGTGGCCAAAGGCCGCCGCACTGCCACAGCCGGACGGGTCGATCCTCTCCATGCCGTTGGAGGATATGACCCCGTTGCTAGACATTGACACCTTACAGCGTGAGATGATAATCGCCCTTGCCTCTGAATCACATTCAGCCTATCGGCCATGACGCGATCGGTCCCGTCAAAATCAGGATTTTTTTTCAGAGCACACTATAGATCTTGGTCCACACAGTTATTACAGCACAGATGAGCTAAATAATGAGATTCAGTCCCGCAGATATACCCTCGCCGACCTTGCGGTGCTCAAGCTTCTATTTTAGAACCTCCTGCTCAGAGCCGGTAGTTGTTAAGTAGGTATGCTCGTCCTCTCGCTAGGTACGGGGCTTTCTGGGTAAATTCTTTTTGTACAGCAGAAAGAACAGGATTATTCGATTATAAATCACAAGAGGGTATTGGCGAAATCACTTAGATATTTTTGTCGCTAACGGATAAAAATCTCCGATAAATTCGGATAGTTGTATAACATAAATTACACGAATTAATCCACATCTAGGGTTACCAATGAAGTCTCATTTAACTAATAAGCTCATTTCCTACGCCCAGAACGGCGAAGATGTGATGCTATTCCGTGCGTTCAAAGACCTTGCCGACGGATTTTACGTCGACATCGGTGCTCATGACCCTGTGGTAGGTTCTGTCACGAAACTCTTTTACGAGCGCGGATGGCGTGGAATCAACGTAGAGCCAGGTCCACGATTTGAAGCGCTAGTCCTTGATCGTCCGCGCGATCTGAATCTCAACTGTGCGGTCGGCTTGTCAGGCACGATCAAGCTATATGAGATCCGCTCTGGTTTGTCTACAGAAGACCCCGACATTGCGCAGGAACATGTGGCACAAGGGTACGACGTGGTGGAACGCGTGGTTGCTTCGGTGCCTCTCAACGAAATATTCGTACGGGCTGGAGATCGGGACGTTCATTTTCTCAAGATTGACACTGAAGGAGCAGAAAGGCAAATTCTTCTGAGTGGAGATTTTACTAAGTATCGCCCTTGGATTATGGTTGTCGAGGCGACATACCCAATGACACAGCGGTCTAGTCATCAGCAGTGGGAATATATTCTTGACGCACATGATTATCGAATGGTTTGGTTTGATGGCTTGAACCGCTGGTATCTTGCGTCCGAGCACTTTGATCGTTTTTCCACCGCCTTCCATGCCCCATTAAATTTCTTTGATAACTATATAAACTACCGGGAACAGTGTTTGTTGCAGGCTCTTGAGGAGATCCACAGAATTTCTGGCTCTATGCCATCTTAAGGGTGGCTACATGGTTTAGGAAAAATGAGCAATACTAACCTAACGCTTGCTGTACGGCCTGTCAGCGCGAGCGATATTCGGATTTCGGCCAGTCAAATGGCCTGTCGACTTTGCGACAGTTCACTTTTCAATGGCACCCTTCAATACTCACTAGCAGCCGCGCCGAATTCCGCGCAGGAGCTTCCATCACAGAAGGAGTTTAGCGCACATGGTGAATGTCCAGGGTTAGATTTGCATTGCTGTGCCGGTTGCGGCCACTATCAACTGGTATCCGAGCCCGTCAGCTACTGGAAGGAGGTAGTCACCGCAGCCGGTCTCAGTCAGCAAATGCGAGATTTTCGCACTAACCAACTTAATAACTGGGTTTCACAGCACGAACTTTCGGATAAGTCGATAATAGAGGTTGGCTGCGGCGCGGGGTATCTATTGGAGATTCTATCCGTAGCCGGTGTGCAGGCCACTGGCCTTGAGTACGGTGCTGCTCAGATCAAAGCTGCACTTGCAGCAGGAAGGGTAGTTCGGCAAGGCTATATCCTCGACTCTGGGCTCTATTTCGACCGCCAGTTTGATGGTTTCATTTGCATCAACGTACTGGAACATGCTCCTGAACCAGTGCGTTTTTTGCGAGCTATTCGCACCATCTGTAAACCTGGCGCTGTTGGTATCGTGGAAGTACCTAACTTCCAGAAAGATATCAAACTACATAAATCTCACAACCTGATTCGGGATCACCTGTCATATTTTACGACCAGAACGCTAGCATTGGCGTTACATTTGGCCGGTTTCGAGTTGTTGTCGTTGCGGGAGTGCTGGTATGGGGATGATCTTGAAGCCCAGGTACGGGTGCCGGCGGATTCGCCTTTGACTTCATGGTCCGAGGGAACGCCTACAACCAAGGTACTTACCCAACTCTTTAGGGCTGAACCTGGGCGAGTTGCGATCTGGGGCGCAAGCCACCAAGCGCTTACGCTGATTGCGATGACCCGACCCACCAATGTCTACTGTATCGCCGACAGCGCTCCATTCAAGCAGGGGAAGGTAGACCCGGTCTGTGGCATTCCGATCATATCGCCAGAGGAAATGATTGCCGACTGCCCAGACCTAGTCATCATCATAGCCGCCGGTTATTCCCAGGAAGTCAATCGCATAATAAAGGCAGATCCGTCGTTTCATGGACGCGTTGTAGTCCTTGACGATCTAGTTATGCAAGGCGAAACAGAGAAATTATAGAAGAAGACGTGACCACTTCGCTATTTTTGACCGGCGGGACCGGGTTCGTAGGGCGCAGCCTGTTACGCCACCTGAGCGGCCTAGGCGAAGCAGGAAAAGTAAAAATCACTGTACTGTCGAGGAGTCCAGCGAGCTTTTTAGCGCGTTTTCCTGAGTTTTCTAGTGTATCGTGGTTGAGGCTACATCAAGGTAACGTGCTTGACCAAGAAACATTACCGGATTCCAGGTTCGATACATGTATTCATGCTGCTTCTGACGCCTCACATGTATCCAGGGCAAACTTGATCGGTTGGTTTGACGAAGTCGTCGCTGGCACACGAGTATTGCTTGATTGGTCTGTGCGCTATGGGCTGAAGAGGTTTCTATTTCTCAGTTCTGGAGCGGTCTACGGAACACAGCCGGCGGGTCTCAATGCAATATCTGAGACTATTCTTACAATGCCGGACCCAATCATCGCTACTAATGTATACGGGATCTCCAAGCGCGCTAGTGAACACTTGTGTGCTTTGTATTCGGTACAGCATGGCCTTGAGGTAGTGATTGCACGTTTATTTTCCTTCGTCGGCTATGATTTGCCACTGAAGGGGCACTTGGCTATCGGAAACTTCATCCAAGACGCGCTGACCGCCGATGCCATCATTGTGGCCGGAGACGGAACGCCAATTCGGACCTACCTCGATCAGGACGACTTAGCGCACTGGCTCATAACACTCCTGGAACACGGCCGACCCGGAGTGGCCTATAACGTCGGCTCGGATGAGGTCATCAGCATCGGCGATCTCGCCCATCTGGTGCGGGACCTCTTAGCTCCTGACAAACCGGTCGAGATCTTGGGTCAAGCCGATGACAGGCAGGGTCGCAACCGCTACATCCCGGACATCCGCAAGGCACAACGAGAACTGGGGCTCACCGTGACCATCCCCCTGGCCGAGGCAATCCGCCGCACGGGCGCGGCCCATCGAGGGCAAAGCCTCCCATGAAGGCGATCATCTTCGACCTGGACGGCACCCTGGTGGATTCGGCCCCCGGCATCCTGGCGAGTCTGGGCCAGGCCTTCGCCGCATGCGGGCTGGAGCCCAGGGCGCCCCTGACACCCGCCTTGATCGGCCCGCCCTTGCGTGAAACCCTGGCCAAGCTCTGCGGCGGAGGCGGTGACGAAGCCCTGCTTGACCGGCTTATCGCCGCCTTTAAGCGCCATTACGACAGTCAGGGTTATCGCGAAACCCAGGCCTTCGTGGGGGTGGAGGCCATGCTGCGGACCCTCACCGCCGCCGGCCTGGGGTTGCACATCGCCACCAACAAGCGGGCGCTGCCGACCCGATTGATCCTCGACCATCTGGGTTGGTCCGGGCTGTTCGAACGCGTTTATGCCCTCGATAGCTTCGCCCTGGCCTCGCCGCATAAGGCAGCCCTGCTCGCCCGCCTGCTAACGGATGCCGGGCTGGCGGCTGGCCAATGTGCTTACGTCGGGGATCGGGCCGAGGACCATCACGCCGCCCGCGCTAACCAATTGCGCTTTTTCTGGGCCGCCTGGGGCTTCGGGGCGGAGATGGACGCCCTGGCGATCGGCGCGGATGCCATCACCCTCGACAACCCCGATGCCGGACGACTCTTGTCGTCCCCATGAAGCCCTCACTGCTCGACCTGACGAGGCAGGTCCGCTCCCCTGGCGACCTGTGGCGCCGGCGCGAAGGGCGCTACCTGCTCGTTGGCGGCTTTAATACCCTGGTGGGCTACGGCTTGGGGGTGGGACTCTATCTGACCCTGTCACCGCTGCTACATATCCTGGTCATTGGCGTCATCGGCAACATCCTCGCCATCACCGTCTCTTTTACCACCTACAAGCGCCTAGTCTTCCGCACCCAGGGCCACTGGCTGGAGGAATATCTGCGGAGCTACGTGGTTTATGGGGGCACGGCGGTGCTTGGTATCATGCTGCTGTGGCTGCTAGTGGATGGCTTGGGGATGCCGATCTGGGTCGCCCAGGGCATCGCCATTCTGCTCACGGTCATCGTTTCCTATTTAGGCCACGCCCGTTTCACCTTTCGCCGCTCTCGGAGCGGTCCCACCGACGGATAAGACCCATGGCCCAGCGGCAACTCATCAGCCTGATATCGCCCTGCCTCAACGAGGAGGGCAATATCGACGAACTTTACCGCCGCGCCAGCCAGGTGATGGCCGACCTGCCCCAGTATGATTTCGAGTATCTGTTCATCGACAATGCCTCGACGGACGGGACGGTGGACAAACTCCGGGCCCTCGCGGAGCGGGATACGCGGGTCCGGGTCATCGTCAACACCCGCAATTTCGGTCACATCCGCTCTCCTACTTGGGGGATTCTGCAAACTCGCGGTGATGTCACCGTGGTCCTGGCCTCGGACCTCCAAGACCCGCCGGAACTGATCCCTGACTTCATCGCCGAGTGGGAACAGGGCTATAAGATCGTGCTGGCGGTCAAGCCCATGAGCCGGACCAATCCGCTGATTCACGGGCTGCGCAAGCTCTATTACCGAATGCTGGATGGCATCTCCGAGGTCGCCATCGTCAAGGATGCCACCGGCTTTGGCCTCTATGACCGCCTTGTCCTGGACCACCTCCGACAAATCCATGACCCTTATCCCTTTCTGCGCGGCTTGGTCTGCGAACTGGGCTACCCGATCAAGACCATCCCCTTCGACCAGCCCCGGCGCCAACGCGGCATCTCCAAGAATAATTTCTACACACTCTATGATTTGGCCATGCTGGGGGTCATCAGCCATTCCGTCGTCCCCATCCGCCTGGCCGCCATTGCCGGCTTCCTGACCGGCCTGTTCAGCATTCTGGTGGCCTTGGTCTTCCTGGTCCTGAAACTGGCCCTCTGGGACAGATTCCCCATCGGTATCGCCCCCATCGTCATCGGCATGTTTTTTATGTTCGGCGTGGTCATGCTGTTTATCGGCATCCTCGGCGAATACATTGCGTCCATTCACACCTATGTCCGCAACCGACCCGTCGTGATCGAGCGGGAGCGGATCAATTTCTGATGACCACCCTTGCTGACGGACCTCTTGACCCATGAAATTCCTGATGAGCCACCTGACCAGCAAGCAGCGCGAGTGGGCGATGGTCCTGCTCGTCTTCGGGCTATTGCTGGCGATCTACCATGGCATCTACGGCCGCTTCTTCCCGACGGCGCAAGGGACGCTGGGCCACGACATGGGCCTGGCCTTTACGGCCATGCTGGATGGCTTCATCTGGTTTACCAAGAACGGCTTGTGGGAGGTGCCCTGGTTCACCCCCTCTTTCTGTGGCGGCCAGCCCTACTTCGCGGACCCCCAGTCTGGCTACTATTCCCTGCTACAGTGGCTGACCTTTATCACCGATCCCTTGTCGGCGACTTATTGGACGCTGCTGTTGTTTGCCTCGGCGGGTTTTTTTGGCACCTATCTGCTGGCGCGACGCTGCTTTGATCTTGCGCTGCCCTGGGCCATCCTGGCCGCGGCGCTCTACTTCTTTAATGGCTTTTTGCCCCACCGCGCCATCATCGGGCACCTGGGCTATCCCGCCCTGACCCTGGCCCCCTGGCTGGCCCTGGCGCTGCTCACCCCCGCCGCCACCCGGGTCTCGACCCTCGGCCTGGGCCTCCTCGCCGGCCTGATTGCCGCCAACTGGTTGCAGTCCGGCCTGACGACCTTGATGCTACCGGCGGCTTTGAGCGTGGCGCTGCTCCTGCTGGTCTATCGGTGGCGCCAGCCCTGGTCGGCGGACTTGTTGCCCCGGATGCTGATCGCGGTGGGGATCAGTGTGGTGTTATCGGCCAGCAAGCTGGTGGCCAGCCTGGCTTTCTATGGCCACTTCGAGCGGACCCAGTACCTGTTACCCGGTTTCGACAATCCCTTCGCCCTGCTGGTGACCAATCTGCTGGCTTTGTTTGGCCCCAGCGAGGCGGCGGCTTGGTTTGCCGACACCTGGCTGGTCAATGCCCAATGGACCCTCTTTGCCCACGAGTGGGCCTTTGGGTTTACGGTGGTGCCGCTCTTTGTACTCTTCCGGGCCCGGGTGCTATTACGGCGCCGGACGGGCGCCAGTGCGACCACCGGGCCGGGGGCTAGCAACGGGAGATCGACACCGGGCGGTATCGGGATAAAGGTGGTCGTGGCCCTGACGATTCTGGCCATTGCCCTGCTGCCGTTGGCCTTGCAGTTCTACACCCCGGCCTACAACGCCTGGTTGAAGGCCTTGCCACTGGTCGGGGCCACGGCCTCTCCCCAACGCTGGCTGATCGTCTATCTGCCCGTGCTGCCGATCGCCACCGCCCTGCTGGGGAGCCTGGCCCTGGCGCGCCAGGGTCAGTTGGACCGGGCGCCCCGGCTGGTCTTCAGCTTCATCCTGATGCTGATCGCCCTCAATGTGGTCGACCCGCGCCGCTACTACTACGAACAGGGCTATCAACCGGCTACCCTGCTCGCCGCCTACGAGCGGCTTGCCGCCGGCGGCGCCGCCAGCCACCGGATTACTTCGATCGGACTGACGACCCCGGCGGACGCCGGCGAGGGCCTGGCCAACTTGGCGGGCAATGACGTCATGATCGCTGGCGTCTCCCAGGCCCAGTGCTACAACCCCTCCTTCGGCTATCGCCTGGAGAGCCTGCCGCCGGCCAAGCTGGCATTGGGGGAGGTGCTGACGGAACGGGATGGCCTCCTGAATATCCGCAACCCCGCCTGCTTTGTCTTCCCGGAGGAGAATGGCTGCCAGCCGGGGGACCAGTTCCGCGCCGATCAGCGGGCGGAGGCGGAGGCTTTTGTCTCCTATGCGCCCTTTCCTTTTAAGAAGAGCCGGGCGCAGCGCCTGGCGGATGGGGTGACGATGGGAGGTCTCCTGGCCACGGCCATTTTTCTCGGGGTGGCGTGGCCGCTGTGGGCTTGGCGGCGGCGGAGGGGGCGGGGCTGAAGGTTGCGACGCGCTCTACCGTCCAACTGGCAACAGCGCTAGACTGAGGGAAGAGAGAGACCATCTATGCGGGAGGGACAGCCGATGGAAACGATCTTTGACTACAATCCGACACCCGAAGAGCTACGGTATTTGACTGACGAGACCGCTGATGCCTACCGCGGGCGGGTGGGGCCTGATGACGCGCTGCGTGCCTTGAGTATCCTGTTTTCCTTGCGAGGTGACGAGGAACGAGCCGATTGGTACGCTAACCAAATATCAGACAAGGTTTTCTTGCGGTTCACGTTCAACAACTACGACCTGATTCCGCCGAGCCGGGCCGCGAACACCAAATCATCGGCGCTTAGCGCATCCAAGGCGGCCTGAATAGGTCCGCGGGCGAGGCCTGCACGCTCGGCCAGTAAGCGAGCGACATACTCCGAACCACGCAAGAAATCCATCCGCACATTGAGCGACGCCAAATCCCCGGCTAGGTCATGAATCTTCAGGCCAAGAACGGAGACGATGCGCAGAAAGCGCTGCACAAAGGGCGCATAGCCATAACCGCGCGCCAAAACCCAGTCCTGATGACCGGCGACCCCGCCTAAACGCTCGACAAAACGCGGGTAGGTCAGTCGCGCCACCACTTGATTCGTCGTTTCGGCGAACAAGCGCGCTGGATGACGTTTGGGCAACTTGGCCGCTAGATCCATTCCCGTCTGCCGGTTGTGCCAGATTTCGTGCCAGAGTGATTCGAGGGCGTACTCCTGCTCTGGCGTCATGGGCTGGCGTGTTGCGCAACAAGCCAGGGCGCCAAACAGGTCGCGCTGCGAATTGAACCCCTGGTATTCGACATGACGGAACCAGAACCCACCCTTACCGTCCGTGGCCATGTAGAAGTCATCATCCGGCCCGCCGGCGCGCACAAACTTGACGCCATGCGGCAGATCGCCCGGGAGGCGATAGGCGTACTCCTGGAGTAAGGTCTTCAGGGTCACCAAGTCCTTGGCCGGGAACCGACGTGCCAGACCGCGTATCGGCCAGGCGGCCAGGGCGTCATTCTGGTTAATCTCGGTAGCGGTCATGAGGTGATTGTCGGCTTTCTCGCGCTTGCGCTCAATGGCCCGCCGCAGCCCCTCGGTCGGCCCGACGGTAATTTGGTGTACCCCGGAGATTGCGCGAGGGAGACCGCTGAAGAGGGCGACGGCGCTGGCATTGGCATTGGCGTTTTGCCCCTCTCCCCAGCCCTCCCCCGCGCGGGGGGGAGGGAGCAAACGATTTCCTGCCACGCGATCAAATCGCTGAACGCAAATCGAGTCAAACTTCAAGCGCCTGGCGCAGGCTCAAGCTCTTCTCGGCGCCAGTTCGAGATCCTGCAGGCGCCGGCCCAGCACATCGTCGGCCGCCAGCAGATCGATATCGCCCGACAAACCATATACCGCCAGCACCCGCAGATAGGTGCCAAGCGTCACGGCCGCGCCCCCGCGTTCCACCTTGTAGAGCGTGGTGCGCGAAACCCCGGCCCGCTT
>JADZBU010000105.1 GCA_020851955.1 Chromatiaceae bacterium | reverse complement strand
CAAAGTCGCCCTCGTCGCTTGTATGCGGAAACTGTTGACCATTCTCAACGCCATGCTGCGAGACCAGGCGCATTGGGACGTCCATTATGGAAAAATCGCTTGACCTGAAACACAGTTGCTCTCCCCGACCCTCCCCCGCCAGGGGGGAGGGAGCAAGAGCAGTGGCTTGAGCTAACGCAATCAAACCAAGCGGCCAGGGGGTCTGAAAGCTACCAGTGGGTCAGGATCAGACGATACCGACCCCGACCCGTAATAGCGGCGGGTTACTGAACCGACGCCTCTTGCGTGGGCTTGCGCTCGATCTTGGAGCGGTTCTCCATGTCCTTGATCAAGCTGTCGTAATAACCCCGGCCCACAACCTGGATCAGTTCGCGGCTGGCCTGGGTGAGCGCGGCCTGGTCCAGGGCGGCCAGGTTGCCATCCACCACCTCGGTAACGGCCACCACCAGGGCATCCCCATCGGCGGCGGGACTGTGGCTATAGCTGGCGGCACCCGGGGCCGGTCTGGGCAGGGTGAAGGCCAGGTCGATGATCTCTCCCGGAACGGACTCCGCATCCCGCTGCACCAGCCCGGTCTCGGTGATGGGGTGCTTTCCCGCCACGCTGGTCAGGGCCTCGCCGGCCAGGAGCCGGTCGGTCATGGCCTTAGCCTCCGCCTGGGCGGCGGCGCTGGCTTTTTGTTCACGGATGGCGGCTATGATCTCCTCGCGCACGGCATCGAGGGGTTTGGGGGCCGCCTCTTCATGTTCCGTCACCCGCAGCACCAGGGCCTGGAGAGCCTCGGCCTCGGGCTCGATCAGGTCGCTGTTGACGCCCTCGTGCAGCACCTCGGGGCTGAAGGCCGCCGCGATCAGCTTCGGGTTGGCCAGCAGGTCGGCGCCGCCTTCGCGGCCGATCCAGTCGCTGGACTGGAGTTGCAGGCCCAGGGCCTCCGCCGCGGGCTCCAAGCTGTCCGGGTTTTCATAGACCAGGTTAGCCAGACGCTCCGCCATGTCATAGAAGGCCGCCTCGGCCCCCCCGCGGGTGGCCTCGGCCCGGAGTTGCTCCCGGACTTCCTCGAAGGCCTTGAGGGTCTCGGGCTGGATCTCCGTGACCTGAATCAGGTGATAGCCGAACTGGCTGCGCACCGGCTCGCTGGTCGCACCGGTTTCCAAGCTAAAGGCAGCCTGTTCAAAGGCCGGGTCCATGACCCCCTGGCCAAACAGTCCAAGATCACCCCCTTGAGGCGCGGAGCCCGGGTCCTGGGAGAGTTCGCGGGCCAGGGTGGCAAAGTCCTCGCCCGCCGCCAGACGGACTTGGATGGCCTCTATCCGCGCCTTGGCCTCCGCCTCGGCGGTGGCATCTGCGCCCGCGGCCAGGGTCACCAGGATGTGCCGGGCGCGGCGCTGTTCAGGCTCGCGGAAACGCTCGCGCTCATCCTCGTAAAGACGGCGCAGGGCCTCCTCATCCACGGGCTGACCCGCGTCCAGGGTGGCGGCATCCAGTACCAGATAGGAAAGCTTGACCCGTTCAGGCGTCAGATAGCGGTCCGCATGGGCCTGGTACCAGGCCTGCACTTCCTCCTCCGGGACAGGGGCCGTATCCAGAAAGCCGGTCTTGGCGAGGCGGATATAGGCCAGGCGCCGCTGCTGGCGGTCCAGGCGGATGGCCTCGGCCATCTCGACCTCGGTAGCCAACTCGCTGGCGGTGACGGCGCGCTGAATCTGGGTGCCGACGATGCGTTGACGCAGGCTCTCCTCGTACTGGGGGCCACTGGTGCCCTGCAGTTCCAGCATGCGGTCATAGGTCGCCTTATCGAAGCGGCCGTCACGCTGGAAGGCGGGATTGGAGAGGATGGCGGCCTGGAGTTCCCGATTCGAGGCGCGCAGTCCCATGTCGTGGGAGACCTGAAGCAGAAGTTGCTCCTGGATCATGCCCTCCAAGACCTGGGCGCGCAGGGCCTGCTCCTCGAAGAGCTCGGGCCGGTAGGCGGCGCCCAGGCGCTCCCGTAACCGCATCCGGGTCTCCTCGACTTGCCTGTCAAAGGACCGGGCCGTGATCTCGGCGCCATTGACGGTGGCGACGACGGGTTCGGTGCCGCCACCAATATAGGATTGGATGCCCCAGAAGGCGAAGGGAATGCTGATGAGGATCACAGCCCCCCATGCAATCCAGCCCTGAGCGCGTTCTCGAATCTCTTGCAGCATGATGGGTCCGATGTTGCCTTGAGTGATTAGGAAGGAGTTATTGGGTGAAGGCCCGTCCCGAGGCCGGGGGCTGGCGACCCGTGGCGCAGGCCGCGGGACACTGCGGGAGGAAGAGGCACAAATGAAAACGGGGTACCCTCTGAAGGATACCCCGCGTTCGCTTATTGGCGGAGTGGACGGGGCTCGAACCCGCGACCCCCGGCGTGACAGGCCGGTATTCTAACCAACTGAACTACCACTCCTTGAAACTTTGGTGGGTGCTGCAGGGTTCGAACCTGCGACCCTCGCCTTGTAAGGGCGATGCTCTCCCAACTGAGCTAAGCACCCCGATATCGGGGCGCTCCCGACTGAACGGCGGCTATTGTACTGCGTCCTTCAGCCCTTTGCCAGCCTTGAATGCGGGCGTCCGCGAGGCGGCGATGGCGATGATCTGGCCTGTCTTGGGATTACGGCCCGAGCGGGCGGCCCGCTCCTTAACGGAGAAGGTGCCAAAACCCAGGATTGAGACGCTCTCGTTATTTTTGAGGCTCACCGCAATGGCATCCGTGAGTCCGTCGAAGGCACGCCCCGCCGCGGCCTTGGAAATATCACCCGCCTCCGCCATGGCCTCGATTAAGTCCGACTTATTCATTTTCCCCCCTTATATATAGTATTAGGGCCTCCAGAAACGCCCCGCGTCCGTGGCCCTATGTCGATTGCGGAGATTACCTCTTCGCTACCGGAAAAGATGGAGGCCGCACACCCAACCATCACTCCAACCAGGGTCCCTCGCTGCCAAGACATTATAGGATTCCGCCCAGACGGGCAATCACTTTCACCCCCGTACCCCAACCTGGCCAGGGCGGAAACCCAGTCAGTGCCGGATGACGGCCCCAGTACGCTCCCCGGCCAGTTCCCCGGCTTCCGCGACGGGCACCTCGGCCTCGGGCAGTATCTCCAGGGGCTCGGGCCGGGCACTCAAGGCAATATCCAGCACCTCATCGATCCAGCGCACCGGGCGAATGTCAAGATGTTGCTTGATATTCTTGGGAATCTCGATCAAGTCGCGCTCATTGTCCCGCGGAATTATGACAATTTCGATACCGCCGCGATGGGCCGCCAGCAACTTTTCCTTGAGGCCACCGATGGGCAGCACCTCGCCGCGCAAGGTGATCTCACCGGTCATAGCGACGGAGGAGCGCACCGGCACCCGCGTCAGGGCCGAGACCAGGGCGGTACACATGGCCACACCGGCGCTGGGACCATCCTTGGGGGTGGCGCCCTCGGGGACATGGATGTGGACATCGGTCTTCTGGTGAAAATCCGGGTTGATGCCAAGGGACTCGGCCCGGCTGCGTACCACGGTCATGGCGGCCTGGATGGACTCCTGCATGACATCGCCCAACTGGCCCGTGTAGGTAAACTTGCCCTTGCCCGGTACCAGGGCGGACTCGATGCGCAGCAACTCGCCACCCACCTCGGTCCAGGCCAGACCCGTGACCTGGCCCACCTGATCCCGCTCGTCGGCGCGGCCATAGCGGAAACGGGGAACTCCCAGGTATTTCTCCAGGGACTTGGGCACGACCACCAGCTTGCCCGACTTGGGCTTGAGCAGGATCTCCTTGACGACCTTACGGCAGATCTTGGAGATCTCGCGCTCCAGATTGCGCACTCCCGCCTCGCGGGTGTAGTAGCGGACGATGTCCCGCAGGGCGCTATCGCGAATCGTCACCTCGTCATCCTTGAGGCCGTTGTTTTTCAACTGCTTGGGAATCAGGTAGCGCTCGGCGATATTGACCTTCTCATCCTCCGTGTAGCCGGAGAGACGAATGACCTCCATGCGATCGAGCAGGGCCGGCGGAATGTTCAGGGTGTTGGCCGTAGCCACGAACATGACCTCGGAGAGGTCGAAATCGCATTCGAGATAGTGATCGACGAAGGTATGGTTCTGCTCCGGGTCCAGGACCTCCAGCAGGGCCGAGGCCGGATCTCCGCGGAAATCCATGCTCATCTTGTCGATCTCGTCGAGCAGGAAAAAGGCGTTGCGGGAGCCGACCTTGGACAGGTTGTGGATGATCTTGCCCGGCAGGGCACCGATGTAGGTACGTCGGTGGCCACGGATCTCGGCCTCGTCGCGCACCCCACCGAGAGACATGCGCACGAACTTGCGGTTGGTGGCGCGGGCGATGGACTGGCCCAGCGAGGTCTTGCCGACGCCCGGGGGCCCCACCAGGCAGAGGATGGGCCCCTTGAGCTTGCGCACCCGCTGCTGGACCGCCAGGTATTCCAGGATGCGTTCCTTGACCTTCTCCAGGCCATAGTGATCCTTTTCCAGTACCTCTCCGGCCAGGGTCAGGTCATTGCGAATGCGGGTACGTTTCTTCCAGGGAACATTGACCAGGGTGTCGATGTAGTTGCGCACCACCGTCGCCTCGGAGGACATGGGCGCCATCAGCTTGAATTTACGCAATTCTCCCAGGGCCTTGTCCTTAGCCTCCTTGGGCATGCCGGCCTCCTCGATGCGCTTGGCCAGTTCATCGACCTCGCTCGGGGGGGCCTCCTCCAGGTCGCCCAGTTCCTTCTGGATCGCCTTCATCTGCTCATTGAGGTAGTACTCGCGCTGATTCTTCTCCATCTGCTTTTTGACGCGGCCACGGATACGCTTCTCCGTCTGGAGAATGTCGTTTTCCCCCTCCATCAGCCCCATCAGATGCTCGATGCGTTCCTGGGTATCCAGGATCTCCAGCACATGCTGCTTTTCGTCCAGCCCCAGGGACATGTGGGCGGCCAGGGTATCGGCCAGACGCGCGGCGTCATCGATGCCCGCCAGCGAGGTCAGCACCTCGGGCGGTACCTTCTTGTTGAGCTTGACGTACTGGTCGAAGAGACTCACGGCCGAGCGCATCAGCACCTCCATCTCCCGCTCGTCCATCGCGATCGTACCGGTCAGAGGGGTCACGGTGGCGACAAAGAGATGCTCGGTGTGCACAAAGGCGTCAATACGCGCCCGGCGGATGCCCTCCACCAGGACCTTCACGGTGCCGTCGGGCAACTTGAGGAGTTGCAGGATGTTAGCGAGGGTGCCGACCTCGTGAAGATCCTCGGCATCCGGCTCATCGGTGTCGGCGCTCTTCTGGGCGATGAGAAGGATCTGCTTGTCGCTGGACATGGCGCTGTCGAGCGCCCGAATCGATTTGTCCCGGCCAACGAAGAGGGGGATCACCATGTGCGGATAGACGACGACGTCCCGCAGGGGCAGGACCGGTACTTCCTGGGAGGCATCCGGATTCGCAATCTTGGTGGTGTCTTTCAGGGCCATGGGCGAGAAGGCGCTCCTAATGAGGTAGGGGAATCAAGCCACCGGGGGGCCGGATAACGCGACGCTGGGTGCGCACCGGCGGGGTGGATGAAGGGGCGGTGACAGGATCATCGATGGCGGAGGATATCAGGGCAGGCCAGGACGCCTTCAACACCCAAGGTCCAATCCCACGCCGGCTGGGTCCCGCCCAGCCGGCCAGGCCGGCATCACTCCGAGGCGGCCAGGGGCAGTTCGCCGCCATCGTAGATGACGAAGGGACGATTCTCGCCCCGGATCACCGACTCATCCACCACGACCTTGCTCACATTGTCCATGGAAGGTAGATCGTACATGATGTCGAGGAGGATCTGTTCCATGACGGTACGCAGCCCGCGGGCGCCGGTCTTCCGCTCCATGGCTTTGCGGGAGACGGCGCGCAGGGCGTCGGGACGCAGTTCCAGTTCGCAACCCTCCATTTCGAAGAGGCGGGAATACTGCTTGACCAGGGCGTTCTTGGGCTCGGTGAGGATGCGCATCAGGGCATTCTCATCCAGCTCCTCCAGGGTCGCGACCACCGGCAGACGGCCGACAAACTCGGGGATGAGGCCGTAGCGGATCAGATCCTCGGGCTCGACCTCGCGAAAGACCTCGCCCAGTCGCTGGGTGTCGTCCAGGCTCTGGACCTCGGCGTTAAAACCGATGCCGCCCTTGCGCGAACGGTTGCGGATCACCTTCTCCAGGCCGGCGAAAGCACCGCCCACGATGAAGAGGATGTTGGAGGTATCGACCTGCAGGTATTCCTGCTGGGGATGCTTACGGCCGCCCTGGGGCGGAACCGAGGCAATGGTACCCTCGACCAGCTTGAGCAGGGCCTGCTGTACCCCCTCGCCGGAGACATCGCGGGTGATGGAAGGGTTGTCCGCCTTACGCGAGATCTTGTCGATCTCGTCGATGTAGACGATACCCGTCTGGGCCTTCTCCACGTCGTAGTCGCACTTCAGCAGGAGCTTCTGGATGATGTTTTCCACATCCTCGCCCACGTAGCCGGCCTCGGTGAGCGTGGTAGCGTCGGCGATGGTGAAGGGGACATCCAGCAGGCGCGCCAGGGTCTCCGCCAGCAGCGTCTTACCGGAGCCCGTGGGCCCGATGAGGAGGATGTTGCTCTTGGAGATCTCGACCTCTTCCTTGGCGGTCGCCGCCTCCATGCGCTTGTAGTGGTTATAGACGGCGACGGAGAGCACCTTCTTGGCCTGCTCCTGGCCAATCACATACTGGTCCAGGCTGGCGTTGATCTCACGCGGCTTCGGCAGCTTACTGCTGGTCTCGGGGGTGGTTTCCTCCACCTCCTCGCGGATGATGTCGTTACACAGTTCGACACACTCATCGCAGATAAAGACCGAGGGACCCGCGATCAGTTTGCGCACCTCCGCCTGGCTCTTGCCGCAGAAGGAACAATAGAGGAGTTTGCTGTCTTCGCTCTTACGTTGACTCATCGGGGGTCAATCTCCGCCAATTCGATGGTGGGGCCGCGCTTGTCGCCGTCCCGAGCGAGGGGACGGCGCGGGGCCGGGGCAAGAAACCGGGCCTCAGGACTTGGTCGCCACGCGCTGCTCAAGCACCTTGTCGATCAGGCCATAGGCCACGGAATCCTCGGGGCCCATGAAGCGGTCACGCTCCGTGTCATCCGCCACCTTTTCCACGGGCTGACCCGTGTGATGGGCCAGAATCTCATTGAGCTGGTCGCGGATGTGCAGGATCTCGCGGGCATGGATATCGATGTCCGTCGCCTGGCCCTGAAAACCGCCCAGGGGCTGATGAATCATCATGCGCGAATGGGGTAGACAATAACGCTTGCCCGCCGCCCCGCCCGCCAACAGCAGGGCGCCCATGCTGGCGGCCTGGCCGATGCACATGGTGCTCACGTCCGGGCGGATGAAGCGCATGGTGTCGTAGATGGCCAGACCCGCGGTAACGGCACCGCCGGGAGAATTGATATAGAGGTGGATGTCCTTGTCCGGATTCTCGGATTCCAGGAAGAGGAGCTGGGCCACCACCAGGTTCGCCATATGATCCTCCACCGGCCCCACCAGGAAGATGACACGCTCCTTGAGCAGGCGCGAATAAATATCGTAGGCCCTTTCGCCCCGTGCGGTCTGTTCCACGACCATGGGGATGAGCCCAAGGCCCTGGGGATTCCAGTCCGCATGCGCGGCGATGATCTGATTTGGCGTCATCACGTGTGATTCTCCCTTACTGCCCGGATCAAGCGGCGGCCGGATTCATGAGTTCCTGGAAGCCCAGGGGCTCATCCTCGACCTGGACCTGGGTCAGCACCCAGTCCACCACCTGACCCTCCAGGGCCAGGGCCTCGACCGAGGCCAGGTGCTCCTTGCTGCCATAGTAAAAGTCCACCACCTCCTTGGGGTTCTCGTAGGTGGAGGCCAGATCCTCGACCGCCTCGCGTACCCGCTCGGGGTCCGCCTTGATCTCGTTGGCCTTAACCACCCTGGCCAGCACCAGACCCAGGCGGACGCGCCGTTGGGCACTCTCCTCGAACAGGTTGTCAGGCAGTTCGATCTTGGTGTTGCCACGGAGATTCTGGCGCATCTGCTCCTTGAGGGCCTGTATCTCCTGGGCGACCAGGGACTGGGGTATCTCGATGGGGTTGGTCGCCAACAAGAGGTCCAGGGCCTGGGACTTGATCCTGGCCTCGACCCGTTGTTTGAGTTCGCGCGTCATGTTGGCGCGCACATCCTGGCGAAAACGCTCGATATCCCCGTCCTCGACGCCAAAGGCCTTGGCGAATTCCGCATCCACCTCAGGCAGTAGGGGCTCGGCCACGGTCTGAACGGTGACGACGAAGGAGGCCGCCTTACCCTTGAGATGCTCGGCGTGATAGGTGGCGGGGAAGCTCAGCTCGAGCACCCGCTCCTCGCCGGCGGTGGCCCCCACCAGACCGGCCTCGAAACCGGGGATCATCTGGCCACTGCCCAGCACCAGCTGGAAATCCTGGCCCGAACCACCCGGGAAGGGTTCGGATTCCCCGACCAGGGTAGCGACAAAACTCAGGGTGACCCGATCGCCATCCTGGGCGGGACGCGTCACCTCATTGAAGGTTTTACGTTGCTCGCGCAACCGCTCCACCAGGGCCTCCAGATCGGCATCGGCCACGGCCGCCAGCGGTCGCTTGAGGGTCTTGCCCGCCAGGGAGCCCAACTCAAATTCCGGCAGGACATCGAAGGTGGCGGTGTAGGCGTAACGCCCCGCCTCCGGGTCCATGTCCACGCTGAAGGCCGGCTGGGCGACAGGATTGAGCTGCTGCTCGACCAGGGCCTGCCCGAAGGTGGACTGCATCAATTCCGAGAAGACCTCGCCCCGAATCTGGGTGCCATAGCGCTGACGCAAGGTCTTGACCGGGATCTTGCCCGGCCGGAACCCCGGCATCCGCGCCGAGCGCGCGAATTCGCGCAGACGCTTTTCCACCTCGGCCTCGACCTGCTCGGGCTCCAAGGCGACCGTCATGCGCCGTTCGAGTCCGGCTCCATTCTCCACTGATACTTGCATCTTCGTCTGGTCTCTCAAGGTGGCGCTCTCCGGGCGGGGACCTCGGAGCAGCGGTCGGATTCGGCGATTCGGTAAGCTGTTCGTCGAGGTTTTGGGCGCGGCGTCTCCCGAGGGAAACGCCGCGAAGCCCAATAGTATAGCTACTCGCCCAAGCGGGTTCCAGCCAGCTTGAAACTATCCCTGTCGCGCCCGGGGGCTGACCCCGGGCGCGGCGCCAAGGCGGGCGCCACCGCGAGCCTGGCTACTTGTAGGCACCGACTCCGCAGAAGAAACCTTCCTTATTGGTCATGACGTAGCTGGTCTTGGCCTTGATCTCCTCGGTGCCCGGGTAGGGCCACTTGTAGTCCACCCAGCCCTCGCCGGAGGCCTTGGCGGTGGCAATCATGTTTTTAAAGAGTTCGTCGCCATACTTGTTGAAGGTAAGCAGATTCTTGCCCACCAGCTCGGGCTTGACGGCATGGGAGAGCATGACGCCATCCATGTCCATGCAGAACACATACAGATCCTTGACCTTGAAACCACCATCGGCGGCGGAGAAGGCCGCGAAGGCCTTGTCCTTGCCCATCTGGTTGACGGCGGCCTGCGCCTTTTGGGACATGGCCTTGGCCTCGTCCGGGGTCGCGAGATCGGCGGCCAGCGCCGAACCCGTGAAGAGCGCGGCGGTCGCCAGGGCAATCAGGGTTTTTTTCATCGTGTATTCCTCATCATCTCTTTTGAATGGAAAATCGAACATAGCCCAAGTGCGGCGGCCACGCCAGAATTTTTAGCGTCCCGGATTTCAGCGGGACTCGATGCCTCCCCCTGAACCCTGGACCTGGCTTACTCAACACCGCGACGCGGGCAGCGGCAGGCTCCCGGGTCCCGCCAAGGCACGGCTCGCCTACCGGGAGGCTCACCAACAGGGGGCCATGAGGCTCGACATGACGCCACCCGCATCCCAGGGCGTGGGCATGGGCATGCCTCCCCAACCCCCACCAGCCTTGACCCGAATCACATATTCGACCCATTGCAGAGGGCGTGGCAGGTAACCGACCTGGGCCGCGACCAGATTGAGCTCAGCCACCAAGGCCCGGTCGCAAAGGGTCTCGGGTCCGGGTCCCGCCAGGCAGTAGTCATGGCGCATGCAGGCGGCATCGAACCCGTCCACCGGCGGCAAGGCCGGGCCCGAGGGGTGACCGGGGCCACACCAGTTGCCATAAAGGGGCACGCACTTGAAGGCCTGGGCCTCGGTGGCGGGCAAGAGCAGCGAGAAGACGACGGGGATCAAGGCAAGTGTGGGGACTGATGTCTTCATCGGATTAACCTCTGTCTGGTTCCTGATGGCAAGTTTCCAGGTTCACGCGCGGGCCTGCCCCGAGGGTTTCCCGCCTCACAGGTGAACCCGGCTGTCGATGCGATTCTCGGAGAGATCGCGCAGGACGCGTTTGACGATGGCCCGGCACTCCTCCTCCCGATCAGAGGTCCGGCCCTTACGAAAGGCGGTGAAGAACCGCGCCAACTCCCGCTGCTCGGCGGTGTTCAGTTCTTCCGTGAATCCCGTCACCGGGATGGATTTCTCCGGGACCTTGTCCGGGGCGGCCTCGTTCGCCGCCTGGCGCCCGTGGGCCCAGTTCATGGCCCGGGCACTGAAGAGCAAGGCGCGGTCGAGGAGGATAAAGGGGAACTTGGGGTTGGAGACCGGGCCCGCGGTAAAGCGCGCGGTCCCCGGTTTGATCTCGATATCCAGCTTGGCCAGGGCCTTGCCACCCGCGAGCCCCAGCAATCCGCCCGCGACGGCCCCCAGAAAGGCCGCGCCGCCCAGGGAGGTTCCGGCCAGCGCCAGGTCCACCCCGGCGCCCGTCGCGGCCCCGGCGGTCATGCCGGCCAGGGTCAGGGCCCGCCGGGATAGCCCCAAGGCCCGGTTCACCTCGTCGGACAGCAAGTCCTTGGCCAACAGCGAGTCCGGTGGCTGGTCCCAGACATGGTGCCGAAAGTGGGCGCGGATCTGGCCGTGGGCATGGGCCTCCAGCTGGCGCAGACGATCTTCCAGCTCCGCCATCACCTCGGCCTTGGCCTGGTCGCGCCCGCCCTGCATGTCCAGCCTGGCTTCCTTGAAGGTCTTGCTCACCCGCGATCCCAGGGCCTCCTTCATGAGGGTCAGGATGGTATCCACCGCCTGGTCGGTGCGCCGATCCCAGTCGCGCTCGAAGGCATCGATGGTCCGCGCCAGCCGCTCCTCCCAGCGCTGATCGATGCTCTTGAGGGCCTTGAGCAGCTTGATGCGCTCGCCATAGGTGGCGCGGTGGGCGTTGAATTCGCGCACCGAATTGAAGCCCTTGCTCAAGGTATCCTGCCACTGGGGCAGGTGGCGGGTCTCCTTGGTCAGATTATTGAGGATGGCCATGCGCGGCCGCGCGGTGAGCCGCATCAGTTCGATCTCGATGCGGTCCTTTTCCTTGATGCGCTTGGAGCCGTCCACCACCAGGATCATGCCCGCCCCCATGGCTACCGGCTCCAGGAGGGCGCAATCGTGGGAGAAGAGGGGGTCCTGGCGATGGGTCTTGACGAACTCCCGGGCCAGGTCGCGAATCTCCGGATGGGCCTGGAACCACTCCAAAATCGCCCCCGGATTCTGGAAACCGGGGGTGTCGATGAACTCGATGACCGTCTCGCCGTCGATGATGACCGGATAAAAGTCCGATTCCGTGGTCGTGCCCGCGCGTTTGTCGATGGCGATGCGGTCATTCTCGGTCAGAGTTGCCACCACCGAGGATTTACCCGCATTGGGGTGGCCCATGATCGCCAGCCTGGGGATCTCGCTCCGGGTGTTCGCCATCAAGGCTCTCCATCCGCGTGGGGGGGTGCCAGCATGGCCAGACGCAGGTAGGGGTCGCCCAGGGCGTCGATCTTGCGCTGCCAGTCGGTGAAGTCAAAGTCCCCTACCGGCGGCAGAGGGTCCTCGTCCTGGGGATCGCCGACCAGGGCGAGCAGGAGTTGGGCCTGGGTACCGGCGGCGGCGCGCAGTTCCCGCAGGAAGCGCAGATTCTCGGTGATGGGGGGCTGGGAGCCATCCATGAGGATGACGACCCGGGCCGGCGGGGCCTGCCAATCCTGTTCCGCGAGCCACTGGATCACCCCCTCGGTCATGAGGGTACCGGACCCGAAGGAGGCGGCACGGGCGATTCGCCAGCCGGTGCAGGCCGCAATCAGACCCGCGAGCCGCGGGCGGTCCTGGTCCTCGATCAGGTCGTCCACATCCACGTGGATGAGCAGCAGGCAGGCATCCGGGGCTATGCCCCCGGCTAGGCCGATGATGGGGGGCTGGGGTGGGGGCCGCGGCTCGGGCTCCGGCTCAGGCGGCGATTCTAGCCGTGACTCGGGCAGCGGCTGCGGCGACTGCGGCTGGGGCTGCGGCTGCGGCTGGAGGGGTGGCACGGATTGGGGCTGCGGCTGTCCCGTTGGCCCGGGCTGGAGCCTTGAACCAGGCTGGAGCACCGGGCCGGGCTGCGGCTGTCGCGCTGACTCGAGTGGGGGCTTTGACCGCGGGGTTGGCTCAAGCTGGGGCTGGAGCCATGGCTCGGGCCGCGGCTGCAACCTTGGCTCAAGCTGGGGCTCGGGCTGCGGCGTTGGCTCAAGCTGGGGCCTGGGCTGCGGAGTTGGCTTGCGCTCCTCCTTGGACCGCGGTGTTAACGGGGGCTGTAGCTCGGGCCTTGGCGCTAGCCTTGGCTCGGGCTCGGGCTGGGGGGACTCGGGCCGCGGCGTTGGCTCGGGCTGGGCCTGGGGCTTTCGCTCGGGCCTGGGTTGACGATGGACCCGGGGCACCAGAGGAGCCGGAATGGGCATCGCCGGACCCTGGCCGCTGCCGCCGGGCGTCTCCAGGCGCGGGGTGACCAGCCGGGCGTAGAGGGCCTGGGTGCGGGCGTGTGTAAAGGGGAGTCGGCTGAGGAGGTGGCGCTGGGCATAAATGGATGCCAACAGCAGGACCAGCCGGGGCAGCAGACCATAGGTGATGACCGCCAGCACCAGAAACCAGCGCCAGGAGCGCAAGTGCCCCGCGTCAAGCAGGAAGAGGGGATCCTTGAGGTTGATGCGACTACCGGCAACCTGGTCCAGGGTCGGGTAGCCCACCCCCTCGCCCAACAGCCAGGACCAGGGCGTGGCCACGGCGCGAGCCAGTTCGTAAACGGCCTGGGGGCCGACATCCAGGGCCGAGCCCCAGCCGAAGGCGAGATCCGTAAACCACTCCATCGCGATGGTCGTTAGGATGACCCCCAGGTTGAAAGCGACCCCGAACACCTGGGCCGGGACCAGGACCGGCAGATAAGTGACTGGGCCATAGAGCTGATACTGAGACTTCAGCATCCCGGTGCCGGCGCGAGCGCGATCCCTCGCCTCCTGACTCGCATGGGCCAGACGTTGCTGTTGCACCCAGCTCCCGAGACGCGTGAAGAGGGGGCGGATGAGCCGGCCGAGCACCGTGACATCCTGGATGGTGGCCCCGACGGGCCGGGACCGGCGCAGCACCCAGGCGAGAACGCCGCCGCCGATCAAAAGGAACTGCGCCCCCACCAAGAGGAAGAGGTACCAGGAGACATTGACCGGCAGGCGTCCATCGTAGCTGAGGAGGGTGGAGGCCGCGCCGACACCGATCAGGAAGCCGGCCACGGCCAGGATCAGGGTCCCCAGTCGCTGGGCGTGGTCAAAGGCGGTGCCCGGCAGCAGGTCGCGCAGGTCCGGGGGCTCCGACTCGCGCCGCGCGGTCAGCCAGCGGCGGAGACTCCCGCGCCGGTGAGAAGGGGAGTGAGGGTCCAGGCCCGCGAGCGCCGGGGCGACCCCATCCAGGTAGATGGCGCGATCCCGGTCCGCGAGTGCCACCCGGGCGGCGGGGCGCTCGCGCAGGTCGATTTCGTCGCGCTCGAGGTAATACTCGAAGTCGATCAGATCCGGGACCGTCCAGCGGTCGTCGGGTCCGGGCCTGGGGCCACCGGCGGGCGAGACGGGAGCGAACTCTGGCGGTCGGGGGTCCATGGACTTGGGTTAAAACTCCGCTACTAAGGGTCCAGGCGTCGGGACCATGACCGCTGCCAGTGGCTCTTGGCGGGAACATGGCGGGGCGACGACCTCTGGCTGCGCAAGGACGCTTGCTCGTCCCGTCATCCAGGGATCAGCGAGGGGAGGTGCAGCAGCCCCCGACCGGATCGGGCTCATGATGTTAGCCGCGCCCGGGGCGCCGGGCAAGGCGGTTTGCGTCCGGATCAGCAGTTCCAAATTTAAGACCATGATGTTAATAAGGGCTTTTTAAAGCTTGCTGGAGAGTCCCATGGCCACTGCCGCTGCGGCCGAGTTGCCGCTCCTGACGACGGGTGTCCTGATCGCCCAGATT
>JADZBU010000104.1 GCA_020851955.1 Chromatiaceae bacterium | reverse complement strand
TACCCCCAAGCCTTCGCCCACGCCCTGGCCAGCGTCCAACGCCCCGGCGGCTTCCACGTTGCCGGGTCCTTCGACATCCACCCACCACGTCTGGAGGTCGCGGGGGTCGGGCCCATCGCCCTGCCGCTGCTGCCGGCTCAGGCCGAGGCCCTGGTGGCCGGGGCCGAGCTGGCGCCCTATGGTCGGGGCAGCGACACCCTGGTCGACACCAGCGTCCGTCGCACCTGGCAGGTGGATGCCGCCCAGGTGCAGCTCACGGGCCGGAAATGGGCGGAGGACCTGGCGAGTGTGGTCGAGCGGGTGCGGGTGGGTCTGGCGGTGGCGGGGGCCATCGAGGCCCAGCTCTACAAGCTGCTGATCTATGACACCGGCAGCTTTTTCGTCTCCCATCGCGACACCGAAAAGGCCCCGGGCATGTTCGCCACCCTGGTGGTGGTCCTGCCCTGCGACTACAGCGGCGGCGAGCTGATCATCCGCCACCGGGGTGAGGAGGCGCGGGTCGATCTGCACCGGGACGAGCCCTCCGAGGCGGCCTTCGCCGCCTTCTATGCCGACTGCCGGCACGAGGTGCTGCCCATCGCCTCCGGTTACCGGCTGGCGCTGATCTACAACCTGATCCGCGTCGGCGAGGGCCCCTTGCCCCAAGCGCCGGATTATGGCGACCAGCAAACCCAGCTCACCCGCCTGCTGGCTGACTGGGACCGCTCCGGGTCGCTCCCCGACAAGCTGATCTATCCCCTGGAACACGCCTACACCGAGGCCGAGATCGGCTTTGCGGCCCTCAAGGGCCAGGATGCGGCGGCGGCCCAGGTGCTGATCCCAGCGGCGGCCGCGGCCAGTTGCGATCTCTACCTGGCCCTGCTCAGCGTCAACGAGACCGGCTGGGCCGAATACAGCGGTGGCGGCCACTGGCGCGATCCGGAGTTCGAGATCGGGGAGGTCAGCTACAGCGCCTGGACCCTCCATGACTGGCGCCGGGCGGACGGCAGCCTGTCCGAGATGGCCGAGCTGCCTTTCACCGAGGAGGAGCTCTCGCCCGCCGAGGCCCTGGCCGATCTGGAGGACGCCGAGGTCGAGTTTTCCGAGGCCACGGGCAACGAGGGGGCCTCCTTCGAGCGTTTCTACCAGCGCGCCGCCTTCGTCCTCTGGCCCAGCGACCGGCGGGGCGCCGTCCTGGCCGCCGGCGGGCTGGGGGTCAGCCTCCCGGCGCTGCGCGACCTGATCAGGCGCTGGGAAGCGGCCGGGGCCACGGAAGGGGACGCCGGTTGGCGGGAGGCCGGGCAACTGGCCAGCGCCATCCGCGCCCAGTGGCCCCAGGCGTCCTGGCTGGTCAGACAGGCCAGTAGCGGGGGGCAGTCAGCGGACCTGATCGATGCCCTGCTGCGGCTGAACGACGTGGAGGGCGCCGCCGAGTTCACCACCGAGCGCGTGGCGGGCGGCGCCTACGGTCCGGAGGACAACCCGGCCCTGGCCGCCCTCTGCCGTCGGCTCGCGCCCGAGGCCGCGGCCGGCCTGCTCGGCCAGATCATCACGGCCCATGCGTCCTGTCGGCCAGGGGCCTGCGCCAATTTGCTGGCCCGCTGCGTGGCGGAGGGCGCCATCGCCTTGCCCTTATTACAGGGCCCCGCCCGGCTGTTGTTGCAGGGCTTACCCGATGATGGTCCCGCTAGCCCGACGGCGCCCCAGGACTATTCGCAACGACCGGAACCCCTGACGGCCCTGCAGCTTGCCGAATTGATCACCTTCCTGGGGGGCATCGATGCCGCCCTGGCGGATCAGGCGGTCGCCTTCCTCCTGGCCCGGCCCGGCCTCTATGACCTGGATTCGTTACTGGTGCCGGCGGCCGTGCTGCTCAACGCCACCGGCGGGGAGACCGAAGCCGCCGCGGTAAAGGTCTTGCGGGAGGCGGCCCTGGCGCACCTGGAGGCGCGCATCGCCCTGCCCCTGGAACCGCCGCCGGACTGGATGCGCACCGGGTCCATCGCCTGTCAGTGCGCCCACTGCCGCGCCTTGAGCCATTTTCTGGCGGCCCCGGACGAGCCGGTCTGGCAGTTCAAGGCCAATGAGGGTGACCGCCAGCATGTCGCCCATTCCATCCAGCGCGCCCAGTGCGACCTGGACCTGGCGACCAACAAGCGCGGCCGGCCCTACACCCTCGTCTGCACCAAAAACCAGGCCAGCTTTCAGCGCCGGGTCCGCCAACGCGAGCAGGACCTCGGCCAGCGCGAGCAACTGGCACGCTGAAGCCTAACCGTTTGGATCCCCCGGCTGCATGGGTTGGTTTCGATGGCTCAAGCCACTGATTCTCTTGCTCCCTCCCCCCTCGCGGGGAGGGTTGGGGATAGGGGGCAGAAGGGTTACGCTGAAGCAAGTCTAGCCACCTTACGGCCTTGGCCCACTTGCAGAGGAGGGCCGGCTGGTGCCTGGCGGGGGTGTCGACAGCAGGGATGCTGTCGTCACGCCTACAGGGACGTATTTACGGCGTCCCCCGCCAGGCACCAGCCGACCCGGGAAGGCGAATTGATTGGCGTTAAGTTTAGGCAGAGCATTCCTCGACCCGGAAAAGCCGACAATTGCGCAAAGATGTTTTCTTGACCCAGAGGCGGTGATCCATGTGCGGCATTTGCGGTGAGTTGCGCTTCGACGGCGCCCCGGCGGACCTGGCGGCGGTCAATCGCATGATGGACCAGATCCGCCGGCGCGGACCGGATCATGGCGGGAGCTGGAGCGACGGCGGCCTGGGCCTCGGCCATCGCCGCCTGGCCATCATCGACCTCTCCATCCGTTCCAATCAGCCCATGGTGGATCCGGAACTGGGCCTGGCCCTGGTGTTCAACGGGGCCATCTACAACTATCGCGAGTTGCGCCAGGAACTGGCGGCCCTGGGCTACCACTTCTTTTCGGACGGCGACACCGAGGTCATCCTCAAGGCCTGGCACGCCTGGGGCGAGGGTTGCGTCGAGCGCCTGCATGGCATGTTTGCCTTCGCTCTCTGGGACCTGGGGCGGCGTGTCCTCTTTCTCGCCCGCGACCGCTTTGGCGTCAAGCCCCTCTACTGGACCCGCGACGCCCGGCGGTTCCGGTTTGCTTCCAGCAGCCAGGCCCTGCTGGCGGCGGGTGGAGTGGACACCGCCATCGACCCCATCGCCCTGCATCACCTCTTCACCCTCCATGCCGTGGTGCCGGCGCCACGCACCATCCTGACCGGCATCCGCAAGCTGGCTCCGGCCCACTGGCTGCGCCTCGACGCCGACGGCACCACCACCGAGCGCGCTTACTGGAGCCTGGCGGGCATCCGACCGGACCCCGTCCCCAGCGCTGGCGACTGGGTGGCGGCCATCGGCGCCGCCCTGCGCCAGGCCGTGCGCCGCCGCGAGGAGGTGGCCGACGTGCCGGTGGGGGTGCTGCTCTCCGGAGGCCTGGATTCGAGCCTACTGGTGGCCCTGCTGGCGGAGCTGGGGACGGCGGAGATCCGCACCTTCTCGGTGGGCTTCGAGGACACCCCAGAGGAGGCTGGCAGCGAGTTCGAGTACTCGGACCCGGTGGTGGCGCGCTACGCCACCCGGCACCACAAGTTCCACGTCCCCAACGCCGAGGTCCTGCGCCGCCTGCCAGAGGCGGTGGACGCCATGACCGAGCCCATGTTCGGCCAGGACGCCGTGGCCTTCTATCTGCTGGGTGAACAGGTTTCGCGGGAGATCAAGGTCGTCCAGTCCGGCCAGGGGGCGGACGAGGTCTTCGGTGGCTATTTCTGGTATCCGCGCCTGGCCGGGGCGGACCGGGGCGCCTGGCTGGAGACCTTCCGCCGGCACTACTTCGACCGGGACCACGCCGAGTTCCTGCGTCTGGCGGCCCCGGCCTTCGCCGGACCGGACCACACCGGCCTCCTCGTCGCCGACCTCCTGGACCAGACGGGCGCCGAGGAGTTGGTGGATGCGGTCCTGCGCCTGGATGTGACCACCCTCATCGTCGATGACCCCGTCAAGCGGGTGGACAACATGACCATGGCCTGGGGCCTGGAGGCGCGGGTCCCCTTCCTGGATCACGAGCTCGTCGAGCTGGCGACCCGCTGCCCCGCCGAGATCAGGTTGCGCGAAGGCGGCAAGTTCCCCCTCAAGGCCCTGGCCCGGGGCCTGCTGCCGGATGCCGTCATCGACCGGCCCAAGGGCTACTTCCCCATGCCGGCCCTCAAGTTCGTGCGCGGCGACTTTCTCGCCATGATGCGGGACCTGGTCAACTCCCGCGCCTGCCGCGAGCGGGGCATCTACCAAAGGGCCTATGTGGACCAGCTCCTCGCCGCCCCGGATCTGCATCACACCCGTATCCGCGGCAATAAGTTATGGCATCTGGCCTTGCTGGAACTCTGGCTCCAGCGCCATCCGGATGGGGCCTCTCCGGGCTGACCGGGGGCTCAGGGTCGGGTATCGCTATATAAGATTTTCCTGAAGTTGGTTTTCATCTTGGGTGTTATCCCCCATACTTATTACCAAAGACGTCCGCCAGCCTTAAGCTTCCCTGGATTCCTAATCATGACTAGACACCTGTTGAGTGCCGCCACACTCAACCATGAACGCCGGCCGCCCCGCGCTCGGGATGGGTTGCCCAGGTCCTCCGGGAGTCCGCGCCGGGACCAGGCCCCGCCGGCGGCACCGGTTCGGATTAGCGTCGTGACCGCGACCAAGAACTCCGTGGACACCCTGGCGGAGTGCCTGGCCTCCGTGTACCAGCAATCCTATGTTCATCGCGAGCACATCATCATCGACGGGGGCAGCACGGACGGGACCCTGGCGGAACTGGAGGCGAGCCGCGCCCACCTGGATCTGCTGATCAGCGAGCCGGACCAGGGCATTTACGATGCCCTCAACAAGGGTCTGGCGCGGGCGAGCGGCGATGTGATCGGCTTTCTGAACAGCGATGACCTGTACGCCGATCCCCATGTGCTCCGGCGCATCGCCGCCGCCTTTGCCGATCCCGACGTCGAGGCCGTTTACGGCGATCTGCTGTACGTGAAGCGGCGGGACCCGGGCCAGGTGATCCGCTACTGGCGGTCATGCGCCTATTCGCCGCCCCTGCTGCGCATGGGCTGGATGCCGCCGCACCCGACCCTCTATCTGCGTCGCGAGGTTTTTGACCGCATCGGGGGCTTCAACCAGGCCTATCGGATCGCGGCGGATTATGACCTCATGCTGCGGCTGCTCAGACAGCTCCAGGGCCGGGTCGTCTATATGCCCAATGTCATGGTCCATATGCGGTTGGGTGGGGTCAGTAACCGCTCGCTATTCAACATCCTGCGCAAGTCCTGGGAAGATTACCGGGCGCTGCGGGCCAATCGGGTCGGTGGGCTGGTGACCCTGGCTATCAAGAATCTCTCCAAGGTCTCGCAGTTCTTCCGCAAGCCCGCCGAGGGGTTAGAGGTGGCCTATCCCTCCCATCCCGCCTTGGCGGGTCGGTCCGACACCGAATACAGTTGGTAGCCCAGCGGGCCGCCTAGCGAGGCACGGCCCCCGGCTTGGGGCCCTGCTCCTCCCACCTCGCCGCCTCGATCCGCGCCCGGGCCTGGGGCGACAGGCCGTC
>JADZBU010000103.1 GCA_020851955.1 Chromatiaceae bacterium | reverse complement strand
TGGTGTCACCTGGGCTATCGACGCCTTCCCTCGGCTTGATTAAACTGACCGCCTCTCCGAAACCCCCGGGATCATCCCCATGCGCCGAGTCGTCTTCAACCAGAAAGGGGGCGTGGGCAAGTCCACCATCGCCTGCAACCTGGCCGCCATCAGCGCCGCCCGGGGTCGGCGGACCCTCCTGGTAGATCTGGACCCTCAGGCCAACGCCTCCCGTTACCTGCTGGGCGCGGGCCTGGACGGGCAGGAGAAAACCCTGGCCGGATTCTTCGACGATATCCTGGCCTGCCGGGTTTTCGGCGCCAAGCCCAGCGAGTACCGGGTGCCGACCCGCTTTCCCAACCTGGCCGTCATGCCCGCCGATCCCCGCCTGGAAGAACTCCAGATCAAGCTGGAATCGCGTTACAAGATGTACAAGTTGCGCGAGGCGCTCGATACCCTCAAGGATGTGGACGAGATTTTCATCGATACCCCGCCGGCCTTGAATTTTTTCACCCGCTCGGCCCTGATCGCCGCCAACAACTGTCTGATTCCCTTCGATTGCGATGATTTTTCCCGCCGCGCCCTCTATGCCCTGATGGACAGCGTCCGCGAGGTCCAGGAGGATCACAATCGCAACCTGCGCATCGAGGGTATCGTGGTCAACCAGTTTCAGTCCCGCGCCAATCTGCCGGTGCGGCTGGTGGCGGAACTGCGCGCGGAGGGCCTGCCGGTGCTGGACGCCTTCCTGTCGTCCTCGATCCGGATTCGTGAATCCCATTCCCAGGCCTTGCCCATGATCCACCTCGATCCCCGGCACAAACTCAGCCGGGAATTCGAGGCTCTCTACGACCTCCTGACCGCCTGATCCGGTCCGCCGCCAGACCGATCGGTATCCTCATGAAATCCCCAATGCGCCTGATCATCGGCATCTCGGGTTCTTCCGGCGTCATCTATGGTATCCGCCTCCTGGAGACCCTGCGGGGCATGCCTGAGGTGGAGACCCACCTGGTCATCAGTCAGGGCGCCAAATTGAACATAGCGCTGGAGACGAACTGGAAGCCCCGGGAGGTGGAAGCCCTGGCGGACCGGGTCTATAACGACGCGGACCTGGCCGCGCCCATCAGCAGCGGCTCCTTTCGCACCGGGGGCATGATCATAGCGCCCTGTTCCATCAAGACCCTGTCCGGGGTCGTCAATTGTTACGCCGACAACCTGGTGGCGCGCGCCGCGGACGTCGTCCTCAAGGAGGGCCGACGCCTGGTCCTGGTCCCGCGCGAGTCGCCGCTGCATGTGGGCCATACCCGCTTGCTGCATGCGGCGGCGACCATGGGCGCCATCATTTGCCCGCCCATGCCGGCCTTCTACAATGCCCCCAAGACCATCGACGACCTCATCGACCATACGGTGGGCCGCCTCCTGGATCTTTTCGATCTCGACAGCGGCCGGGTCCGGCGCTGGGAGGGCCCGGTGGCGAGGCCGGATGAGGATTCCAGCCGATCTGGAATGGCGTAGAATTAATTTTTGCTCGCGGCCCGCTCCGGCGGGCCCCACGCCCCCATCCCTGATTCGGCAATCCCGGGATTGGCGGTGGGAAACAGCAGATCCTGGTCCCCCTCGGGGGCAGCCCATGGGCATAAGCCCGAGGAAAGGTGTGTCATGACGACCGAATCCAGGTCTCCCGCCGTCAGTCTCGATCGCCGCCGCGCCGGGGTCCTGCTCCACATCACCTCCCTGCCCGGGCCTGGACCTTGTGGCAGCCTGGGGGCCCAGGCCCGAGCCTTTATCGATTTGCTGGCCGAATGCGGCATGAGCGTCTGGCAGATGCTGCCAGTGGGCCCGACCCAGGCTGATCGTTCCCCTTACCAGAACAGTTCGACCCACGCGGGCGATCCCCTGCTGATCGATCTGGAACCCCTGGTGGCCGCCGGTTGGCTCGCTGAACCGCCGGACGATGAGGGCATCGCGGCCAAGCGCGAGGCCCTGGCGCGGGCCTGGCGGGGTTTTCAAGCCGCGGCCACGGACGCGGAGCGCCAGGCGCTGGCGGCCTTCGCCCAGGAAAATGGCTACTGGCTGCCGGACTATGCTCTCTTTCGCGCCCTCGGCGAGGAGCGCCAGGCGGGCTGGTGGCAGTGGCCGGTCACCCTGCGGGACCGCAAACCCCAGGCCCTGAACCGGGCCCACACCCGGCTGGCACCCCAAATCCAGGTCATCATCTTCGAACAGTTTCTGTTTTTCAGCCAATGGCAGGAGCTGAGGGCCTACGCGGCGTCACGGGGCATCAAGCTCTTTGGCGACATGCCCATCTTCGTTGCCCAGGACAGCGCCGAGGTCTGGGCGCATCCCCAGGACTTCGACCTCAACCCCGACGGCAGTCCCCGGGTCGTTGCCGGGGTGCCCCCCGACTACTTCTCCGCCACGGGTCAACGCTGGGGTAACCCCCTCTATCGCTGGGAGCGGATGGAGGCCGAGGGTTTCCGCTTCTGGCTCGATCGGGTCCGGACCCAGTTACGCCTCTTCGACATGATCCGGATCGACCACTTTCGCGGCTTCGAGGCCTATTGGGAGATACCGGCGACGGAGGAGAACGCCATCCAGGGGCGCTGGGTGAAGGCCCTGGGGGACGAACTCTTCGAACGCTTGCACCAGCGCTTTGGCAAGCTGCCCTTCATCGCCGAGGACCTGGGCTTCATTACCCCGGAGGTCGAGAATCTGCGCCGCAAGTACCGCTATCCCGGCATGAAGATCCTGCAGTTCGCCTTCTCCGGGGGCGCGGACAATCCCTACCTGCCCTTCCGCCATGATCGCGACTGCGTGGTCTATACCGGTACCCACGACAACGATACGAGCCTGGGCTGGTACCAGGCCCTGGACCCGGGTGATCGGGCCCTGGTGGATGAGTTTCTGGGCTACCCCACCGAGCCCATGCCCTGGCCCCTGATCCGCGCCGCCCTGGCCTCACGGGCCTATCTGGCCATCCTGCCCATGCAGGACCTTCTGGCCCTGGATGGCGACCATCGCATGAATGTCCCCGGCACCGCCGAGGGCAACTGGAACTGGCGCTTCGCCTGGGACCAGATTCCCGCGGATCTGGGCGCCAGGATGCGGCGGATGGTCGGGATCTACGGCCGCTAAGGCCCCCTATTTCACCCGCATCCCCGGCTCGGCCCCGGCATCCGGGGCGAGCAGAAAGATGTCCTCGCCGCCGGGGCCGGCGGCCAGGACCATGCCCTCCGAGACCCCAAAGCGCATCTTGCGTGGCGCCA
>JADZBU010000102.1 GCA_020851955.1 Chromatiaceae bacterium | reverse complement strand
CGGTTATCCCGCGCCTCGTCTCGCTATTTCAGGTGTCCAGCTTGCCCTGGAACAGGTGGCCAGCTTGCCGTGGAATCACTGTCCAGCTTGGCGTGGAATCGGTGTCCACCTTGGCGTGGAATACGCAAAAATGGCTGAATTTTTAGCCAAGGCCTTATGACGGCTTGATGAGTCAGCTCCAGGAAGGCCTCATGACTCGGGATGGCGAAATCGGCGACTCCGGTATGGTCAATGGTGCGAATGTAATCCGCATAGTCTGGACTCATATTGAGCCAGGTGAAACCCAGGCCGGTACGGTCCAGGGGGCGTCCCTGAAATAGCCCCGTATAAGCCAGGCCACCGTCAATCAATCCGTTGGCGATATTGCGATCCCCTTGGGGATTGATCGTCAGGGTGCCGAACAGATTGAGTCCCCGACTGCGGGTATCGCTGTCATACCACAGCGGATAATCCAGCGAGGCATAGAGGGCATAATTGTCACTGACCCTGTTGGGTAGCGGCTCATCCTGATCGGCGGCCAAAGGCTGCCCATCGGCGCTGGTGGTAAAGCGGTCAAAGCGGCCGGAGTGATACCAGGCCCCCAGCTTATAGGCATGAGGCAGACTCGCTTCCTGGGCCACATCCGGCTCGTAAGTGAACTCCAGGAAGGTCAGGGCACCCTGACCGATGGGAAAACGCAGCCCGTTGGCATTTCCCTCGGGGTCATTGCCCGTGGGGCTGCCGTTGAACACCGCGGCCTGGAAGGTCCATTCCGGAACCGGCCGGAGCATCAGTTGCACGGCTGGGACCGGATTGGGGTAGGTCGGCCCCGAGCCAGGGAGATTGGCGGACCAGCTCCCAAGCCAGCCCCAGGTGCCATTGATGAAGAAATCCGCCGAACCCAGGATATTGAAGTTGATGTCGCCTTCGATCTGTCCCAGTTTGATCGCCAGCCGGCCGTCGAACCATTCCTGTTGCAACCACAGCTCGGCGAGCTTGGTGACGGCAGGAGTGTATTCGATGTTGGTCGGGGAGAGAAAACCGCGCAAGCCACTGGGGGTGGTGATGCCCTCCCCCTGAATGACGTAAGCCGAGACATTGAAGCTGGCGCCTGGCCAACCCATCAGCCGCTCCAAATCGACGTTGAGGTCCGGGAACAGCAGCCCGTCGAAATAGCCCCCCTGCTCATTCCCCCCGGTATTGAGCATGAAATCGGCGATTTGCGTGACCTCAAGGGTAATGCCGGCTGCCCTGAGCCGTTGGCGGACGCCCTGCCATTCACCGGTCAAGGTCGCTGACTGGGCGATGTCCTCTGGGGGAGGATAATCGGTGTGTGCCTGCAGGGGAGTGGCCCCCACCAGGATGAAAACCAACCAGAACCACTTTGCCGCCTGACCAAGGGTACCCATTGCCATCGCCCGCCATTCGCCACCGCCTTGCTTGCAAAATTCCCTGCTCCCGCCAGAACCCGCTCCTCAATCTTGCGCGAGGCGCGCGCCGGAGTGGGCGGCCAAGGGGTTGCGGACGCGGAAGGCTGCGACGGACCCGAGCAGCGGGATAAGTTTCGACAATTTCACCCCGCGCGTCTACGGCGGGAAGCCATGATGCCGCCGATGGCCCCCGTTGGGCGCCACCTGGTGACCCCGGACGCTCCCCGAGCATCCCGCCAGCCTTGACCCGTCGTCCCGGATGACCCGGCGCTCACTAGCCCTTACACTGGCGCATCCTTACCGAGGACGCCCCCATGCTGAAAGCCTACCGCCTGCAGGAAGATCGTCTGCAAGCTGACGCTGCCGAAAATGAAGGAGGTGGACGAACTGGAATCCAGTTCCCACCACCTGGCCACCGACCAGGGTTTTCAGCTCAACAGCCTCTTCTTTCACCGCCCGGATGGCGAACCGCGCAACACCAACGCGGCCTTCATTTATGACGGCGAGCGCCTGGTGTTCCTCTGCTCCCAGGTCCTGCCCCCCACCCTCATCGCCGGCATCTATGGCATGAACTTCGAGCACATGCCGGAGCTGGCCAAGCCCAAGACCGAAAGCTGAAAGGGCACCAGCAAAAAGGCCCCGGAGATGCCAACCCTGCTGGTCAGCAGGGTAATGCCGCACGCCGCCAAAATAGGCAGCCAGAGGGGCAGGGTCAGGCCGGCAAGGGGAAAGGTGAACAGGCGGTTATTCTCCCCGTCACCCTTGGCGCCTGGTCGCTTGGTTGGGGCGGAATCAGCAGTATGAGCGGGAGAGTGCGTGATAGGCAGCCAGCGCCCGCCGGCAGGGCCAGCGGGGGCCAGACTCGGCCCCAGAGCCCCGCCGCCCGCGCCCCACCGCTTTTATTCCTACTTTTTTACTCGGAGACTCTTGACCCCGGGAGAGCGCGGCTCTATCTCGAGACCAGAGCCACCGGCACCCCTCCCCAGCGCCGGGCTCGCATCCTCGCCTCTGGTGGCCGAGCCTGGTTTTAACCGACACAACCCCTGACCCTGAGGACATCGCCATGACGAACCTTAACCTGAGCCTGACTACCCTCAACCGCCTGGCCCTCTTGGCCATCGTGGTCGTGACCCTGCTACCCCTGGTTCCTTATGCCCTCTAAGCCGGCCCCGGCCGGTTCAAACCCCAGGAGGCCTCGGCCGCCTTTTTGTTGGGTGTAACAGCCCCTCACCCCACCCCCAACAACTCCTCCCACCGCGTATATATCCCGGCGACAACCGCTCCCGGCGCATCCGCTACGGCGGGGCCAGTCAGGCTTTGCCGCCGGGGTGCTGGTGTCACCTCCGGCGGCCGGCTCCAGTAAAATCCGGTTAAATCCCTGCCCATCTCATCCTGCCGAGCCAGTTGCGCCGTGGTCATTCAACCGCCGCGCGGGTCATCCCGCTCGGGATCGGCGCCCGCTTGCCAGATCAGGACATCGCCACGGGCGTAGCGCTGGCGAATCCGGAGCGGCAGCCTCGGCGTCAGGGTCAACCTGGCCGGCGGTAGAGTGGGTGACCGTCTCCTCCAGGTGCAAATGACGCATCATCTGATCGGTCCCCTTGCCCTAGTGGCTATCACCGTCAGGGATGCCAACCCGCCGGGCCGCGGCCGTCCCGCGCACCGCCAGCGCAGTAACCCGCGGG
>JADZBU010000101.1 GCA_020851955.1 Chromatiaceae bacterium | reverse complement strand
TTGAGGTCGAGATAGCGGGCGAGGAGTTGCTTGGCCTGAGTGCCCTTGAGCTTGCGGAGCTGGCGGACCTTGGCCAGGGCCTCGTCCGTGGGCTTGGTGCCACCATTGCGCCGATAGTGGCGAATCACCGCCTCGGTGTAAGACAGGGTTTCGGCATAGGTCACCATGCTGCCGGTACGGTCCACCACGCCCTCGCCGGCGTTGTAGGCCATGATGACCCGCCCATAGTCATTCTTATATTTACCCAGCAGGCGTTTGATGTGGCGGGTGCCCGTGTCCAGGTTGGTCGCGGGATCGAAGAGCCGCTCCCGTTCGGTCACCCCATAATCGGCCCCGGTGCCCGGCATGATCTGCATGAGACCCAGGGCGCCGGCGCGGGACACGGCCTGGGTGTCGTAGGCCGATTCGGCGGCTACCACCGCCTTGACCAGGGCCAACTCCACCCCGTGACGTTTGGCCGCGGCCTCGACCAGGGCGTCGATCTCCGCCCGGGGGAGTGCCGGCTTGGTCTCGGTGGCCGCGGGCGCCGAGACCTCAGCCTTGGGCTGGTCCGCCGGATCGGATGCGGAGACCACCGCAGGTGTCTCGATGTTGGCCAGCACCACCCTGATCGGCAGCAGCAGGGCAAGGCATAAGCCGTAAAGGAGCGATTGTGATGACATGGATATTCACGCTGGCTGAATTTACGGACATTCTACCTCTACCGGCCCTATTCCTGGCAAGGAGGCCGGGCCATTTGGGCCAGGATCAGTGTTCCAGCTTTAAGGACGGCAGCCGGGGGCGCAATCGGCCCGCCCTTGGCGACAGGGCGCCGGCGGAGGGCATAGAATGCCCTGGAGATTGCCTGCCGTTGCACCGCTTGGGATGACTCCGTGTTCAATAAAAACCGCTTCGGATATTTCGCCCTGGCCCTGGCTCTTCTGGGAGTGCTGGGAGGGTTAGGGTACCTGCTCACGAAAGAGGATGTCCCGGCGACCATTCGCGTTGCCTGGTATGAGCATCATCCGCTCTATTCCCAAGATCCCGAGACGGGTCGGCCGACGGGATACCTGGTGGCTTTGTTGGAGGAAATCGCCAGCCGGGAGGATCTCCGGCTCGAATATGTCAAGACCACGCGATCGGCAATCCTGGATGGCTTGGAGGGAGAAAAGAATTTTCTGATGGCCTTGCCCGTTACCATCTCGGAGGCGCGTAAGGATTATGTCGATTTTTCCTGGCCTGTCAGCCAGTTCACCTTAAAAATAGCCGGACGCGCCGACAAAATGACCGGTGACCGGCCCCCGGAGATGGAGAAGAAAACCCTAGGCACCCTGCGGGGGGCCCTGCGGATGGAAATCCTGCATTACTGGTATGAGACCGGCTTGATCGCCGGTATCGAATCCTTTGAAACCTCGGATGACCTGGTTGATGCCCTGTTGTCGGGGAAGATTAATTTTATTTTCGATGAATCGGAATTCATCGATGCCCTTATGCTGCGCCATCCGGGCTCACTGGCGCTGCTCGATAACCCGAACTTTAATACGCCGTCCTTTTATAAAGCCTTTCCCGTTGCCAGGGGCAATAAATGGCTGCTTGAAAAGCTTAATCGCGGCCTTCGCCAGATCATGAACGACGGCACCTATTCCGGGATTGATCGGGAATATCACGCCCAGGGGGTTGCGCCAAAATCTCCTTCCCGTCCCGCAACCGAAGGGACCGCCTCCGAAGGCCGTCTCCCGGCCTTGGAAATCGATGACAATTATAACGCCAAGGCTATCATGGATAACTATTTCGATATGATATCGAATGAATCCGAGGGTGTGCGCAACCAGGCCAGCCTAGAGATGCTCGATCATTTCGTGAGCGAGGGCAGGCAGGAATTCCAGCGTAAATTCGAGCATGCCACGACGCGCTTGAACGAGCTGTTGCTGTTGATCGAGGGGCAGCCGGCCTACGCGCCCTATTTCGCGGCATTCTATTACCGTCAGGTGGATGATTTAAGGAAATCCTTCGCGGCGATCCGTGCCAACGTGGAGAGCCATCGCCAGAAATTCGAAATTGAAAATGTTCAGACGACAAATAATCTGAAAATGATAAAGCTTCTGGAAATTCCCGATTCCGATTTGCAATGGAGAAAGGAATGGATAGAAAGAAATTTCGATTCGGTGATTGCAAGCCAGAGCCGATGGATCAGGCAAATTGATGACCTTTTGACCAGTAGCCAGGATTTTCAGGTCCAGCTCGACGACATCATGATTCAGGCCGAGCGCGATATCTTCGAGAACTATAAGGGGTTTTATACCAACCGCTTCCTCTTCCTGGGCAACAGTCCCGGACAGGATGGCTATGCTTTCCAGTGGCGCGAACTCTCTCGCAGCCTGAGTAGCTGGATTGTCGCCCTGCCCACGCAAGTGCTGGTGGTCATGCCCAATCAGCAATGGTGGCCGGCTTTGTTGCGTCTGCTGATCGCCGCATGCCTCCTGGCCGTGATCCTGGCCTGGGTGATGATTCGTTACCGCTGGTTTCCCGTCAAACCCTATCTTCGCCCCTATCTTATTCTATGGATTGGTATCTTTTTTTGGGTTGGAGCCATTAATCTGCCCAGTACCAATGGCAACCTTTTTTATTCATTCGCCATGCTATTCCTGAGCCTGGCGGTCATGGACGCGGCCTGGAAGGCGAGGGAGCGGGGCCAGTCGGATACCGCCCTGAATCCCTATATTCTTAACCTGCTATCGCTGTTTCTGATCGATCTGGTAACCGATCTCCTGGCGCCCTACCGGGTGCTTCTCGTAACCTTGCTGGTGCTGGCGGGTCTGAATATAGCCTGGATCGCCTTCTACGCCTGGTCTTCCCAAGGCCCTCGCAAGCGGGATATCGACCCCGTCTTGTTGCTGGGGGGCAGTCTCTGGTTGGGCGCCGGCATCGCGGCCTGGTTGGGCTATCTCTATCCCGCCATGTTTATCGCGGTCTTTGGGGTATTGGCCTTGGGTGTCTTTTACACGGGCACCATTTTTACCCGCGTTTTGCTGCGGATCGCCAACAGCCTGTCCGGCGGCAAACGATCCCTGGCGAGTTTTATCACGACGCTGGTGATTCCATTTTTATGGCTTGCGCTGACCTTTGGCGCCATACACTGGTCGGCTAATATTTTCAATGCCAATTGGTTTTTCGTGCATCTTTACGACGTCGCCCTATTTCCTGATTTCTCGATCGAGATCAGCCTAAGGACTATTCTCATGCTTGTCCTCTCGGGTCTGCTGGTCAAATATCTGTTGAACTGGCTCGGCGAAATGCTCATCGTCATTGCCGATTCGCGTCAATTTGACACGGTTTCGGTCAATTCCACCTTCCTGGTCATTCGCTACGTCGTCTGGATACTGTTTGTTATTTTTGTCCTCGCCTCCCTGCGGATCGACTGGGATAACCTGAAATGGATCGTGGGCGGCCTGAGCGTTGGCTTCGGCTTTGCCCTCAAGGACATCCTGGAGAACTTCTTTTCCGGCATCATCGTGCTGCTGGGCAAGCAGGTGCGTCCTGGCGACACCATCGAATTCGGCTCTGTCTATGGCAAAATCGAGCGCATCAATATCCGCGCGACCTTTATTAAAACAGAGGACAATGCCCTGATTGCCATCCCCAATAGTCAGATTGTCTCCAAGGAATTCCGTAACTGGACCCTCAATGGTCATATTCGTCGCGTTGAGTTCGAGGTGGGTGTCGCCTATGGCTCGGATATCCCCGTGGTCATCGAGACCATGCTCGATGTCATGAATGCCGCCAATGTCGTCCTCAAGGTCATCCCGCCCGATGTCCTCTTCGTCGATTTTGCCAGCAGCGCCATCCAGTTGAGGGCCAGGTACTGGGTCCATGTCGATAATCGGACCAAGAGCGCCAGTATCTTGCGGCGGAGCATGGAAGAAGCCTTTAGGGCACGGGGGATTGTCATCGCCTTCCCGCAGCTGGATGTCCACCTGGATGCTCCCGCCCTGGCGCTGCAAGGATGCCGGTAAACCCGCTCCCCCCCAGGTCCGCAAGCGCCAATGGCCGATCAAGACCCCCACCAGACCCAAATAGTCAGGGCCCCACCATGCAGCCTTCTCCTCTTCACTATCTTGTTCAGCCGCTTGATCCACGGGCGCACCGGTTCGCCGTGGAACTGCGCATCCCGTCAACTCCGGCCGAGCCCCTCCTGCTGTCCTTGCCCGCCTGGATCCCCGGCAGTTACCTGATCAGGGACTTTGCCCGCAACATCCTCGGTATCGAGGCGATTGATGAGGAGGGCCCCCTGGCCCTGGAAAAGCTGAACAAACAGACCTGGCGACTGGTGCCGCGCGGCCAGACGGTAAGGGTGCGGACGGAGATTTATGCCGGTGATTTGAGTGTGCGCGGGGCTCATCTGGATGACAGCCATGGCTATTTCAACGGCGCCACCCTCTTTTTGCGGGTCGCCGGCCGGGACCGGGACCCCTGTCAGGTGGAGATTCGCCGCCCCCCGGGGGATGACTATGCCCACTGGCGCCTGGCTACCAGCCTGAAACCGCGGGAGGCGGAGCCCTTTGGCTTTGGCCTCTACGAGGCCGACGACTACGAGGACCTCATCGACCACCCCGTCGAGATGGGCGTCTTCAGCCTGATTCCCTTCAGGGTGCTGGGGATACCCCACTGGCTCTCCCTCACGGGTCGGCATCGGGCCGACGAGTCCCGGCTCCAGCGGGATCTGCCGCGCATTTGCGCCACCCATGCCGCCCTCTTTGGGGAACTGCCCATCGACCGCTATCTCTTCCTGACCCAGGTGACGGCGGACGGTTACGGTGGCCTGGAGCATCGCTACTCAACCAGCCTGCTCTGCGCGCGCGACGACCTGCCGGGGGAGGGCATGGTTAAGCCCACCCCCGGTTACACCCGCTTTCTGGGCCTCTGTAGTCACGAATATTTCCATCTCTGGCACGTCAAGCGCATTCGGCCCCAGGCCTTCGTGGGCGCTGGCCTGGAGCAAGAGGTCCACACCCGCCTGCTTTGGGTGTTCGAGGGTATCACCGCCTATTACGACGAATTGGCCCTGGTGCGCAGTGGCTGTATCGAGGAGACGGGGTACCTCGCCTTGCTGGCGGAGACCATCAGCCGGGTCCTGCGCACCCCGGGTCGCCTGCTGCAGACCCTGGCCGAGTCCAGCTTCGATGCCTGGACCAAGTTTTACCGCCCGGACGAGAACAGCCCCAACGCCATCGTCAGCTACTACGCCAAGGGCGCCCTGGTGGCCCTGGCGCTGGATCTGGTGATCCGCCGCGAAACGGCGGGTGCCCAGTCCCTGGATGACGTGATGCGCGCCCTTTGGGAACGCCATGGCCGGACGGGCATCGGCCTGGAAGAACGGGGCCTCGAGGCCCTGGCGGCGGAGGTGACGGGCCTGACGCTGGAGCCCTTTTTCCGGCTGGCGCTGGACTCCACCGAGGACCTGGATCTGGCCGGGCCCCTGGCGGACATGGGCATCGGGATGCGCCTGCGGGGAGCGCGTCATGCCAAGGATCTCGGCGGTCTGGCGAGCGGTGACGCCGATATCCCGGTGCCGCCGGCCCTGGGCCTGCGCCTGCGGCCCGAGGGTGGCGAGCCCCAGATTGCCCACGTCCTCACCGGCGGGCCGGCCCTGGCGGCCG
>JADZBU010000100.1 GCA_020851955.1 Chromatiaceae bacterium | reverse complement strand
GCGAATTGCTCTCAATTAACTCGGGGCGCAGCACTTAATTCATCGCGGAATGAGCCGATATCACTTCCAGCCTTTGGCTGACCATGGCGGTTTTGGCGAATTTAATGGGTTTTCGTTCAGGCACTAAGTATCTGGGCGATGGCATCATGGTGTTGTTTGGCGCGCCGGTCACCCAGTCCGATCATGCCCTGCGCGCTGTCCAATGCGCCTTGGCGCTCGATGTCTTTGCCGAGAGGTTCCGCCGGGAGGTCGCCGATCCCGACGGCCAGCCGGTGGCCTTCGGCCTCACCCGGATCGGGGTCCATACCGGCGAGGCGACGGTGGGCAACTTCGGGTCCCAGGCCAAGCTCGAGTACACGGCCATTGGCGATGTGGTGAATGTAGCCTCGCGACTGGAGGGATTGAATGCCTATTTTGGTACCCATGTCGCGGTTAGCGGGGCGACGCTGGGCCAGGCGGCGTCCGCTGATTTACGGTTTCGCCCCATGGGCCAGGTGGTGGTCAAGGGGAAGCATGAGGCGCTGGCGGTGTTCAACCCGGTGGCCCGGGGTGGCGAGGCGGATGCCGTTTTGGATGAATATGCGCGGGCCTATGCCTTATTGGCGGCCGGCGAACCCGGCGCCGAGAGGCGTTTCGCCGCCCTGCATGAGCGATATCCTCATGATGTACTGGTCGAATTTTACTGGCGGCGGGTGCGGGAGGGCGAGCGAACCGTTCAGGTCAAGCTCGCCACAAAGTAGCCCCTCGATCGAACCCCGCTGCCGGCCCATCGGCCCCTGGCAACCTTGACATCGATTTAGTGGATGCGATCATGGCCGGGGCATGCCTGCCCACCCCATGTCTCGTCAACCACCTAAAATTTCCCATCTAGCTCCCGCAGCCGCTTATGACCCACATACTTCCCTCGGCCGCCGAAATGATCTCCCTGCTGGGCGGGGCCCTGATCATCTATCTCCTGCTCATCCTCCTGGCCCGGGCCCTGCGCCGCTGGCGCGATGTGCGCTTTCGGTGGGTATTCCATCTCTTCGCCATGGCGACGGGCTTGTTGATCAGCCTGAACTGGTTGGTGGGCGAGGGATCGGAGTTGACCTGGCGGAGCGATTTAACCCGCCATCTGACGGCGGCGGTGACCATACTCGCGGCCTTCCCCATCACGACTCTCTTTGTCCGCATGGTCTGGGGACGCAAGCCGGATACCGACCTCAAGGCGGCCGGGTCGCGGATCCTGATCGATACCGTCCGCATCCTGATCCTGATCCTGGCGGTGATCCTGGCGCTGCAATTCGTCTATGACATCCAGGTACCGGGCCTGGTGGCGGGCTCCGGGATCATGGCGATCATTCTCGGTCTGGCGATGCAGGATTTGTTGGGCAACCTGATCGCCGGGGTGTCGCTGCATTTTGAGAAGACCTTCCAGCCGGGGGATTGGCTCCTCATCAATAACACCCATGCCAAGGTCATCGAGCTCTCCTGGCGCTCGACCCTCTTGCTGACGAACGACGATGTCCTGATCGATGTTCCCAATACGGATATCACGAAACAGGCGATCACCAATTTTCAATTGCCGACCCCTCGGCATGCGGTCAAGGCCACCATCAGTCTGCACTATGACATCCCGCCCTTGCGAGTGCAGCGGGTGTTGAAAGCGGCCGCCCTGAGTGTTCCAGGGGTGTGCCTGGACCCGGCCCCTGTGGTACTACTCAAGGATTTTCTGGACTCGGGAATTAGTTACGAGATCAAGGTCTGGATCGAGGATCATGCCCTCATGAACCGGGTCCTGAGCGAGGTGCGCTCTCATGCCTGGTATGCGGCCAGGCGCGAGGGTTTTGTCATGCCCTACCCGCAGCGGGTCCTGCACCGCGCCGTGCGCCAGGATTCGTCGCTTCAGACCTGTGCTGTCGCCGCCCAGGCCTTGCGTTCTCACGAGCTGCTGGACTTCCTCTCCGAGGCCGAGATTGACAACCTGGCGCGCGAGAGTCCCGTTCAGTTGTTCGCCAACCACGAACGCATCGTTACCCAGGGCGAGGCGGGTGACTCCATGTTCTTCCTGCTGCGCGGCCACGTCGAGGTGTCGATCACGCGTAATGGCCAGCAGACCCTCGTCGCCAGGCTGGGTCCCGGCGATTGCTTTGGTGAAATGTCCTTGCTCACCGGGGCGGAGCGGACCGCCATGGTCGTCGCCGTGGATGAAGTCGAGACGGTAGAGATCACCAGGCAGGTTTTTGCCTCCCTGGTGAGGAAGAATCCCGAGATTCTCAGCCGTCTCAGCGAATTGCTCGCCCAACGTCAGCTTGCCAATGACCAATGGACCCCCGACACGGCCTCCCAGACGGTCGAGCAGGTGCGTTCCGGCCTGCTGGGGAAACTGCGGGAATTTTTCGCCCTCTAATCGGGACCGACGGGGTTAATCGCATTCAAGGCGCCTCCCGGTTGACCGGGCTCCTCCCGCCCTTATTTAATGCCACCTACCCCACGGAGAAGACCATGTCTGCCATGAATCCCAACCCATCCTCGGTGGCCCTTGGCGCCCTGCTGCTGTGCCTCGCGCAACCCCTCCTGGCGCAAGGGGAGGCATCGGCCCCCCCGGTCGCCGACGCGATCCCCGACACCCATACACGGGTGGTCGATCCCGCCACCCTCACCAGCCTGGATGCCCTGGTGACCAAGCTGGGCGATCGCCGCGTCATCTTCGTGGGCGAGTCCCATGACCGCTATGAGGATCACCTCAATCAACTGGCCGTCATTCGTGGTCTGCATGAGCAGGATGTGGACCTGGCCATCGGCATGGAAATGTTCCAGCAGCCCTTCCAGCCCGCCCTGGATGCCTATATCGCCGGGGAGATCAGCGAGGAGGAGATGCTCCGGCGCACGGATTATTTCGAGCGCTGGCGCTTCGACTACCGCCTCTATCGGCCCATCCTGCGCTACGCCCGCGAGCACGGCATTCCCGTCATCGCCCTTAACCTGGATAGTGAGATCACCGCCAAGGTCGGCAAGGCTGGGCTGGAGGGCCTGGACGCGGGGCAAAGGGCCCAGGTGCCGATGGACATGGATCGCGAGGACCCGGCCTACCGGGAGCGGATCAAGCAGGTATTCGACCGGCATCCCCAGGAGGAGGGCAAGGACTTCGAGAATTTCCTCCTGGTGCAGCTCCTCTGGGACGAGGGCATGGCGGCGCGGGCGGCGACCTATCTGGCGGGACAGCCGGGCAAGACGCTGGTGGTTCTGGCGGGTCAGGGGCACCTGGAGTACGGTCAGGGCATCCCCAAGCGCATCCTGCGGCGCCTGCCGGTGGCCTCCGCCGTCCTCCTCAACGGCTGGCCGCGCGACATGGACCCCAAGGCCGCCGACTATCTGCTCTTTCCGCAACCCCTGGAGCTAGCGGCCACCGGGCGGCTGGGGGTCATGCTGGATACCGATGGCGAGGGGTCTGGCGTTGGGGTGCGGGGGTTCGGCGACAAGAGCGGGGCCGCCGCCGCTGGCATCAAGGAGGGGGATCGCATCGTCCGGGTCGATGGCAGGGAGGTCGCCATCTATGCCGATATCCGCCTCGCCCTCATCGATAGCCTGCCCGGTCGGAAGGTGCCGGTCGAGGTGGAACGCATGAGCGCGGAGGGCCAGCCAGAGCGGCTGACCGTCGAGGTGGAATTGCATTGAGGGCTGGCGGGTGGGCCGCGGCCCGCGCCCTTCAGGGGGTCACAGCCGCGACTCGAAGCCCCGCCCGCGGCGCCCCAGACGCACCTGGGGCAGGAAGAAGCCAATGAGGATGCCCCCAAAGATGACGCCCCCGCCGATGAGGAACCAGCGTTGGGCGTTCTCGTGGTCGAGTTCGCGGTTGATCTGTTGCAGTTCACCGACCTGGCGGGTCAGATCGGCGACGGTCTGACGGAGTTCGCCGCGCTCGCGCAGAATGCGCGGGGCATCGCCGGCGGCCTGGCGGATACTGAGTAATTCCTCCTCCAGGCGGTGCTTGTCGGCCAGGGCGGCCTCCAGGCTGGCCTGGACCTCTTTCAGCGAGGGCGGCAGCTTGTCGAATTTTTCCTGGAATTCGGCGACCTTGGCCTCCAGCAGGGCCACCTGGTCGCGGGGGATGGGCTCGTCCTGCAGCCGGTCCCCGGCCACGAAGCCGGTGCGGCCGTCCTCGGTCCGGACCTTGGCATAGCCGGACTTGGCATTGCTGCTCAGGACCTCGAGGGGGGTGCCCGAGGGCAGGCTACGCAGTACCTTGTACTTGAGGCTCTCCCCGGCGCGCAGGGGGATCTCGCACTGGTCCGTGACGTAACGGGTCTCGGCCATCGCCAGCGGCGCGGCGCCGAGGCAGAGGAGCAGGGGCAGCAGGCGTGTCATGACCCGGAAAATCAAGGCTCAGGCTCCACCAGCAGGAATTCCAGCAGAGCCTTCTGGCTATGCAGCCGGTTCTCGGCCTCGTCCCAGACCACGGACTGGGGCCCATCGATGACATCCACCGCCACCTCCTCGCCCCGGTGGGCCGGCAGGCAGTGCATGAAGAGGGCCTCGGGATGGGCGAGGGCCATCAGGTTCGCATCGACGATGTAGCCGGCGAAGGCCCGTTCCCGAGCCTTTTGCTCCTCTTCCTGACCCATGCTGGTCCAGACATCGGTGGCGACCAGATCCGCTCCCGCCATGGCCTCCCGCGGGTCGCGCAGCAGGACGCAGCGGTCGGCGACCGCCGCCAGCAGGCCGGGGTCCGGTTCGTAGCCCGGGGGACAGGCGACCCGCAACTGGAAATCGAAGAGGCGGGCGGCCTCCATGTAGGACAGGCACATGTTGTTGCCATCGCCGATCCAGACGACGGTGCGGCCCTGGATGTCGCCCCGATGCTCGAACCAGGTCTGCATGTCCGCGAGCAGTTGGCAGGGGTGCAGGCGGTCGGTGAGGCCATTGATCACCGGCACCCGGGAATGGGCGGCGAATTCCTCCACGATCTGGTGGGCGAAGGTGCGGATCATGACCACGTCCACCATGCGCGACAGGACTCGGGCGCTATCCGCGATGGGCTCGCCGCGTCCCAGTTGGGTATCGCGGGGCGAGAGGAAGATGGCATGGCCTCCGAACTGGGCCATGCCGGCCTCGAAGGAGACCCGGGTGCGGGTAGAGGCCTTCTCGAAGATCATGCCCATGACCTTGTTGGTCAGGGGGGCGTAGGGCGTGCCGGCCCGCAACAGTTGCTTGAGTTCGGTAGCGCGCTGGAGCAGGGCGCGGGCCTCGGCGGCCGTGATATCGGCGAGGCTGAGAAAGTGTCTAGGCTGGCGAGGATGGTCCATGAGGTACCTTATCCTCCCACCGGCTTGGGGGCCGGCGTGGCCAGGAAGGCCACGATCAGCAGGGCGAGCCGATCGACCAGTAACGCCACCTGGTCCCCCTCCAGGATGAGGGGCGGCAGCAGGCGGATGACGCGGTCGGCGGTGACATTGATGAGGAGCCCGGCCTCCAGGGCCTGGCCCACCAGTTCCGCGCATGGGCGGTCGAGCTCGATGCCGATCATGAGCCCCAGGCCGCGGATGTCGCGGACGCCGGGCTGGCGGGCCAGGGCCTGGCGGAAACTGGTCTTGACTTGGTTGCCCAGGTCGGCGGCCCGGTCGACAAGCCCCTCGCTTTCCAGGGTCTCCAGCACCACGCTGGCGGCGCGACAGGCCAGGGGGTTGCCCCCGAAGGTGGAGCCGTGGCTGCCGGGGCCGAGCACCGTCGCCGCGACCCCGCGCGCCAGGCAGGCGCCGATGGGCACGCCATTGGCCAGCCCCTTGGCCAGGGTCATGACGTCGGGCTGGATACCGGTATGCTGGTGGGCAAAGAGGCGGCCCGTGCGGCCCATGCCGGTCTGGATCTCGTCCAGCATCAGCAGCCAGCCCTGGCGGTCGCAGATGGCGCGCAGGCGTGGCAGATAGTCCGGGGCCGGGATATTGATGCCGCCCTCGCCCTGGATGGGCTCGACCAGGACGGCGACGATGTCCTGGCGATTGGCCGCCGCGGTCTCCACCGCCCCCAGGTCGTTGTAGGGGACGCGCACGAAGCCCTGCACCAGGGGCTCGAAGCCGGCCTGGACCTTACGGTTGCCGGTGGCGCTGAGGGTGGCCAGGGTGCGGCCATGAAAGCTGTTCTCCATGACCAGGATGGCGGGCCGCTCGATACCGCGATGGTGGCCGTGGAGGCGAGCCAGCTTGATGGCGGCCTCGTTCGCCTCGGCCCCCGAGTTGCCAAAGAAGACCCGGTCCATGCCCGCCAGGGCGGTCAGGCGGGTGCCGAGCTCGGTCTGGGCGGCGATCTGGTAGAGGTTGGAGGTATGAATGAGGCTGCCGGCCTGCTCGCAGAGGGCGTCGCGCACCGCCGGGTGGGCGTGGCCAAGGCCGCATACGGCGATGCCCGACAGGGCGTCGAGATAGCGTTTGCCCGCCTCGTCCCACAGCCAGGCGCCCTCGCCATGGGTGAAGGTGACCGGCAGGCGCCGGTAGGTCGCCATCAAGGGATCACTCATGCTGAAACCCGCTCCAAGCAAAAAAAGAAAAAGGCGGCTCCTTATCTGGACGGGAACCGCCTCTATTCGCTGAATCAAGTTGTCGGATTATAGCCAGGTGCGGCAAGCGATGCCAAGCCCTTGACGTTCATTACGTTTTCGCGACATGTCGCGGATGGACCACAAATTAGGGTCCGCCGGGTGTTCAGAAATTAACTAATTGAATGGTAAATATTATTTATCAGGGAGGCCTGGATTTATCCGGGAAGCCTGGCTGCCTTGTCGAGGGATGGCGTGGTCACGGTGGCCTTAGGGAAGGGGGCTCCCGGTTTCGCCAGGCGCCGCACGGTATTGGGCAGGTGGTCCAGGAGGATGCCGGCGAAGGCCTCCAGGGCCTGAACCCGAGGAAAACTGCGGCGGAAGACCAGGGAGATGCGCCGGAAGGCGTCCGGCAGCTCCAGCCGGCGGGCGACGATGCCGGTGTCCGTCATCCAACTGCCGCGAATGGCCAGGGCGGGCACCAGGGTGCAGCCAAAGCCGGCGCTGACCAATTGCAGCAGGGTTTCCAGGCTGGCGGCGCGCAGGTCCGCCATCTC
>JADZBU010000099.1 GCA_020851955.1 Chromatiaceae bacterium | reverse complement strand
TCGTCCCCGGTGGCGATGAGGCGCTCGCGCCAACCCTCCAGGAGGTGGAGCCGGTTGGCCTCTTCCTGGCGCTGGTGCTCCTGACCTTGCAGCAGGTCCGTAACGGTGGCCATGTCGTCCCGGGCCAGCAGGTTGGCGATGCGCTTGTAGTGGCGTCCCAGGACGCGGATGTCCTTGATGCGCGCCGTCTCCTCGATGGCGGCCCAGGTCGCGGCGCTCAACTCCAGACGTTCCAGCTCCTGCCGGGGCAGGGACAGGAGGCGTTTCGCCAGGTCCTGGAGGACATGGTGCTCGCGCTTGACCTGGCTCTTGCTCGGGCCATCGTAGTGGGGCTCATCGGGGGGGTCTTGCCGCCCGTGGGCATGCTTCATGCGATCCATTCCAGGTGCTCCAGGATCAATTGGGGCTTGAATTCGCCCCGGAATTCGTTGACATCCAGGCGGTAGGCCAAGCGGACCCGATCCCCCGGACCCTCCATCTGGTCCCCGAGCCGGAAGCCAATGCCGTCGATGGCCAGGCCGGCAGCCCCGCCCTCGGCGCGCAGGCGCAGGCGCAGATGCTCCCCATCCCCCACCTGCTTGCGGCTCAGGACCCGGAAGACGCCATCGAAGAGGGGCTCGGGGAAGCCCTTCCCCCAGGGGCCCGCGTGGCGCAGGCTCAGGGCGGTCGGCAGGTCGAGGTCCCCGGGGGGCAGTTCGCCGTCGGAGAGAAGCTCGCGCACCGGCGGGACATCGCCGATCTCGGCGCGCACGGCCTGGCAAAAGGCCTCGCGGAAGGGCGGGAAGGCGGCCTCCTCCAGGGTCAGGCCGGCGGCCATGGCGTGACCGCCGAAGCGCGTGATTAGGCCCGGATGACGCCGGTCAACGGCAGCGATCAGGTCGCGCATGTGCAGGCCCTCGACGGAACGGGCGGAGCCGCGCAAGCGGCCATCCTCGCCGGGGGCGAAGGCAATGGCGGGTCTTTGCCAGCGCTCGCGGATGCGGGAGGCGAGGATGCCGACGACGCCCTGATGCCAGCCCGGGTCAAAGAGACAGAGGGCGGGCGGCAGCCCGCCGGATTCCAGATTTAAGGCCGCCAGGGCGGCTTCGGCCTCGATCTTCATGCCATTCTCGATCTCCCGGCGGCGCTTGTTGAGGTCGTCCAGTTCCCGCGCCATGGCGGCGGCCTGGTCCGGGTCGTCCGTCAGCAGGCATTCGACGCCCAGGGCCATATCCTCCAGCCGCCCCGCCGCATTGAGGCGGGGCGCCGCCAGGAACCCCAGGTCGCGGGCCACGGCCCGGTTCGGGTCACAGCCCGCCACCGCCAAGAGAGCCCGCACCCCCGGGTTGCCACTGCCGGCACGGATGCGGCGCAGACCCCTTTCCACCAGAATGCGGTTGTTCTGATCGAGGGTGACGACATCCGCCACCGTCCCCAGGGCCACCAGATCCAGCAGGTCCGCCAGCTTGGGGGCCGCGCGATCGGGTCCGAACCAGCCCAGATCGCGCAGCCGGGCCCGCAGGGCGGCGAGCAGGTAAAAGACCACGCCGACCCCCGCCAGATGCTTGCTGGGAAAGAGGTCGCCCGGTTGGTTGGGATTGACGATGGCGGCCGCCTCCGGCAGCACCTCCCCCGCCAGGTGGTGGTCGGTCACGATGACCTGGATGCCCAGTTCGTTGGCCCGGGCCACGCCCGCCACGGCGGCGATGCCGTTATCGACGGTCAGGATGAGGTCGGGGCGCCACTCCCGGGCCGCGTCCACCACCGCCGGGCTCAGGCCATAGCCATAGGCAAAACGGCTCGGCACCAGGTAGGAGACTCGCTTCGCACCCATGGCGCGCAGGCCCCGCACCGCCAGGGCGCTGCCGGTGGCCCCGTCGGCGTCATAGTCGCCCACCACCAGGATAGAGCCCCCGCCCGTCACCCATTCCGCCAACCGCTCCGCCGCCCGATCGATGTCCAGCAGGCTTCCCGACGGGTACAAGGCACCCAGGGGGAGCTGGCAGCCGGACGCGTCCCGCACCCCGCGCGCCAGGTAGATGCGGCGCAGCAGGGGAGACAGGTTGGCGGGCATGAGAACCGAGGCCGCCGGCGGGGGGCGACGATGGATGACTACCCGCACGGCCGCGGGGCCTGCTTCCGCCGGGGCGCGAGAGCCCAGCGGCGGGACGGGAGGGGATGGGGGTTTGGAGCCAATTACCATGCGCGGGGAGCTTACCACGGACGGGGGGGAGAGGGCGGCGGCGTCCGCGAGATCGCCGCCCGCCAGCCGCCGCCGCACACTGAATCCGATACGCCACTGCCGATGCGGCCCCGGATGCAGGGTAAACTAGGCGCAACCCCGCGCCCCCCTGAACGGAGCCCGCCATGCACCCTGAATTCGACCTCGCGCCCGACCTCTGCTATCTGAACCACGCCGCCGTCGCCCCCTGGCCGCGCCGGGCTGTGGCAGCGGTGACCCGCTTTGCCGAGGCCAATGGCCGCCGCGGCTCGGCGGACTACGCGGCCTGGCTCGCCACCGAACAGCGGCTGCGCGAACGTCTGGCTGACCTCATCCAGGCCCCCTCCACCGACGACATCGCCCTGGTCAAGAACACCTCGGAGGGCCTGTCCATCCTGGCCCAGGGGCTGGACTGGCAAGCGGGAGACAATGTCGTGGGCATTGCCCAGGAATTCCCCTCCAACCGTCTGCCCTGGGAGGCCCTGCAAGATCAGGGGGTTGCCTACCGCGTCCTGGACCTGGACACCACCGATGACCCCGAGGCGGCCCTTGAGGGGCTGTGTGACGCCCAAACCCGGCTGGTCGCCGTGAGTTCCGTCCAATACGCCCGCGGCCTGCGCCTGGACCTGAAGCGTCTCAGCGCCGCCTGCCGCCGCCGGGGCATCCTGCTGTGCGTGGACGCCATCCAGAGCCTGGGCGCCTTGCCCTTCGATTTACAACGGACCCCCGTGGATGTCGTTGTAGCGGATGGTCATAAGTGGATGCTGGGGCCGGAGGGGATCGCCCTCCTCTATGTCGCGCCAGACCTGAGGCCTAAGCTCAGGCTGCGCCAGTTCGGCTGGCACATGATCGCCCACCCGGGCGACTACGATCGCCACGACTGGACCCCCTCCCCCACCGCGACCCGCTTCGAGTGCGGCAGCCCCAACCTCCTGGGCATCCACGCCCTGGAGGCCAGCCTCTCCCTCCTGCAGGAGGTGGGCATGGCGGCCGTGGCGACCGCCATCGAGCAGCGCTTCGGCCGGCTCATGAGCCTCCTGGATCAGGCCGGCTTCGAGGTCCTGACCCCCCGCGCCCCCGAGCGCCACGCGGGTATCCTCACCTTCCGCGTCCCGGGGGCCGATCACCCCAGCCTGTGGCGCGGACTCCAGGCCCGGGGCGTCAGTTGCGCCCTGCGGGGCGGAGGCATCCGCTTCTCACCGCACTTTTACACGGATGAGGCCCTGCTCGACCGAGCCGTGACGCTGGTCAAGGAAGTATCGGCGGGTGGCCTTACCCACCACCCCTGAGTTTTCGGTGTTCCGGGCCCTCCTGGGATAGACCGGCGTTTAACCTGAGCTGGGTCTAAATCGGAAAATCACTATTTGAATCGCGAGGCTCGTCGCCCCATGCTTGACACCCTGCCCCTGCTCGGCGCCACCGACTTTCCGGCCCTGCGCCGCCGTAGCCTGACGACCCTCCAGGTGAATCTGGGCTACCGCTGCAACCAGAGCTGCCTGCACTGCCATGTCAACGCCGGTCCCGGACGCACCGAGGCCATGGACGACGCCAACATCGACCTCATCCCCGGGGTGCTCGCCGCCCGCGGTCTGCCCACGCTCGATCTCACCGGCGGCGCTCCCGAGATGCACCCACGCTTTCGCTGGCTGGTGGCGGCAGCCCGCGCCGTTGGCGCGAAGGTGATCGACCGCTGTAACCTGACCATCCTCTCCGAGCCCGGGTGCGAGGATCTGGCGAACTTCCTCGCCGCCCAGGGCGTCGAGGTCCTGGCCTCGCTGCCCTGCTATCTGGAAGACAATGTAGACTCCCAGCGCGGCGCGGGGGTCTTCCAGCGCAGCATAACGGGACTCCAGCGGCTCAATGCCCTGGGTTACGGTCAGCCCGGCACGGGCCTCGACCTGAATCTCATCTACAACCCCGGGGGACCCAGCCTGCCGCCGGAACAAAGCGGCCTGGAGGCGGACTACAAGCGGGAGCTGCAGGCCCGTCACGGCATCCGCTTCAACCGCCTCTATGCCCTGACCAACATGCCCATCAAGCGCTTTGGCAGCACCCTCCTCTCCCGGGGCCAGTTTCGCGATTACATGAGCCTGCTCAGGGACAGCTTCCAACCCGCCAACCTGGAGCAGGTCATGTGCCGCGATCTGATCAGCGTGGATTGGCGTGGCCGCTTGTTTGACTGCGATTTCAATCAGCAACTGGGGCTGGGGCTGGCCCCGGTTGGCCCCGATGACGAGGGGCGCCATCAGCCCTGCCTGGGCGACCTGCTGGAGCATGATTTTGCCCGGGGCCCCATTGTCATCGCCGATCACTGCTATGGCTGTACCGCGGGCCAGGGCAGTAGTTGCGGCGGGGCCCTGACCGACCCAGAGCCGGCCCCCGGCCCATGAGATTGTCGCTCATCCTGCCGGCCCTGAATGAGGCGGCGGTCATCCCGGCGACCCTGGCCTCCCTCCAACCCCTCCGCGCCCTGGGCCACGAGATCATCCTGGTCGATGGCGGCAGCACCGATGGCACCCCCATCCTGGCCGCCCCCGGGGTGGACCGGGTCATCACCGCCCCCCGGGGCCGGGCCCGCCAGATGAACGCCGGGGCGGCCCAGGCCCAAGGCGAGGCCCTGGTGTTTTTACATGTCGACACCCGCCTGCCGGAGGGGGCCGACGCCCTCGTCAGCGACGCCCTGCAAGCGCGGCTATGGGGGCGCTTCGATATCCGCATCACCGGCCGGCCCTGGGTGCTGAGGGTCGTCGCCGCCCTCATGAATGTCCGCTCCCGACTCACCGGCCTCGCCACCGGCGACCAGGCCATCTTCGTGCGGCGCGCCACCTTCGCCGCCCTGGGGGGATTCCCGGACCTGCCGCTGATGGAAGACATCGCCCTCTCCAAGGGCCTCAAGCGCCTGGGTCCGCCCGCCTGTCTGCGCCAGCGGGTCACCACCTCCGGCCGCCGCTGGGAGTCCCAGGGGCCCTGGCGTACCATCCTGCTCATGTGGCGGTTGCGCTTCGATTATTGGCGGGGGGTACCGGCGGAGTCCCTGGTCGGGCGCTATCGCCTCTCGGCCCCGCCGCCTGGAGACGTGTGATCAGGGTAGGCGACCTGGGCGCGCGGCAGGCCCGAACCTCGCGGCAACACCTGAATCTGGGCGAGCGGATCATGCTTATTGACGCCGATGGCCCTGGCTTGTCCGCCCAGCGTCCGCGGGAGACAGCCGAGGCCCTGGAGGATCATGAGGCCGCTGGATCCTGGCCCGGGACGGAGGCTAAGTGTTATTGGGCTTGCGAACCTTTGATCCCAGCCTGGTTACGGACCTGCCCTGGAGTGCGGCCGTGTTCACCCCAGTATGACCCTGCAGCCTATCCAGGCCTTGGGCTGGCGGGTGTTGATAGGAGGCGAGTTGGTGGATATCGACGAAGCGGCTGATCTGGGTGGGGTGCCGGACAATCTTGATCAGGGGGCGGCTGGATCATGCTGATCAACCCCCATGGACCTGATGATCTCAGGGCCATTTCCGCGCCAGCAGGATTAATTGGCCTGAACCCAAATCAACATGATTTTTAACAAAACCAAATCAAATCATTTTTTTCTGATATATTTTATTAAATTACCAAAAATTCTGATAGGATATGTTATTCGCCATGACGGTGAATGGTGAATCTCATTGATCACTTCCTCAAGCTCCCGGACCCGAGCTTCCGTTTGCCGTATCAGTTCTTGTTGATTATCCAGTATTTGATGGAAGTTGTTACTTACCTCCTGATTTTTATTCAATAGATGCTGACTGTCCTCCACGGCCTGTTGCAGCGTGTGAATGACCATGCCGCGAGGGTCATTCAGGGAATTTATGGTATCTAGAACCTTGAGGTAATTTAAGAAAGTTGGTGGTGATGTCCGCGGATCGGCCGGCACCGGAACCGCTGATACGTCCTGCTTGGGTTTTCGGGGTGGATTCGTGTCGAGATCAAATCCTTGCAATGCCAACCAATTCTGGTCCAACGCAATAATATCATCAATCTTTTCCTGATAGGATCCTTCGCTCAGGCAATCCATCGCCGACGCCAGCAAAGGTCTCTCGGCATCAGCCATAATGGAGATATAGTTCGATCTTTTTTTGCCTACATAACCCCAGTAATTCAGCGCCCCCGCGGTATAAAGCTCGCCCCAATATGGGGTAACGGTATTAAAAATTCTAACGTACTCCATAAGCCCGGCATCGATCGATTGATTGCTGGAGTATTGTTGCGCTGATGGCACGGAAAAACGACTCCCCACCACTTCCGAAATGATTTCCTCGACAACATTGACACCCTTTTGATACTTTAATAGTACAACATTATCTTTTCCAAAGTGCTTGATCCAGGGCTCAAGCGTTTCACGGTAACGTAAAAATCTATAAAATATGCCTCGCCATACTGGAGGGATGTCTTCCCTTGGATTCAGACGCAAATCAAGAAAATCGGCCATCGTCAACCGATCACCGCTATTTAATGATGTGGAATAGGCGGCTCGGATCAGCGAATAATGATCACGGATTAGAACAATAATTTTTGGCTGGTAGCAAGCAAAATCACGGGCTAATTTCTCAACCTCCGCATCGGAAAATCGGGAAGAAAAATGCTCGGAACTCAAAAGTATTTTCTCGTAGGCGCCGCTCTCTATATCCTCAACCAGGTTAGCGACAGCGAAGTCATGAGAAACAGGGCAGCCAGCTGGTACAAAATCCAGGATACTTTTGTCCAAGTAGGCCGCGGCAAATAGGCGATGATTGTTTCCGCTGAACAAAAAATCCTTTTTTGGATAATATATGCCCAAGGCTTCAAGGGTAGAACCTTGCTCGGAGCAAAAATGTTGAAATGAGGTTGTTCCCGTCTTTTCAAGACCAATGTGAAAAATCAACGAGCTATTCATGTATTACATCCAACGGGGATTAGTCAAAAGGAAACAGTAAACTTATAAACAATCTTTCGGGAAGGTAAAGAAGAGAACAGGTCCCTAACGCCTCACCACCCATGCCCCAAACAATGGAGGTCGAGCGCTCTACGAGACTCTAAATACTGTTTTCACGGATTATATCGACCGTCACCGCGCAGAGCCACTCCAGCTCACGGTCGCTGATGATGTAGGGAGGCATCAGATAGATCAGCCGCCCAAAGGGGCGGACCCAGACGCCACGATCGACAAAACGGCGCTGAATGTCGCGCATGACCACGGGCTTTGCCATTTCCACCACGCCAATCGCCCCCAGCACCCGCACTTCGGTGACCCCGGGGAGCCCTTGACAGGGTGCCAGTCCGGAGGCGAGACCCGCCTCGATGCGGCGCACCTCCGCCTGCCAGCCGCGCGCCAGCAAGAGGTCGATGCTGGCGTTGGCCACGGCACAGGCGAGGGGGTTGCCCATAAAGGTGGGGCCGTGCATGAAGACGCCCGGCTGGCCCGAAGAAATGGTCGTGGCCACCTCGGCGCTGGCGAGGGTGGCGGCCAGTGTCAGGTAGCCGCCCGTCAGGGCCTTGCCAACGGTCATGATGTCGGGGGCTATGCCGGCGTGTTCGCAGGCGAAGAGGCGGCCGCTACGGCCAAAACCCGTGGCGATCTCGTCGGCGATGAGGAGCACACCCGCTTCGTCGCACAAGTCCCGCACCCGCCGCAGATAATCCGCGGCATAGAAACGCATGCCCCCGGCGCCCTGGACGATGGGCTCCAGGATGACCGCCGCCAGCTCCTGGCGATGCCCCCGCACCAGGTCCGCGAAAGGGGCGATATCGGCCTCCTGGCAGGGCTCGCCGAATCGGCAAGCCGGAGCCGGGGCAAACAGCTGGCGCGGCAGGAGATGGGAGAAGAGGTGATGCATGCCGGTAACCGGGTCACACACCGACATGGCGCCCAGGGTATCCCCGTGGTAGCCGCTTCTCAGGGTCAGGAGGCGGTGCCGTCCGGGCTCGCCCCGGGCCTGGTGGTATTGGATGGCCATCTTGATGGCCACCTCCACCGCTACGGAGCCGGAATCGCAGAGGAAGACATGTTGGAGGGGCTCGGGCGTCAAGGCCACCAGCCGCGCCACCAGGGACACCGCCGGCTCGTGGGTGAGGCCCCCGAACATGACGTGGGCCATCCGTTCGAGCTGGTCCCGGATAGCCTGGTTGAGTACCGGGTGGTTATAGCCGTGGACGGCGCACCACCAGGAAGACATGCCATCGATGAGGACCCGACCATCCAGGAGTTCGATGCGGCAGCCGTGGGCGGCGCGCACCGCATAGACAGGGTCCTGTTTCAGGGTCGATGTGTAGGGATGCCAGGCATGGGCCCGATCGATGGCCAGTAATTCCTCGACGCTGAGCACTCAGGGCAACCCCTTAGCCACGCGTAGGGCCGCCACGGCGCTGGGCATTTAACCCTTTGTAAGATCTTACAATAATAGCTAAGGCTTCACTTTCCCGGGCCAGGTGACGGCGGGCGGGGGACGCCGTGAATACCTCCCTGTAGGCTTGGCGACAGCATCCCTGCTGTCGACACCCCCGCCCGCCGCCACCCGACCCGCCAGGCCCTCCCACTTGATCCCGAAGCGTGACTGGCAATGGATAGATCAATTCGGTTTGCGGCTCTTGCCCAGACCGGCCATCGAGACCACTTGCGCGGCCTGGGGCTCATCCGTGTAGTAGGGCCGCTCGGTGACGCGCCCCTGCTCATCCGCCCACTCCCGTTCCCGCGCCGAGATCAGAGCCAAGCACTGGCGCACGTCCTCGATGGTCCCCGCCGACAGGGGATGCTTCATCCCGGGCGGGGGGGTAACGTCACGGATGATTGCCGTCAGCGTCTTACGCATGGCCACCAGGATTTGTTGGTCTTTCGTCAGATCTTGCATCTAAGCCTCGGGGAGAAAATCGATAAAGTTCCGGGTGGCAAACCGTGCCCCGGCCGGTGAAGGTTCAAGACGGGCGGTTCGCCCCAGCCTGCTCATGGGGAACAGGGCATTCAGGGCCTTTTGCGAACCCCGCCTGGACCAGGCCCGATATGGCGACTTCCGACTCGGTTTCCAGGCCAAGCCGACATCGCCAAAGGATTTTTACCACTAGTCTCGGAGCCGTCGGGACCCAAGGACTGCCTAGGGGTAACCGCTGGCTAGCAAAGCCTCCAGTTCCGCTTCGGAAATGATTCGAACCCCCAGGGTCGTGGCCTTATCCAATTTGGAACCCGCCGCTTCGCCCGCCAAAAGGTAATCGGTCTTGGCGGAAACGCTGCCGCTCACCTTGGCCCCCAGGTTCAGGAGCCGGTCCTTGATCTCATCCCGAGGCCGGCTCAGGGTACCGGTGATCACGAAGGTGCGACCCGCGAGGGACGGCTCCCGATCGGCCTGGGATGTGGAGCCTCCCCCGGCCAGGGGCCAGCGGATGCCGGCGGCCAGGAGCTTGCGGATGACCTCCTGATTGTGGGGCTGGGCGAAGAAGCGCACGATCTGGTCCGCCACCTTGTCGCCAATCCCGGCCACCAAGACCTGCCTGCGGTTCTCCAGGTCCTCGGGGCCTGCCCGACGCAAGGCCTCCAGGGTGGGGAAACGGGCCACGATGGCCTCGGCCAGGCGTGGGGAGATGCCCGGAATCGATCGACTTGCCAGCCAGTCCGCCAGATCCTCCCCGGGCTCCGGCGCCACCTCGGGATGTTGGGCGAGGAAGCCGGCCACCGCCTGGGCCTTGGCCGGCCCCAACCCCGGGACGCCGCGCTGGGATACCAGGTCCGCCAGGCCCGCCGCCATCAGGGGCTCCAGGTCGCCGAAGTGATCCGCTAGGGCCAGGGCCGTGGCCTCCCCGACCTCGCGGATGCCGAGGGCGAAAATGAATCGCGCCAGACGGGTGGAGCGACTGCGCTCCAGGGCGGCGAGCAGGTTCCCGGCGGACTTGTCGCCCATGAGCTCCAGGCCGGCCAGATCTTCATGGCGCAGCGCATAGAGGTCCGCGGGGTCCCGCGCCAGGTCCCGCTCGACCAACTGGTCCACCAATTCCTCACCCAGGCCCTCGATGTCCATGGCCCGCCGGGAGGCGAAGTGGAGGATGGCCCGCTTGCGTTGGGCGGGGCAGTAAAGGCCGCCGATACAGCGAGCCACAGCCTCGCCCTCGGGCTTGATGACCGCCGAACCGCAGACCGGGCAGGTCGCGGGGAGGGCCACCGGGGCGGCGCCCTGGGGCCGGCGCTCCTGGAGCACGCGCACGATCTCGGGGATGACATCGCCCGCGCGGCGGACCAC
>JADZBU010000098.1 GCA_020851955.1 Chromatiaceae bacterium | reverse complement strand
CCGGTGGAGTTGTCCAGCCGGGAGTTCGCGCTCCTGCTGGCGCTGGCGGAAAACGCGGGTCGGGCCATGACCCGCGCCCAACTCGAGGGTGCCGTGTACGGCTGGCAAGACGAGCCGGGCAGCAATGCCATCGAGGTCCATGTGCATCACCTGCGCCGCAAGCTGGGTGTCGAGCGTATCCGCACCCTGCGCGGCATCGGCTATCTGATACCCAAGCCATGAGCCAGGAGACGGCTGCGTCCACCACCCGTTGGTTCTCCCTGCGCCGGCGCCTGCTGGCCCTCCTGCTCGGGGGCGTCACCCTGGGCTGGGCCGCGTCCCTGGCCCTCTCCTATCACGACGCCCACCACGAGATCGACGAGATCTTCGATGCCAACTTGGTCCAGGTCGCCCAGATGCTCCTGGCCCTGGCCAGCGAGTATGACGATGACGACGACATCGCCCGCCTGCCCGCCGACGTCCATAAGTACCAGAAAAAAATCCTATTCCAACTTTGGACCCGGGATGGCTATCTCCTCTTGAGGTCGCGGCATGCCCCCACGGCGCCCCTGACCCAGGAGGATGGCTTTTCCGAGGCCATCGGCGCCGACCAGGCGCCCTGGCGCTATTACAGCCAATGGGACGCGGAGGGGGATCTGCGGGCGGTGGTGGGCGAGAATCATGAGGTGCGCCAGGAACTGGCGGGCCACATCGCCAGCCGCTTGCTCGTCTCCGCCCTCCTCGGCCTGCCCCTGCTGGCGGCCTGGATCTGGTTTGCCACCCGTCGTGCCCTGGCCCCCATCGATGCCATCGCCGACCAGGTCGGGCGGCGCGAACCCCAGCATCTGGGGCCCTTGACACCGCCTTCGGCACCCACGGAGATCCGCCCCCTGCTCGGGGCCCTCAATGGCCTGCTCGCCCGCGTTGACCAGGCTCTGGAAAGCGAACGCCGCTTCACCGCTGATGCCGCTCATGAACTGCGCACCCCCCTGGCCGCCCTCGGGGTGCAGGCCAGCGTCGCCGCGCGGGCCCGCGACAGTGCCGAACGCGATCATGCCCTGGCCCAAATCGCGGCGGGGACCAAACGCGCCAGTCACCTGGTTGATCAGCTCCTCACCTTGGCTCGCCTCGATCCCAACCAGGGCATTACCAAGAGCCCCATTCGCCTGGATGAATTAGCCGCGGAGGTATGCGCCGACCAGGCCGGCGCCGCCCTGGCCAAGGGCATACAGCTCGAACTGGAGGCCGGCGGGGATGCCCGGGTCCTGGGTAATGCCGACCTCTTGCGCATCCTGCTCCGCAATCTGGTAGACAACGCCGTGCGCTACAGCCCGGCCGGTGGGCAAGTCCTGATAGCGGTGGGTACGGTCGCGGGCAAGGTCCGTCTCGCGGTCAGTGACAATGGCCCTGGCATACCTCCTGCCCAGCGAGATCGGGCCTGGGAGCGGTTTCATCGACTGGTGGGGCAGGAAATCGAAGGCAGTGGACTCGGTCTCTCCATTGTGGCGCGCATAGCCGAGCAGCATGGCGCGTCACTGACCTTGGAAGATGGCTTGCGTGGGGATGAGGGAGGCAGGGGCTTGCGGGTGGCGGTTCTGTTCGACGCCAACTCCTGAAGGCAAGGAGTCGCTAATAAACCCCGGCCGCCAGATCACCCAAGGGGCGACCGACGACCGGGGTCTGGATCACCGGTGGTTAAATCTTACCCACCAGGTCGAGGGACGGCGCCAGGGTGGCATCCCCCTCCTTCCACTTGGCCGGGCAGACCTCACCCGGGTGCGCCGCGACGTACTGGGCGGCCTTGATCTTGCGCAGCAACTCGGCGGCGTCACGACCGATGCCGCCGGCGTTGATCTCGATGATCTGGATCTTGCCCTGGGGATCGATGACGAAGGTGCCCCGCTCCGCCAGGCCCGCCGCCTCGATCATGACCCCGAAGTTGCGGGTGATGACCCCGGTGGGATCACCAATCATGGGGTACTTGATCTTGCCGATGGTCTCGGAACTATCGTGCCAGGCCTTGTGGGTGAAATGGGTGTCGGTGGAGACGGCGTAGATCTCCACTCACAGCTGATGGAAGGTGGCGTAATGGTCGGCCAGGTCACCCAGTTCGGTGGGGCAGACGAAGGTAAAGTCGGCCGGGTAGAAGAAGACCACGGACCACTTGCCGCGCAGGTCCGCATCGCTGACGGCGACGAACTTACCCTGATGGAAGGCGGTGGCGTTAAAGGGCTGGACTTCGGTGTTGATGAGGGAGTGCATGGCGGCTACCTGTGAGTGAGGGGTTAATCAGAAGCGATGGGTGCATGGTAGAGAGCCGCCGGCCCGGTATCCAATTGATTGTTACGATGCTGGCGATAGGGGTTGGCTATGACTGCGCACCCTGCAGGCTTGGCCCACCTTTTGCAAATCACCGAATCAGCGGGGCGAATGCGGCCCGAGTAGCCCTTGGGGCTCCCGGCCAGGCGTCCGCGCTCATATGGCGCCCTCATCGACGGCACGGCGTCATCCTCCCCATGCCCCGGAGCCTAAGCATATGGTCCAGCCATCCAACCCGAACCCTACCCTGGAACCCGCCATTCTGACCCTGGGCGGCCAAAGCTACCGCCTGCCCGTATCGGAAGGCAGCGAGGGCGAGCGCGCCATCGACATCTCCAGTCTCCGGGCCCAGACCGGCCACATCACCCTCGATCCCGGCTACGGCAACACCGGTAGTTGCGAGAGCGCCATCACCTTCATCGACGGCGATCAGGGCATTCTGCGTTACCGGGGCATCCCCATCGAGGAGTTCGCCGCCAGCCCCACCTTCATCGAGGTGGCCCTGCTCCTCATCTTTGGCCACCTGCCCAACCAGGCCGAATATGACGAGTTTTCCGAGGACTTGACGCGCTTTGCCTATCTCGACGAGGGCATGAAGCATCAGTTCGGCGGCTTCCCGCACAACGCCCCGCCCATGGCCATCCTCTCGGCCATGATCAACTCCCTGGCCTGTTACCACCCGGAACTGCACGAACTGGAGGATAAACGCCAGTTCCTGCACGCGGCGGCGCGCCTGATCAGCAAGATCCGCACCATCGCCGCCTACGCCTTTCGCCACTCCCGCGGCCTGCCTTACATCTACCCGGACCCGGCCTTGCGCTATGTGCCCAACTTCCTGCACATGATGTTTTCGCAGCCCTACCAGCAGTATCTGTGCCCGAGCATTGTGCGTAAGGCGCTGAATTTAATTCTTATCCTGCACGCGGACCACGAACAGAACTGCTCGACCTCCACGGTGCGGGTGGTGGGTTCCAGCGGCGCCAACCTCTTTGCCTCCTGCGCCGCCGGGGTGTGCGCCCTCTGGGGCCCCCTGCATGGCGGGGCCAATGTCGAGGTGCTGGAGATGCTGGAGCAGATCCATAAGGGCAACATGACCCCGGAGGAATACGTCAAGCTGGCCAAGGACAAAAACAGCAAGGTGCGGCTGATGGGCTTTGGTCACCGGGTGTACAAGAACTTCGACCCCCGCGCCCAGATGCTGCAGAAGGTGGCGGAGGAACTGGTGCCCCAGTTGTGTGGCAATGATCCGCTCCTGGACATCGCCCGCCGCCTGGAGGAGATCGCCCGCT
>JADZBU010000097.1 GCA_020851955.1 Chromatiaceae bacterium | reverse complement strand
CCATCGGCGATGGCATAGACCCGCAACAAGGCCGGGCGGGGCGTCAGGGTGCCCTCGCCCCAGATAGGCGCGCGGGAAAAGGGCAGGCGGCTCTGCACCGTCCAGGCATCCGGATCCAGCTCGACCGCGGCCTGGGCGGGATCGAAGACCTTGGAGGTCCGGCCGGCCTCCGGGAAGGTACTGCGCAGCAGCTTGCCTTCCAGGCGCCCCTTGACATCGGCCCAGGCCGCGGGTTCCCCGCACCACCAGGTCGGCAAGGAGGGCATCAACAACTTCTGCCCCAGGATGTGCCGCGCGATGCCGGGCAGAAAGCCCTGAATCGCCGGCGACTCCAGGAAGGCGCTGCCCAGGGCGTTGGCCATGACGATATGGCCGGCGCGCGCGGCATCCACCAGACCCGGGACCCCCAGCGCCGAGTCCGGACGCAACACCAGGGGATCGCACCAGTCGTCGTCCACGCGCCGCAGCACCCCATGCACGGGCTCCAATCCCTCTACGGTCTTGAGGTAGAGATGCTCGCCGCGCACGGTCAGGTCCCCGCCCTCCACCAGGGGCAGGCCCAGGTAGCGCGCCAGGTAGGCCTGCTCGAACCAGGTCTCGCTATAGGGCCCCGGCGTGAGGAGCACGATGCGGGGCGTGTGACCCCCGGCGGCCTCGCGCGCGGGTCCCTCCAGCGCATTCAGCAACCGCTGGTAGCTGCTGGCGATGTGCTGCACCCGCATCTCCCGAAAGATGTCGGGAAATTGGGCCGATACCAACAAGCGGTTGTGCAGCACGTACCCCAAGCCCGGAGGCCCCTGGGTACGCTGGGCCACGACCCACCAGCCGCCATCGGGCCCGCGAGCGATATCAAAGGCCACGATCAGCAGTCGTTGGCCACCCGCGGGCCGCGCCCCGTGCATGGCGCGCACATAGCCAGGATGGCGTAACAGCAGGGCGGGAGGCAAGAGACCCTTATGCAGGAGTTGCCGCGGCCCATAGAGATCCGCCAGCACCGCCTCCAGCAACTCGGCCCGCTGCACCAGACCGGGCTCGATTTCCGCCCAGTCCGCAGGCTCGATCAAGAGCGGCAGCAGTTCCAGCGACCAGGGGCGGGTCGCCACGCCATCGGCGCTAAAGACGTTGTGGGTGACCCCATCCCTTTGAATCTGCTCATGGATCTGGGCCAGTCGGCGGTTCAGGTCTGCCGTTGGGCCGCGAGCCGCCGCCGGGGGGGGCAGCAGGCCCAGGAATCGCGACCAGACGGGTCGCGGTGTCCCGTCGGGTAGGCGCACCTCGTCCCAGACCCCCTCCTCGACCGGTGGCGCGGGCAGCAGGGCACCAAGCGCCAGCCCTTCGGGCGCAGGGATCCCGGCGGTTGCCAGGGGCACGGGGCTGGTGCTCGGGTGTGGCAAGGCTCGTCAGCGCCGGCGGCGCAGGTCCAGGGTGAAGGGGAACTCGAGGCTGGCGCGCGCCGGCTCCACCTTCAAGGTGCCGGGGGTGTGACCGAAACGGAAGAAGCGGCCCAGGCGCCGGCTTTCCGCCTCGTAGGCATTCACCGGGAAGGTCTCGTAGCTGAGCCCGCCCGGATGCGCCACATGATATTGGCAGCCCCCCAGGGAGCGTCCGAGCCAGTTGTCCACGATATCAAGGGTCAGGGGGGCATGGACGCCGATGGTGGGATGCAGGGCGGATGAGGGTTGCCAGGCGCGATAGCGCACCCCGCAGACGTATTCGCCGGCGCGGCCGGTCGGCTGCAGCGGCGCCGCCCGGCCATTGACCGCGATCACATGGCGGTTGTCGTTAAGCCCCGTCACCTTGAGCTCCAGTCGCTCCAGGGAGGAGTCGACAAAGCGTACCGTGCCGCCGCCGGAGTCCTCTTCGCCCATCACATGCCAGGGCTCGAGGGCGCTGCGCAGCGTCAGGCCGATGCCCCAGCTCGCGACCTCGCCCATCACCGGGAAGCGGAACTCAAAGTGCGGGGCGAACCAGTCCCGGTCGAAGGCAAAGCCCGCCTCTTGCAGCTCCAGGATGACGTCGTCGAAGTCCATCTGGATAAAGGTGGGCAGGAGAAAGCGATCATGCAGACTGGTGCCCCAGCGCGTCAGGCGGGTGGCGATGCCGCCCCGGTAGGGCTCGCGCCAGAACCAGGCCAGGAGGGCCCGCAATAGGAGTTGCTGCGCCAGGCTCATCCGGGCATGGGGGGGCATTTCGAAGGCCCGCATCTCCAGCAGGCCCAGCCGGCCGGTGGGTCCCTCCGGCGAATAGAGCTTGTCGATGCAAAATTCGCTGCGGTGGGTATTGCCCGAGGCATCGATCAAGAGGTTGCGCAGCGACCGGTCCACGAGCCAGGGTGGCGCGGTGCCGGCCGCTCCACCGGCGGCGGCCATCCGCCGCTCCAATTCGTCGAGCGCAATCTCGATCTCGTACACCTGATCGTTGCGCGCCTCGTCGATGCGCGGCGCCTGGCTGGTCGGACCGATGAAGAGGCCGCTGAAGAGATAGCTCAGGGCGGGATGGTTGTGCCAGTAGGTCACCAGGCTCGCGAGCAGGTCCGGCCGGCGCAGGAAGGGACTGTCGGCGGGGGTAGCGCCGCCCAGTACGAAATGGTTGCCACCGCCCGTGCCCGTGTGCCGGCCGTCCAGCATGAACTTCTCGGTGGAGAGCCGCGACTGATGAGCGGCCTCGTAGAGAAATTCGGTGTGATCGACCAGTTCACCCCAGTTGTGCGCCGGGTGGATATTGACCTCGATCACGCCGGGGTCCGGGGTGACTTGCAGCAACTTGAGCCGCGGATCGCGTGGGGGCGGATAGCCTTCCAGGACCACCTTCATGTCCAGCTCGGCGGCGGTCGCCTCGATGGCCGTGACTAATTCCAGGTAGTCCTCCAGATGTTCGAGGGGCGGCATGAAGACGAACATCACCGCGCTCTTGCCGCCATGCTCCGTCTCGGCCCTGGTGCCGTTGGCGCGCTGGGGATCGCGCACCTCGACGCAGAGGGCGGTGCGTATGATCCAGCCCGCCGACTGGTGGGCCGCCGGCCGGGTGTCCGGTGTCTCCAACCGCGGAGTGGTGGCATGGTGTGGGGAGGCGCGGTCCGCGCCGGCGAGCGCACCCGTGTCCCCCACCCCGTCCCCGCTCCCGGCATATCCCGGCACCGCTTGACCTTGCAGGGCGACGGCACCGCCCTCGGCAAAGCCGTACCCCGGCAGGTGGGCGTCATAACGCGTCTGGGTTCTGAGGACCGCGGCACTGGGCAAGGGATTGGCGGGCGCGAAGGGGTCCTGCGCAATCGAGAGGGGCTGGTCCTCGCTCCTGGCCCAGGGCAGGGAGTCGAGCGGCAACCGATACCCCATCGGCGAATCGCCGGGGATCAGATAGAGGCGATCGTCACGCGGAAACCAGGGTCCGCTGATCCAGCTTGGCCCGGCCTCACCCGCGATCAACTCCCGCTTGAGCGGCAGCAGGTAGCCCACCACGCTGTCCAGCCCCTGGTCGAAGATACGCCGCAGGCGGACGCGCTCCAGCTCGTCCTCCAGCTTGGAGTCGAAGGGGTCCACGTTGATCGGCAGCCGGCGCTCGCGCCACAGGTAGTACCAGGTATCCTCGTAGCCGGTCTGAACATACTGGGTGTCGAGAGCGAGGCGCCGCGTCAAGGCCAGGATGAAGGCCTTGGCATCGGCGGCGGTATAACGATGGGTATGTCGCTCGTCGGCCAGCAGTTCGGGGTTATGCCAGCAGGGCTGGCCATCGGCGCGCCAGCAAATGGACAGCGCCCACCGCGGCAACTGTTCCCCGGGGTACCACTTGCCTTGGCCGAAATGCAGGAAACCGCCCGGGGCATAGCGTCGCATCAGCCGATGCAGCAACTCGGTAGCCAGACCCCGCTTGGTGGGGCCCAGGGCGTCCGTATTCCATTCGGCGCCATCCCGGTCCTCCACCGCCACAAAGGTGGGTTCGCCACCCATGGTCAGCCGTACGTCACCCGCCACCAGCTCCCTGTCCACGGCATGGCCCAGCGCCGAAATCTTCTCCCACTGTTCCTCGGTATAGGGCTGGGTTACGCGGGGGGACTCATGGATGCGCATGACCTGCATCTGGTGGGAGAACTCGACCTGGCACTCGTCCACGCCCCCGGATACCGGGGCGGCCGTCGCCGGCTCGGGCGTACAGGCCACCGGGATGTGTCCCTCCCCCGCCAGCAAGCCCGAGGTCGGGTCCATACCGACCCAGCCGGCCCCCGGCAGATAGACCTCGCACCAGGCGTGCAGATCGGTGAAATCGCTCTCGGCCCCGGAGGGACCATCGAGAGACTTGACGTCGGGCTTGAGCTGGATGAGATAGCCGGAGACGAAGCGCGCGGCCAGGCCCATGTGGCGCAGCGTCTGTACCAGCAGCCAGGCGGAATCACGACAGGACCCGGAGCCGTGGGCCAGGGTCACTTCGGGCGTCTGCACCCCGGGTTCCAGGCGAATCAGATAGTTGATATCCCGTTGCAGGCGCTGGTTCAGCTCCACCAGGAAGTCGATGGTGCGCACCTCATCGCGAGGGATGCTGGCCACGAAGGCCTTGAAACGCGGCGTCAGTTCCCCCTTGATCAGATAGGGCAGCAGGTCGTGCTCCAGTTCCGGGGCATAGCGAAAGGGATAGCGCTCCGCTTCCGGCTCCAGGAAGAAGTCGAAGGGGTTGTAGACCGACATCTCGGCCACCAGGTCCACCGTCACCTTGAATTCCTGGGTACGATCGGGAAATACCAGCCTGGCTAGGTAGTTGGCAAAGGGGTCCTGCTGCCAGTTGATAAAGTGCCCCGCCGGTTCGACGCGCAGGGAATAGCTCAGGATGGGCGTACGACAGTGGGGCGCCGGTCTCAGCCGCACGATCTGGGGCGACAGGGACGCCAAACGGTCGTAGCGGTAGTGCGTGACATGATTGAGCGCGACGTGAATGGACAATTGATTCTCCCGATCTGGCAGGCAAGGCACCCACAGGGATTTTCAAGCAAGGTCCGGGCCAGCGCAATCGCACGCAGCCACCCGCAAGAGCCGAATAGGGACCGCCCGGCCTGGTTGCGAAACGGGCCTCCGCATTGCCCCAGCAAGTGAAGCTGCCCGCACCCTTTTAGGGCGTGACCGTCCCTGATACCGCCTCACTTGGTGCGACCTGGGATAAATGCCCCGCAACTCGGCTGGCCAGCGCGGTAGCGAGGCCCCGCCCACCCTTCTCGTCCCGTGCCGAGCGCCCTTAGCCGCCTCTATCCCACACCCTGGCACTCCTCTTGCTTAAGACTATCAAGAGGGTAAAAACCCCCGGTAATTAAGACTACTGAGAGGGAATGGCACCATGGCTATTGATTGGAATCTGTACGACCCCAAGGGCTGCTATGACGAACTCATCGGCTCCCCGGGCATCCCTCGCCCCTCCGCGACCAACCTGACTGCCTGGCTGCGCTCCCTGTCGGACGAGGAGTTGCAAATGCGCAAGCTGGACGCGGAACTGGCGATCATCGACAAGGGTGTCACCTTCACCGTCTATAGCGATGGCGAGAATATCGACCGGGCCTGGCCCTTCGACATCATTCCCCGCGTGGTACCCCTCAGCGAGTGGCGTAGGGTCGAGGCCGGCCTCAAACAGCGCCTCAAGGCCCTCAACCTCTTCATCGACGACCTCTACCACGACCAAAAGGTGCTGAAGGATGGCGTGGTGCCCCGAGAACTGATTGCGAATTCCAAGGGCTTTCGCCAGGAATGCGTCGGCATCCACCCCGCCCACGGCGTCTGGGCCCACATCTGCGGCAGCGACCTGGTGCGGGATGCCGACGGCATCCTCTATGTCCTGGAAGACAACCTGCGGGTGCCCTCGGGCGTCTCCTACATGATTGAAAACCGGGAGGTCACCAAGCGTGTCCTCCCGGAACTCTTTGAGAATACAAATATTCTGCCCGTCGATGACTATCCCGACCGGCTGCTGGAGATGCTCCAGTCCATCTCTCCCGCCAAGGGCCCCCGCCACCAGGTCGCCGTGCTCACCCCCGGCATCTACAATTCGGCCTACTTCGAGCACGCCTTCCTGGCTCGCAGCATGGGCGCCCAACTGGTGGAGGGGGCCGACCTGCGCGTGGATCAGGACGACTGCGTTTATATGCAGACCATTCAGGGCATGACCCGGGTGGACGTCATCTACCGGCGCGTGGATGATCTCTTCCTGGACCCGGAGGTGTTCAACCCCGCCTCGGTGCTGGGTGTTCCCGGTCTGATGCGGGCCTGGCGCCGGGGCAAGGTGGCCCTGGCCAATGCCCCGGGCTGCGGAGTGGCGGACGACAAGGTCATCTATTCCTACGTCCCCGATATCATCCGCTATTACCTGGCGGAAGAACCCCTGCTGGCCAACGTGCCGACCTTCCGCTGCCACATCAAGGCGGAACGGGATCAGGTGCTGGCGAACCTGGAGACCATGGTGGTCAAGCCCGCCAACGAATCCGGAGGCTATGGTATGCTCGTCGGGCCTCAATCCACGGCCCGGGAGCGCGAGGAATTTGCCGTCCTGCTGCGCGCCAATCCCCGCAACTACATCGGTCAACCCGCGCTCAAACTCTCCACGGCGCCGACACTCTGCGATGGCTCCCTGGAGCCGCGTCATCTGGATTTGCGGCCCTTCATCCTCCAGGGGCGCAACATTCACGTCACCGCCGGCGGCCTGACGCGGGTGGCGATGAAAAGGGGTTCCCTAGTCGTTAATTCATCCCAGGGTGGTGGCAGTAAGGACACCTGGGTCGTCGATAGCGAGATAGCCTGATGCTCTCCCGAGTTGCTGAACGCATTTATTGGCTGGCGCGTTACCTGGAACGCGCCGAAAACACGGCGCGGCTGGTCAGTACCTACCACTTTCTGCTGATGGACCTGCCGCGGGGTGCCCAGTTGGGCTGGCAAGCCTTGCCCGTCATTACCGGCGGACAGGCGCTCTTCGCGGAGCACTATCTGCGCCAGGATGAACGCAACACGGTCAAGTTTCTGCTCGCGGATGCCTT
>JADZBU010000096.1 GCA_020851955.1 Chromatiaceae bacterium | reverse complement strand
CCGCAGGGGGGCGTTCTTGGCCAGGGCCCGGCGCAGTTCGGTCTCGCTCAGATCCAGCACCGGCCCCAGGCGCCGGTAGTTGATGCGGCTGCTGGCGCGCTCCCCGCGGTGGCGCAGCAGTAGGCCCAGGTCGGGGCTGGCGACCAACTCATCCAGGAAGTCGAGAATGCGCAGGGCGGGACCCTCCAGGTCCAGGCTGGCGCCGAGCAGGGCGACCGTGGCCGCGGCCGGGGCCGCCTCGGGGTTGGCGCGGTCCAGTCGGACCTGGGTCAGGGGATGGATGCGCCGGAACAGTCGACGCAGGCGCCGGAGCAGGAGGTCCTGGTGCTCATACATCTGATCCGGCCCGGCATGGAAACCAAGCTCTTCTTCCTTGAGGGCCACGCGCAGGACCGTGAAAATATCCTCGTCGCTCATCCGGGGGGCCACGGCCTCCTCGTCGCGGTCGACGTCCGGGACCTCGGGGTCGAGCCCCTCCGGGTCGTGGGCCTGGCGCGGCGGCGCGGGCGGCCGGAGGTAGTTGGCCAGGGCCTGGGGTTCGAACAGGGGCTGGAGCAGGCGCCACAGGAGACCCAGTTGATTGGTGTCGATCCGTTCCACGCCGAGGTCGCGCGGCAGGCCCAGCAGACGTACGGCATAGCCGGCGGCGCGGCGTTGCTGGGGAGTGAGGCCGCTCAGGTCACGGCGCCAGCAGTCACGGATAAGGGTCATGGTCAGGCCTCCTCGGTCCAGGGTTGAAAACGGCGGCTGTCGAAGTGGAAGGCGATCAGCTCGCCCCGGTCGGTCCCTTCGTCCCAGAGGACGCCGACCACCACATCCAGGGGCTCGCGGAAGTAGGTGGCGCCGGCCTCGTTCTGGGGGTCCAGCACCGGGGTGGCGAGGACCTCCAGCACCACGGCGGGTTGGCCATAGCGGGGGTAGCGCTTGTGCTTGAGCCCCGGCTTCCAGGTCACCAGGTCGCCGGGGGCGAAGTCGTGGCGGCGTTTGAAGAGGCGATAACGCGCGCGCAGGGCGACGCCGAGGTCGCCACGCAGGTCCTCCAGGGGCTCGTCTTCCAGCAGGTCCTGCTGGCGGTCGTTGCTCAGGCCGAGCTTGGCCATGAGTTCCAGGGATGACAGATTGTCGGGTTTGCGCGCCATGCTTGCTGCCTCGCGGGGGTCGGCTGGGAAGGATGCGGGGTGGTGACGGCGGGTCCGGTCCCGGGGGCGTCACAAGTCCATGGCGGGCATTAAAACAGGTCAGTGCGTCATGCTGTGTCGTACGGGACCTAGTCCCCCTTTCCGTCCGGGAGCCCCCGGGGAAAGAGTGGGCCTCCGCAGCGGCTGCAAAAGGCGGCGTTGGCCTCGTGACGGTGCTTTTTGCAGTGGGGGCAGTCGTGCTTGAGTAGGCCCTCCTGACGCATGGCATTGGTCAGTTCGGCGGTGAAGATGCCGGTGGGCACGGCAATGATGGAGTAGCCGGTGATCATCACCAGGCTGGCGACCATCTGCCCCAGGGGCGTCTTGGGCGTGATGTCGCCAAAGCCGACCGTGGTCAGGGTCACCACCGCCCAGTAGATGCTGGTGGGAATGCTGGTGAAGCCGTGCGCCGGGCCCTCGATCACATACATCAGGGCCCCGAATACCGTGACCAGGGAAGAGACGCTGACCAGGAAGACGATGATCTTCTGGCGGCTGCCGCGCAGGGCGATGAGCAGGTAGTTGGCCTGGCTCAGGTACTGGCGCAGCTTGAGGATGCGGAAGATGCGGATCATGCGGATGACCCGGACGATCAGCAGATACTGGGCGTCGGCGAAGGCCAGGGCGAGGATGGCCGGCAGCAGGGCCAGCAGATCCACCAGGCCGAAGAAGCTGAAGGCGTAGCCCAGGGGCTTGGGCGAGCAGTAGAGGCGCAGCCCGTATTCCAGGGCAAAGAGGGCGGTGAAGGCCCATTCCAGGTTATTGAAGAGGTCGCGGTATTGGCTGTGCATGCCCTCGATACTGTCCAGCATCACCACCACCAGGCTGGCCAGGATGGTCACCAGCAGGGCCGTGTCGAAGCGCCGGCCCGCCGGGGTGTCGGACTCGAAGATGATGGTATAGAGGCGCTGTCGGTCGAGGAGGGGACGGGAATTCATGGGGGTAGAATAACCTCTGGGGCGGTGCCGGGGCCTGGTGCTCGCCGGGCCAAGGGGCGGCCGGTGCCGGCCGCGGAGCCCGGCGCCGCGATCGTCGCCGGCGAGAAATTCTAGGTTACGCGGGATCAGGCGCCATGCAAGCCGGCTCAAGGCTTTCCGGGGAATTTGAGGTCGTGATGGAAGTTTTTGCCCTGCTGGACGACTGTGCCGCCACCGAGGCCCTGCCGACGAGCCGGCTCTATACCGGTTTCGTGCGCGAGTGCCGGTGCGACGACCCCGCGCGCCTGGAGGAGGTCTGGCGCCAGGTCGAGGGCGAGATGCGGGCGGGGCGCCATGCGGTGGTGCTGGCGGATTTCGAGTGGGGGGTGCGTCTCCAGCGCGGGGACGACGCCGGGCTGGCGCCGGGGGAGCGCGGTGCCTTGCGCTTTCTGCTCTTTTCCTCCCTGCGGCGCCTGTCCCGTCAGGCGGTCGCGGCCTGGCTGGCGGCCCGCGAGCGCGAGGCGCTGGGCGGGGAGGAGGACCCAGCCGCCCCGGTAGCGGATGGGCTGCCCGGCCCGGCGCCCGCCGGCGTCTGCGACCTGCGACCCAGCCTGGACCTTGCCGCGTTTGATGACGCCCTGGCCCGCATCCAGGAAGCGATCGTCGCCGGCGAAACCTATCAGGTCAACTACACCTATCGCCTCGACTTCCACGTCCTGGGATCACCCCTGAGCCTTTACCGCCGGTTGCGCGCACGCCAGCCGGTGGCCTTTGGGGCCTTGCTGTCGCTTCCGCCCGGGGCCCATCCGGACGAACCGACACAGGTCTTGTCCTGCTCGCCGGAGTTGTTTCTGCGCCACCAGGGGGGCCTGCTCCAGGCCAGGCCGATGAAGGGCACGGCGGCGCGCGCCGGGGTTGGCGAGGACGAGGCGGCGATCGCGCGCGCGCTCAGCCTCGATCCCAAGACTCGGGCCGAAAATCTCATGATCGTCGATCTATTGCGCAACGATCTCGGGCGGGTGGCGCGCACGGGCAGCGTGCGCGTGCCGGACCTGTTCGCGGTGGAAACCCACCCGACCCTCTTGCAGATGACCTCCACCATCGAGGCCGAACTGCCGCCGACGGTGAGCTTTCCCGAGGTGTTGCGGGCCACCTTCCCCTGCGGCTCCATTACCGGGGCGCCCAAGCACCGCACCCTGCACTGGATCAGGGCACTCGAAACCCGGCCCCGGGGCCTCTACACCGGGGCCATCGGCTGGATCGAGCCGCCGACGGGCGAGCGGGCGGCGGCCGCCTGCGGGGATTTCTGCCTGTCCGTGGCCATCCGCACCCTAACCCTCGGCGCCCCGGCGCTGGGCTCGTCGATCCGGGCGCCGCGACCGGGATGCCTGGGGATCGGGGCCGGCATCGTCAGCGACAGCCGGGCCGAGGCGGAATACGACGAGTGCCAGTTGAAGGCGCGTTTCCTCACCGAACTCGACCCGGGTTTCAGCCTCTTCGAGACCCTCTATGCCAGCCGCGAGGCGGGTGTTCGTCACCTGGAGCGTCATCTGGCGCGACTTGGGCGCAGCGCGGATTACCTGGGATTCCGGTTAGGGCCGGCGGACATACGCCAGGCCCTGGCGGCGCGGGTGGCTAACCTGACGGCGGGCATCCCCTTTCGCCTCAAGCTGATACTGCATAAGGATGGCGGCTACGAGCTGGCTGCCTCCCCCCTCGACGATTTGCCCCCCGGGCCGCTGGGCCTGCTGATCGCCCCCGCGCCGGTGGACGAGGACGACCCGCTGCTGGGTCACAAGACGACCTGGCGCGCCCGCTATGACCGGGCCATCGCCGCGGCGGTGCGCCAGGGCGCCTTCGACATGCTGTTCCATAACCGGGCCGGGTGGGTGACGGAGGGGGCGCGCAGCAATATCTTCCTGAAGCTCGACGGCACCTGGGTCACGCCGCCACTGAGCGCAGGAGTGCTGCCCGGCGTGATGCGCGGTGTCCTGCTGGATGATCCGGCCTGGGGGGCGCGAGAGGCCCCGGTCACCCTGGCGGACCTCGACCGCGCCGAGGCGATCCGGGT